>CBFCWN010000047.1:0-32681 GCA_965601515.1 uncultured Myxococcales bacterium | reverse complement strand
GGGACACTGCCGAGCGGTCAGCCCTTCGCGGATGGCGACTGCGCCGGCTTCACGACGGAGGCCTCGAACAGCCTGAGCCTTTGTGGTTCCACTGCGTTTTCCGACAGCCGCTGGACCGCATCCCAGACCCCGACGTGCAACACGCGCCTGCGGCTCTTCTGCTTTCAGCAGTAGCGGTCAGTCTGGTTTGACGTTGCGGACGTCGACGATTTCGCAGACGACTTCACCTCGTGGGCGCTGGACGACGACCTCATCCCCGACCTCCCGGGACAGCAGCGATTTCCCCACCGGCGAGTCCATGCTGATCCACGCGCGTTCGGCGTCGATCTCGTCGGGTCCGACGATCCGGTAGGTGTTGGCGTTGCCTTCTTCGTCTTCGATCGTCACCCAGCTCCCGAAGTACACCCGGCCATCATCGGGTGGATTCTCGTCGACGATCGTCAGGACCTTGAGCCGCCGACCGAGGAACCGGAGCCGTCGATCGATCGCCGCGAGCCGCTGCTTGCTGTATTGGTATTCGGCATTCTCCGAGCGGTCGCCCTCCGCTGCGGCAACTTGAACGGCCTTGGCCATCTTCGGCCGCTCGACGTTCCACAGTCGGTCCGCCTCCTCCTCGAAGCGGCGATAGCCCTCGGGCGTGATGTAGCCGGGCTTGCCCGACTCATCCGGTCGTGTTCGACGCCGCGACATCAGAGCGAGCGATTCTGATAGCCAGACGGTGCGATGGAGTCAACGGGTCTGGCTGTGATAGCGTTCCCAATCTGGTGAGCGGCGCGACAGGAGTTGGACGGAGCACCGATAGCCGACAGCTTCTGCAGGAGCGCGTCGGATCGTTTGGCGGTGCCGTCGCGGTGATCCTCGTCCTGTCGCTGATCGCCCGACTGTTGGTCGGTATTGGGTTTGGCTACGTGACGAAGGAGGTCGCCCATCCGTCGTTTTGGGCACATGCGGTTTCTTGGATTCCGGTTTTCCTGGTGTGGCTGATCTGCCGCGGCAAGCCGCTGCCCACGCGTTCGATCCAAACCGTCGAGGCCATCGGGCTCGTCCTCACGAGCGTGTGCTTGGTGATCATGGGGGCCAACCTTCCGGCGGCTGCAGGAGCCGCGACGACGACCGCGTACTCGCTCTCGTTCGTGCTGATTGCGCGCGTCGTGTTCGTACCAAGCACCGCAAAGCACACGGCGTGGCTCGGCGTACTCGTCGGAGTCCCCCTTGTCGTTGCGGTCTACCTGAACTTCCTCGACGTCGACCTCGATGCGTGGAACAGCCACGGCTTCTTTCGAGTCATCACCGACGAGCGGGCGCTGGCCCGAAGCCAGGCAATCCAGATCGCATTCGCATGGGGACTCACGACTCTCCTCGCGGCTTGGGCGACCCGCGTGATCTACGGCCTGCGACGCGACGTCCGTGACGCGAAGAAGCTCGGGCAATACATCGTCGAGCAAAAGCTTGGGGAGGGAGGCATGGGCGCTGTGTACCGTGCGCAGCACGGCATGCTGAAGCGCCCAACGGCGGTCAAGCTCCTAGGGCCCGATCGGAACACCCCGGCAGATCTCGAACGCTTTCGCCAAGAAGTTCAAATGACCGCGAAGCTCAAGCACCCGAATACGGTCACGATCTTCGACTACGGGCGAACCGAGGACGGGACGTTCTACTACGCCATGGAGCTTCTCGAAGGTGTCACACTCCACGAAATCGTGGTCAACGACGGCGTGCAGCCGGAGGCGCGCGTCGTTCATATCCTCTTCCAATGCGCGATGGCCCTCCAAGAAGCACATTCGATCGGCCTCGTGCATCGAGACATCAAGCCAAGCAACATCATGATGACGGAGCAGGGCGGCGTCCACGACGTGACGAAGGTCTTGGATTTCGGTCTCGTCAAGCAGATCGACGCGATGACCGACGCCCCGAATACGTTGTCCGAGGTGATCATCGGTTCGCCCAGGTTCATGAGTCCGGAGCAGATCGTCGACCCCCCTTCCATCGATGCGCGTTCGGACTTGTACGCGCTTGGCGCGGTGGGCTACTACCTTTTGACCGGAGAGTTCGTGTTCGAGGGTACGAACCCAATCGAAATCTGCGGACAGCACCTCAGTGCGGAACCCGAGCTCCCGTCGTTCCGAGTCGAGCGGGACATCAATCTCGAGCTCGAGCTTCTCATCATGCAGTGCCTCGAAAAGAGGCGTGATGACCGGCCGGGGTCGGCGCTCGAGGTCGCAAATCGTCTGGAAGCCATGCCGCTCGACCGTTGGACGCAGAAGGACGCAGCCGTGTGGTGGCGCGACGTAGGCCGAGAGATGCTCGACCTCCGGGCGGCTCGGGACTCCGTGGGAAGCCTCGCGACGATTCAAGCACAGGTGCCGGACACTCGCGCCTGACCGCGCCACGGTAGTACCCTCGGTCACTTGCCGTGCCTCGAAGAGGTCCCATGATGTTCGCCGTATGCGGTTCAAGAAGAAGAGCATCATCAAGGCGAGCGCGGAACGCGTGTTTGCGTTTCACGAGCAGCCCGACGCTTTCGAGCGTCTTCAGCCACCATGGCAGGAGACCAAAGTCGTTCAGCCGCCCACGTCGCTCGAGGTCGGTACGCGCGTGATCTTGAAGGTCAAAGTGGGGCCGTTCTGGCAGACGATGGAGGCGGAACACGTCGAGTACGAGCCGGGGGTCATGTTCGCCGACCGGCTGGTGAAGGGGCCGTTCAAGAGTTGGCTTCACCGTCACATCGTCACACCTCGGGGCGAGAACGAGTGCGTGCTCACCGATGATATCGAATACGAGCTTCCGCTCGGGATCCTCGGGGAAACCTTTGGCGGCTGGTTTGCGCGGAGCAATCTCGAACGCCTCTTCGAGTTTCGTCATCGCGTGACCAAAGAAGCGTGCGAAAGCGCCCCCACGTAGCCCGATTCGGATCTATCATCCCGCGATGCTTCGTACCGGGTTCGTGATGCTGCTCGTTGCCGTGGTGGGCAGCGGCTGCACGAAGAAACAGACCGGCCGCGGTCCGGCCATCGGGGGGGACACGCCCGGCTGTTACGTCTACGAGGCCAAAGACAGCGAGTTCGAGTACGTCTCTCAGGAAGCCAACGTCGAAACGCGATGGTACGACGACTGGACGTCGCTTCATGGCGAGACGCTGCCACCGCCGCTCCCCGCGCCAGAGGTTTGGCAGCATCCGCGCCTGTCCGAGCGCTACGCGTCCACGATGCACGAGAACAGCTCGGCGACCGACGTCAGCGTGGAGCCCGGCCCAATCCCAGCGAACCCTCGAGTCGAGTATTTCCACGTGCTCGAGAAGGGAACGCGGCTCTCCGGCATGTCTCCTTTTTATACGTTCCTCGACGACCAAACGATCGTGACGATCTCGTTTGGGCGGGACGCTGCCACCCTTCTCATCGTCGATATTTCGGGCGATGCGGTGGTTCTCGATCACGTTGCAGTCCCTGGACGCGGAAGCTCGGCGATCGAGCTGATCAGCAAACGTGCCCGTCTCGAGATTTTTCGCGACACGTCGGGCGGTGCCTATTCGTACCTGGACGGAAACGGAAACGTGTTGATTCCAGGCGCGGACGACACGCTCATCGCGATCCCGATTCGCGATCGCCGAATCGTGCGTGAAGAGATGGCGCTGATCGATCTCAGCGCGGAGGTCGCTCAAGGGACCTGGGTGAGCGAGACGATGGACCGCAAAGACAACGTGCTCACGGCTCTGATGCCCGACGCCCAGGGTAGGGTGTGGTTCACCTCGAAGTACGGCGTGATCGGCGTGATCGACACCGACTATTCGGGTGTATGTCCTCGCGTCTACACGACCGCGGTCGCCTACTTCAAGCTCCGTGAGAAGGTCGACCGCTACCTCGGCGGCGTCGACCCCGAGATCGAGGATCTCATCGTGCGGGCGGAGGCGGCCAAGGAAACGGGCGACGCGGAGGATTTGGCCACGATTCGGTCCGAAGGCGAAAGGCGCCTAAAGAGGAAGAACACGTCCCTCGAACAGATTCAGAACTCGTTCTCGGTGGGTTCGGATGGGGTGTACATCGTGACCAACGTCGCGCTTTACAAGTTCCGCTTCAACGAGGAGACCCAGCGCATCGAGCTCGACCCGAAGTGGGGCCCTACCTACGCCGACGGCGAGCTACTCTACGAGAACGACCGGATGGTCAAACCTGGCCATCTCAACGACGGAAGCGGGACGACGCCCACCCTCGTAGGCGACGACTTCGTGGCGATCGTCGACAACGCCCCCGAGCAGGTGAACCTGGTCGTCTTTCGGCAAGAGGACGGCAAGCTCGTGAGCAAGCTTCCTCTGTTCGAGCCGGGGAAGGGCGCGGTCGAAAACTCGGTCGTGGCTTACGGCACCCATCTGGTTGTGGGCAACACGTACGGTTACACCGATCCCTTCAGCGAGAACGAAACCGCGGGCGGAATCATGCGGTTCGACTACGACGAAGCCAAAGGCACATACGTGCACGCCGCTGACTGGCCCGCGGTCGGGCATTTCGACGGGAAGACCGCCACGCCCAAGCTATCGACCGCGAACGGGTTGCTCTATGTGTACCATCGCGACACCGAAGCCCCCGGCCATGCCGATTGGCAGCTCACCGCGCTCGACTTCAGAACCGGCTGGCCGGTGTTCAGCATCAAAGGCTTCTTCGACACGAAGTCTTTCGACGACAACACCATGCGCATCGTGCGTCGCATGACCCTCGGGAAGGGCGACTACGGACGAAAGGTCTTCAACAACATTTGGGGCACCTTCTCATTCGGCCCCGGGAACAGCATCTTCATCGGGACGTTTCGAGGCTACGTGCGGATCTCGTCCGACCCCAACCTGGAGTCGAACGAGGATGAGCTCGTACCATCGCCGCTGTGAGGCTCGTCGCTAGAGCGGCTCGAAGTCGAACTTTTGACCGCCACCCGCGGCCTCTACCATGCCGCCCTTCAAGGGAAGCACCATGATCGCGACGCCGTCCTTGTACTTCGAAGCCGCGGCCGCTCCCTTCTTGCCGCCGACCGCAGTCGCCGCAGCGCTGCCTTCGAAACCGCCCCGCTTGAACCGGTCGAGGGCAGCCTTGTTCTCGAAGAGGATCACCTCTGCGTAGGTCTGTCCGCCCACCTGCGCGCCGACCGTCGTCTGCGTCATCTTCGCTCGCCCGATGAGCTTCCCTTTCTTGTAGACCTCGCCGGCTCCGTGGGAGGCGCCCACGATGAAACCGCCTTTCCCAACCTCCGGGAAGATCGCGTACGCATACGCCTTCTTCAGCGTCGCGTTGAAGCTTTCGTCTTTCTCTTGCCAGAGTTTCTTCACCTCTTTGACTTCCTGGCTGATGTCCTCGGAGTCCTTGCGCTTGGCCGATGCAGGCGGTGCGGTCGCCAAGAGCAGAGCAGGAACGAGAATGCTGAGACGCAGTAGTTGAACCATCCGTAATCTCCTTCCGACCCTAGCTAGCTCGACTTTCGGATACGGCAAGGCGTAGCGATCTAGCGCACAAAAACCTGGGTATGACCGGTCGCATGTTGAAGCCGTTGCTAGCTTAATCGATCGATCTCCGTCTCTGGAGGGCTCTGAACGGGATGAACGCGCGACTCGGAATTTTGTGCTTCCTGACACTGCTGTCGGGCTGCGGCTTCAGCCTGCCGAACGGCGTATTCTCTTGCGTAGGTCCGTCCGACTGCCCGTCTGGCTACTTTTGCTGGAACAGCGACAGCCGTTGCTACGACGCCGAGGAGCCCGAGGTCATCTGTGAGCCGGATACCTGCGAGCAGGTGATCGAGAGCTTCACGACCCTGGGCGTTCTCGTCGAATGCGGGACTTTTCCCGACGGATGTGATGGGGTTGTCGAGTGCCCGCCTTGCGGAGCGGGTGAGACTTGTGGCGCGAACGGGAAGAGTTTCGTATGCGGCTGCGAGCCCGCGACCTGCCCTAGCGTCGGTGCCGAATGCGGAAGCGTTCCGGTTGGCTGCGGAATCGAAGGCACCGTCGACTGTGGCGTGTGTCCAGGCGACCTCGTCTGCGGCGACGACTTTCGGTGCATCTGCCCCGACGGCCAGGACTGCGACGCCGGCTGTGGCGGCGGCTGCGAGGCCGGCGAGGTTTGCGTCGACCGGCAATGCTGCACGCCGACCTTCCCCTGTGCCGACAACGAGTGCTCCCCTCCCGGCGGCCTTCCTGACGGCTGCGGCGGGATGGTCGAGTGCGATGGATGCGCGGCTGGAACCTGCGAGCTTCAGCCCGAGACGCTGAGTTTCTCCTGCGTCGATGACTGCAGCTGCGAGGCACGCGGGATCGACTGCGGCACCGCGAGCATCTGTGGTGAAAGTCAGCTCTGCGGCGTCTGTGACGCCTCGGCGCCGATCTGCGACGGCGGAAGCTGCGTGTGCAGCGACCTCTACGAACCGAACGACGGGCCGAGCAGTGCGGCCCAGCTTCCCTGCAAAGGTTCCTGCGGCATCAACGCGATCTTGGCCGAGGGCGAGGGCACACTGGATCGTTCCGGTGACGTTGATTTCTACGAGATCGAGGTCGTCCACAGCCTCGACCGTGGTCTTCAGGTCGAAGTCCAGGGCCTGAAGAGCACGCGAGAGATTCTCCTCACGTACGTGTGTCCCGACGGCTCGGACCAGCTCGAGGACTGCAGTGGCTCGAGCAGCTCCGTCGGAAACACGAAATACTGCATCGAGGATGGCACCAACACGCTGCGGCTCACCCAGAGCTGCTCGGGCACCGGGCAGCCTGCGCAGGTCATCGTCGGGATCGGGTCTAAGGACGGGGAGTTCAGCGGCCCTTGTGACGATTACACGTTCACGATCTCGTCATTCTACTTCGAGTACGACGACTAGCGGTCGCAGAGTAGACAGCAGGTGATGGCTTCGATACGGTGCGCCGTACGTGGCGACCCTGTTCGACAAGCGATATCTCGCAGACGACATTCGTGCCGGTGTCGTCGTCTTTCTCGTCGCCGTTCCGCTTTGTCTCGGCATCGCGCTTGCGTCGAACGCCCCGCTCTTCAGCGGACTGATCGCCGGAATCTCCGGCGGTCTCGTCGTCACGGTGTTCAGCGGCTCGCGGCTGGGCGTCTCTGGTCCGGCCGCAGGCCTCGCCGTGATGGTCGCAGCCGGCATCGAAAAGCACGGCTTTGACGCGTACCTCATGGTCGTCGTTCTGTGCGGGGCGATCCAGCTCATCGCCGGTTTCCTCAAGGCCGGCGTCATCGCCCACTACTTTCCGTCGAGCGTCATCAAGGGGATGCTCGCCGGAATCGGCGTCATCCTCATCCTCAAGCAGATCCCGCATGCGCTCGGCTACGACAGCTCCTACGAAGGCGAGCTAGCCTTCTCTCAGCTCGACGGCGCGAACACCTTCACGGAGATTGGAAACGCCTTTCGCGCGCTCAGTCCGGGAGCGATCATCGTCACGGTCATCTCCCTGGCCATCCTTCTAATCTGGCAACACCCCGCGATGAAGGACCGGAAGATCGCAAGAGCGTTGCCGGCCCCGCTGCTCGTGGTCATGCTCGGAATCGGGCTCAACTTGCTGTTTGCGACCACGGGCAACGGACTGAGCATTTCGGCGGATCACCTCGTCGCGGTGCCCGTCTCGGAGTCGATCGGTGAGTTCTTCTCGAACTTTCGACGCCCGGACTTCTCGGCCATCACCGACCCCAGCATTTATGCCACGGCGCTCGCGCTTGCTCTCGTTGCGAGCATCGAAAGCCTGCTTTCCGTCGAGGCCACCGACAACCTCGACCCCGAGAAGCGCGTCACCCCCACCAACAAAGAGCTCAAAGCACAGGGGATGGGCAATCTGGTAGCCGGGCTCCTGGGCGGCATTCCGGTCACGCAGGTCATCGTTCGAAGCACCGCCAACGTCAGCGCCGGCGGCAAGACGCGGCTCGCATCATTCATACACGGGGTGCTCCTAGTCGTATGCGTGGCGGCGATCCCAGACGTCCTCAACCGAATACCGCTCGCGAGCCTCGCCGCGATTCTTCTCGTCATCGGCTACCGCTTGGCGAGCATCCCGCTCTTCAAGAGGATGTGGAATGAAGGCCTTTGGCAGTTCCTTCCGTTCGTCACGACCGTCATAGGCCTCGTCTTCACGGATCTGTTGACCGGCATTGCGCTCGGCATGGTGGTCGCCTTCTTCGAGATCCTCATCTACAACTATCAGCTGGACTTCTACCGTGAGATCGGGGAAGACGGCAGCATCAAGATCCGTCTTACGGAGCACATGACCTTCCTCAATAAGGCGGCGCTCAAGCGCCTCCTTCGCGAGGTGCCGAAGAACTGTACGCTCCACATCGACATGTCGCGCACGCGAATTCTCGACCACGACGTACGGGAGGTCATCGAAGACTTCGCGACCCATGCGGCCGCGGATGGAGTGACGCTCCGAATCGAAGGAGAGGGCGCCCCGAAGGTTGCGCTCACCGGCGCAAGCTCGCCGCCCCACTAGGCTCTGGTCAACCAACAGTTTCTCGGGCAGGATCCCGCGCTGTGACCGACCCCCGCGACCGTCCGTTGAATCTCGCTCCTGCGAGCGTCATGGACTACCGAGAGCTCGCACGGCGAAAGCTTCCTCGTCAGCTCTTCGACTACATCGACGGCGGGGCGTACGCCGAGAGCACGATGCGCGCGAACGTCGACGACCTTCGTTCGATCCATTTGCGGCAGCGGATCCTGCGCGACGTCTCGAACATCGACCTCAGCGCGACAGTCCTAGGCGAGGACCTGTCATTACCCGTCGTGCTCGCCCCGGTGGGGCTTGCGGGCATGTTCGCGAAGCGTGCGGAGGTCCAAGCCGCACGCGCAGCACAGAACGAGGGGGTCCGCTTTTGCGAGTCCACCGTCTCGATCTGCGGGATCGAAGAGGTTCGGGAGGCGACGGAAGCTCCGTTTTGGTTTCAGCTCTACGTGATGCGTGACCGTGCCTATGCGGAGGACCTGATCGGTCGCGCCCGTGCCGCAGGGTGCTCGGCGCTGATTCTGACGGTGGATTTGGCCGTCGTCGGTGCGCGCTACCGAGACACCCGAAACGGCATGATCGACCCGATCTCCGGCATGAAGAAGGTCCGCCGCGCGTGGGACATCGCCTCACACGTCGGCTGGCTCACCGAAGTCGCCATCGGCGGCAAGCCCCTCACGTTTGGCAATCTCGAGGCTGCGGTTCCAGGAGCACGGACGCCCCAAGATTTCAAGGAATGGGTCGACAGCCAGTTCGACCCGAGCGTGAAGTGGGACGACCTCGAATGGGTGCGCAAACACTGGGACGGCAAGCTGATTCTCAAGGGCATTCTCGACGTCGAGGATGCCAAGCAGGCGGCCGATGCCGGTGCCGATGCGGTCGTGGTTTCGAATCACGGCGGGCGCCAGCTCGACGATGTTCGCTCGACCGCCTCCGCTCTCCCTCCGATTGCGGACGCCGTCGGCGATCGGCTCGAGGTCCTCGTTGACGGTGGCATCCGCAGCGGTCTCGACGTCGTGAAGATGATGGCGCTCGGCGCGAAAGCGTGCCTCATCGGCCGCGCGTGGACGTACGCAGTGGCCGGCGGCGGGGAGGCAGGAGTCGCTCACGTCCTGCAGATCATCCGAGACGAGATGAACGTTGCAATGGCTCTGACGGGAAACCAACGACTCGACCAGCTCACGCCGGACGTGCTCGACCGGTAACCGCTCAGGCTTCCCAGATGATCCGTTTGCCTTCGCCGTACCACCCTTCGGTGAGCGGCCCGTAGTTGTCCTCGATCTTGCTTCGCTTGATCTTCATGGTCGGAGTGAGGAAGCCGTTTTCGATGGCCCACGGGTCCTTGACGACGACGAGGAACCCAAGGCGCTCGAACGCCTCCACTTCTTTGTTCACCGAATCGAGGAGCGTGTTGAGCTCGTTCTCGAAGCGCTCCCGCTCGGCGGGGTCACTCAGCTTCGGGCGGAGCTCCTCGGCCGGGAGGATCAGCGCATAGGGCTGCGGGTGACCGGAGCCGGTCACGCAGCATAGCTCGACCTGGGGGTGGTTGTTGAGAAGGTTTTCGATGGGCGCGGGCGCGACGTACTTGCCCTTGCTCGTCTTGAAGAGCTCTTTGACGCGCCCGGTGATCTTGAGCCGGCCCTGCTCGTCGCGCTCGCCGCGGTCGCCGGTCTTGAAGTAGCCGTCTTCGGTATAGCACTCGGCGGTCAGCTCGGGCTGCTTGTAGTAGCCCATCATCGTGGCGGGCGATTTGATGAGAATCTCGCCTTCGTCGCTGATCTTCACATCGACGCCGGGCATCGGGCTTCCGACGTAGCCGGCGCGACTCATGCCGGGCTGCGTGGCGTGTGAGTACGCGAAGTCCTCGCTCATCCCGTAACCCTCGAGAAGCTCGAGGCCGAGGTCCCGGTACCACTGAATCAGGTCGGGTGGAATCGGGGCCGATCCGCTCGCGGCCAGTCGCACGTTCTGCAGCCCGAGGCCGGTGAGAATCTTCTTCTTGACGATGCGGTTGAGGATGGGAATCCGGATCATCCGGGCGAGTTTCTCGGGCGGCATCTTCTGGAAGACACCGAGCTGGAACTTCAGCCAGAGACGGGGCACCGAAACGAAGATGGTGGGCTGCGCTCGGTTCAGGTCCTTCACGAAGGTGTCGAGCGATTCCGCGAAGAAGATCTGGAGGCCGCTCCGGAGGCTCAACGTTTCGACGCATGCGCGCTCGAAGACGTGGGCCAGCGGAAGATACGAGAGCATGCGGTCGTTCGGGGTCGCTTCAAAGATCGTTTCGCTACCCTCGGCCGCCGCGGCGATCGCTTGGAAGTTGTGCATGACCCCCTTGGGGCGGCCCGTGCTTCCCGACGTGTAGACGATGATCGCCGGGTCTTCCATCGGGCGGTCGACCGTCCCTTGAAGGGGCTCGGTCCTTTCGACGATCGAATCCCAGGTCTCGTACTCGTTCGGCGGGGCCAATGGGAACGAGATGCACGGCATGTCCTTCGGAATGCCTTTTTGAATCTCGCTCCAGCCGTCGAGCTTTCCGACGAAGAGGAGCTTCGATTCGCTGTGATCGAGGATGTAGTCGATGGTGTCGGCGTTGAGGGTGGGATAGAGCGCAACGCTGACGTGTCCGGCCATCCAAATCGCCAGGTCGGCTAAGATGAAATGAGCGCAGTTCTTCGAGATGAGCGCGATCTTGCTTCCGGGCTCGAGGTCGAGCGATTTCAGGTGCGCGGCCATTCGGCGCGCCTGATCCAGCCCCTGCGCCCAAGTGTACGTGACGACCTTTCCGTCGCCGATCGGCTGGGTCATCCAGATACGATTGGGGTTGCTCTTTTCCCACTTGTACGCGTCTTCTAGTGTCGTTCGAAGCTCAGCCATCAAAAACTCCTCCGCTGAAGGTGGGGAGCATACACCCTCTGCAATCGTGTGTGGGGCCCTTTACCCGAAAATTTTCGCCCGTTTCGGCTCGCCCATGGTTGGTGCAGACACGGCGTTCCGCTAGGCTCCGTCGCATGCTGGATTTCTCGGGTCGCGAGGCCGTCGTGACAGGGGGAACGGGGGCGCTCGGGCGCGCCGTCGTCAAGCGTTTGCTCGCAGCCGGCGCGATCGTGCACGTACCCGTGTACATCTCTTCGGAGCTTGACGATTTCCCCCATCGTGACGATTCGAACTGCCACGTTCACGAGGACCTGGATCTCCGTTCGGAAGATGACGTAGAGCGGCTCTACCGGGCCGCCGATTCGCTCTACGCGAGCATTCACGTCGCGGGCGGCTTCGACATGGGGCCCATCGAAAGCACGTCGCGCGAAAGCTGGAACCACCTCGTGAGCATGAACGCCACCACCTGCTTTCTCTGCTGCCGCGAAGCGGCGCGGTCTTTCGGGGAGCGGGGTGGCCGCATCGTCAACGTCTCCGCCCGTCCGGTTTTGGTGCCCACGGGGCAGATGAGTGCCTACGCCGCCTCCAAAGCGGCCGTCGCCGCGCTGACCACCACGCTTTCCGAGGAGCTGGCGCCTCGCGGCGTCTGGGTCAATGCCGTCGTTCCAAGCATCATCGACACGCCGACCAACCGCGAAGCCATGCCCGGCGCCGACCATGCCGCCTGGCCGACGCCCGAAGATATCGCCGAGACCATCGCCTTCCTCGCGTCGCCACAAAACGCCGTCAGTCGCGGCGCGTTGGTACCCGTATACGGAAGGTCCTAACTGGTTTAGGGTTTCGTCATGAAGTACACGCTTCTCGGCCGCACCGGTGTGACGGTGTCACGCGTCTGCCTCGGCTGCATGAGCTACGGCACCCCCGACTGGAGGCCCTGGGTTCATGACGCCGAGGCGTCTGCACCGTTCTTCAAGCACGCCCTCGAGGCCGGCATCAACTTCTTCGACACTGCGGACATGTACTCGCTCGGCGTGAGCGAGGAGGTGACCGGACGCTGGCTCCGAGAGTATGGCAACCTCGACGAGATCGTTCTCGCGACCAAGGTCTACTTTCCGATGAGCAAACGCCCGAACATGGGCGGGCTTTCGCGCAAGCACATTCAGCAGGCGTGCAACGACAGTCTTCGCCGGCTCGGAGTCGACACGATCGATCTTTATCAGATTCATCGACTGGATCCCGACACGCCCATGGAGGAGCTTCTTGCGGCGCTCGATCACCTCGTGACCCAGGGCAAGGTCCGCTACATCGGCGCTAGCTCGATGTACGCGTGGCAGTTTCAGAAGCTCCTCGCGATTTCCGACCAGAACCACTGGGCGCGCTTCGTGTCGATGCAAAACCACTACAATCTGGTCTATCGAGAAGAAGAGCGAGAGATGATCCCGCTCTGCGAAGATCAGCAGGTCGCAGTCATTCCTTGGTCCCCGCTTGCCCGCGGAATGCTCGCGGGTACCCGTAGCAAGCTCGGCGACGGCTCGACGAGTCGCTCATCGAGTGACGGTCTCGACCAGATTCTCTACGACCAGCCGTCCGACTGGGACGTCGTCGACGCGGTGAAGAAGGTCGCCGGGGAGCGCGGGGAACCTCCCGCGCGCATCGCTCTCGCGTGGCTGATGTCGAAACCCGCGGTCACTGCGCCGATCGTCGGTGCCACCAAGCTCAAGCACCTCGAAGACGCCGTGGCGGCCGCCGAAATCGAGCTCACCGCCGAGGAGGTGGCTGTCCTGGAAGCTCCATATAGAGCTCATCCGGTGCGGGGTCTGGCGGCGCCCCGGAGTTAGGGCGCTGGCGCAACTACACCTTGAGCGCCAAGCTCTCGAGCGATGGAGATTTGGAAAGAGTTCGGTTTCGAAGCCGCGCACATGCTCCCGAACGTTCCGGACGACCACAAGTGCAAGCGGCTCCACGGCCACTCCTACCGCGTACGCATCGTCGTCGAGGGCGATCTGGACCCTACGCTCGGATGGGTGATCGATTTCGCCGATATCGCGACCGCCTTCGAACCGATTCGCCGACGGCTCGACCACTACTACCTGAACGAGATCGAGGGGCTCGAGAACCCCACGAGCGAAGTTCTCGCACGCTGGATTTGGAAGCGAATTTTGCCGTCGCTCCCCCTGCTGAGTCGCGTCGAGGTCGCCGAGACCTGCACTTCAGCCTGCGTGTATCGAGGCGACCGCAACGCTGCGACGTGAAGAATTACGTATGGACACTCCCGGGGTCGTGATCCCTCAATTGGTGAGTGCGACTCAAGCACCCAGCGCTGATCGATTTCGCCGAAACTGCATACGATCTCGAGGTCGAGCACGAGGACTGGCTTGCACGCGTCGTCGAGTCCGGGGCCCCGTTTCTCGACCGCGGGCTCGGCGTGGTTGCCATCACCTGCCAAAGGCCCTTGCAGCCCGGCCCCCTCGTCATCGACGAGATCCACGCGGGGCTCGGGCCCAGCGATTTTTCCGAGCGCATGGACCGGCTGCGGAACGAAGTCGACATGTCGCTCCTTTGGCCGGTGAGCCGACCCGGTCTTCCCAAAACCCTTAGCGAGGCGAGCAACGAACATGCGCCGGACGTGTTCCGGCTGATCATGGACCGGTTCCCGTTCGCAAAGGATGGGGTCGGGTTGAACGCGTTCGACCCCGACGGTCGCGGCGTTTTCCTCATCTCACCGCTATCCGTCGTGACGAGACTCTCCCCCAGGCAAAGGGAGCTGCTTCAGATGGTCGCGGCCCATTTCGGCGCCGCTTATCGTCTTCGACGAGCGGTTCGTCAGCAAGCAGCGAACGAGCACGACGCCGCCGAGCTTCCCCACGGCGCCGAGGTCGTCATCGACTCGACCAGCTTTCGAGTGACGGATGCGGTCGGCCCCGCAGCGGAGAAGAACGCGCTCGAGTCGCTGAGAGAGGCCGCTCGTCGCGTCGACGAGGCGCGCGGAAAAATGCGCGAGACCGATCCTCTGCACGCGCTCGAAATGTGGAAAGCGCTGGTGCGAGGCCGCTGGTCTACCGTCGATTGGTTCGACGTCGACGGTCGCCGTTACGTTCTGGGTGTCCCGAACGTGCCCGGACTCGACGATCCGCGTGGTCTGACGGAGCGCGAGATGCATGTCGTCTCGTACGTGTACGCGGGGCTGACGAACAAGATGATCGGGTACCGTCTCGGGCTTTCCCAAGGACGTATCTCGGGTTTGCTCTCCTCGGCCATGCACAAGCTCGGCGTCCAGAATCGCGCCCAATTGGTCAAACGTCTCAAGGACTTCGAGAGTCTCACCGACGTGTGACGCGGGCCTCTGCGGCTTTCTTGCCACGCGAGATCCGTCGCCAGTACCTATCGAGGCGTGGCCGATCTCTCAGACCGACGAATGTTGAAGTTCGCTCTCCTCGCGGTCCTCGGTGTCGCGCTGGCGAGCTGTTCGATCACCCGTGTGAAGTGGCGAATCAAGCCAGACCGAGCGATGGAATCGCGTTCGCGAGCGTATCTCGGCGACCCACTCGTATCTTCCAAGCCGAAGCGTCCACCCAACATCATCGTTCTCGTTGCCGACGACCTTGGGAAGTACGAGGTGTCTACCTACGGGGCGGACCACATCACCACCCCGAACATCGATCAGCTCGGCGCCGAGGGCGTGGTCTTCGAAGAAGGCTACGTCACATCGCCGACGTGCGCTCCGTCTCGCGCGGGCATCATGACGGGGCGCGTGCAGAACCGATACGGCTTCGAGACGCAAATCATGGAGCATTACCCGACCAACTGGGTCGAGTACATCTCCGGCCGCTGGATCGTCGATACCGGAGAGTTCGTCGTGAAGGCGAAGCCGTCATTCCCATCCGAGTGGCAGGCGTTCAAACAGGGAGTTCCCCCGTCGGAGATCACCCTGGCCGACGTCCTCAAGAAGTACGGCTACTCGACCGGGCTCATCGGCAAGTGGCACCTAGGCGCGTCGAGAAAGCAAGTGCCGCTCGAGCGAGGCTTCGACTATCAGTTCGGCTTCTTGGGCGCGTTCTCCCTGTATACGCCCGAGCGCTACTGGCCGCACATCGTCAACCATGAGCACGAGTCGTTCAGCGCTCAGTACCAGTGGGACATGGGGCGCCGCGAAGAGGCCGCCATCCTCGAAAACGGAAAGGTCATCCGCGAGGAGCAGTACCTGACGTACGCGTTCCGTGATCGAATGAAGACGTTCATCGAGGACCACAAGGACGAGCCGTTCTTCCTATACGCGGCGTTCAACGCGCCTCACGTTCCTTTTCAGGCTCCCGTCGACTACTACTGCCGCTACGCGCACGTCGAGGACGACAACAAACGCGTCTACTACTCGATGATCTCGGCGTTGGACGACGCCATCGGCGAAGTCCACCAAAAGGTAAAAGACGTCGGCATCGAAGAGGATACGCTCATCTTCCTGCTGAGCGACAACGGCGGCGCCTCTTACACGGGCGCAACCGACAACGGTCCACTCAAAGGCGGAAAGCTCACGCAGTTCGAAGGCGGGATCAACGTCCCCTTCATGATGAAGTGGCCCGGCACGGTGCCTGCTGGGACCCGTTACCCCCACCCGGTTTCTTCGACCGACATCTTCGCGACCTCGGTCGCCGCCGTCGGGGCGTCGCTACCCTCGGATCGAACGTACGACGGGGTTGACCTCCTGCCGTATGTCACCGGAGAAACCGAAGGCATTCCCCACGAGGTCCTATACTGGAGAGCCGACCACATCTGGGCGATTCGGGACCGGCAGTACAAGCTGATCCTGAGCACTCGCGACGGCTGGGCCGAGCTTTACGACCTCGAAGTCGACAAACCCGAGCAGATCAACCTTAGGGATCAGCTCCCCGAGCTCTATCAGCGACTTCTCGAAGAACACGAACGCTGGCAGCAGGAGCAGCTCAAGAAGAAGCCGATGTGGCCGCGCATCATGGACAAGCGCTTCGTGCTCGACGGGAAGGAGTACCTCTTTCCGGCATGAGCGCTCCGTCGCATGTTCTTTGGCTGCTGGTGCCCTTCGCCGTGGCCACGTTCGCCCTCCCATCGTCGGTCGATGCGCAGCAGCCGAAGCTCGACATCAAGCTTTTCGCGGGAGTAGGCGGCACGACGTTCGTCTCCATGCTCGAGAGCGGCCGAGAGCGCGAGACCTTCGTCGGATGGCAGATCGGAGTCGGGCCGAGAGTCCGAAAACGCCGTTGGTTCCTCGAAACACAGCTCTCGTTCAACCGATGGGCGCTTCGTCAGAGCAACGAAGGCATCGGCCTTCGAGGCCGCGTCAATTCGTTCGAGCTGCCATTCATCGGAGGCTACATCCCGTACAAGAACGCCTTCTTCAAGCTGTTCATCTACGGAGCTTACGTAAACCACTTCAACACACACCTCATCGCGACGGTTACGTTCGACGGTGAGAGCGCGGAAGTACGACTTCGACCCAAGGAAGTCGACCTCGCGATCTATCAGGCGATTGCGCGATTTGGCATCGGCTTCGACCTCGCCGTCCTGAACTTCGACTTCAACTACTCGATCAGCATGAACAGCGCGACGAGCACCTCGTACCGCACCGGGTACCATCAGATTCAGTTCAACCTGGCCTATCTCTTCTAACGACTTGCGCTAGGATCCCGCGATGGCTCGGGGCAGCCTCTTCAAGATCGCTGTCGCGGCAGCCATCGCAGGATTGTTCGCGTGGGTGTACGTCAGCGGCGCCTATGAGCAGTTCGACCCGGTGCAGCTCCGCGACTGGGTCCGCGATGCCGGGCCCTGGGGGGGCCTGCTGTTCGTCGTTTCGTACTCGGCACTTCAGCCTTTTGGGGTCAATGGCCTCGTGTTCCTGCTGAGCGCTCCACTCATCTGGAACCCGACCGACGCGTTCCTTCTCAACTGGGCCGGCACGGTCGGCACCGGGCTCTTCTCGTTCGCGGGCGCAAGGTTCTTCATACGGGACTGGCTTCAGGCCCGCCTGCCGGCGCGTGTGCGCCGCTTCGACGACCGGCTGCAGTCGAATGGGTTTCGGACCGTTCTTCTGCTGCGTCTCGTCTTCTACACCACGCCTTCGGTGCAGTGGGCCCTTGGGGTGTCGCGCGTACGCTTCTGGCCCTTTCTTGCGGCTACCGTGATTGGAGTCGCGCCCTTCACCCTCGGCACCACGTTGGTCGGCATTCGCGTCGCCAAGTGGATTGAGGAGCACCCCGTCTCCTCATGGCCTTGGGAAACGATTTGGCCGATCGTGGTCGCGGCGACCGTGCTCACGGTCGCGGTGGGTATCTGGGCGCTCCGTCGGTGGAGGAGGACGGCCGTCGAATAGCGGGACGTTGTGGTAGGCTCCGCGCGTGGAACGGCTCCCCGCTCCCAATCTTCCTAGGTGGATCGCAAAGAAGGTCCCGTTTACCCGGTATCGCGTCGCGGTCGACGCGGACCTACGAATGCACGTCATGGAGACGGGCCGAGGTATCCCCGTCTTGATGGTGCACGGAAACCCCACATGGGGCTTTCTCTACCGCAAGGTCGCCATGTGTCTGCAGGGGCAGGGGCTTCGCCTGATCATGCCCGACCTGATCGGATTCGGACTAAGCGACAAGCCGCGAGATTTCGATCGACATACCCTCGTCAACCACAGCCGATGGCTGGGCTCGCTCATCGACCAGCTCGACCTCGAGCACGTCGTTCTGGTCGTCCAAGACTGGGGCGGCGCGATTGGAACCCACCCCTTCACCACGCGGCGAGAGCGGCTGGGCGGCATGGTCGTGCTCAACACGGTGCTCGATCCGCCGCCGGACGGCTTCACGCCGAGCGGGTTTCATCGTTTTGCCCACATGCCAGTGGTGAGCGATCTCGTCTTTCGCGGGCTTTCTTTTCCGCAAGGCGCGATGTCCTTCGCTCAAGGCGACCGGTCGAGCATCCGCGGCGACGTAGCCCGGGCCTATCGTTATCCGTTCCGCCGCGTCCGAGACCGCGTCGCACCCCTTGCGACCGCACGCATGGCCGTCGACCGTCCGAACCACCCGTCCATTCCGGCGCTCGAGGAGTGCGCAGAGCTCGCCCGGACATTCGACGGGCCGAAAGCCATCGTGTGGGGCCGCCGGGATCCGATCATCGCTCGCGCCCTCAAGCGCACCCGAGCTTTGCTCGGCGATCCGCCCGTCAAGGAGACCCAGGCGGGTCACTTCCTTCAGGAGGAGGTACCGGAGGACATCGCCGCTTCGGTGCTCGACGTGTGTCGCGGGCTAGGCGGCCGCTCGACGCAGGCCGCGGAGCAAGAGGCGTAGCGACGTTTGCAGCTGCTCACGGTGAGCGCCGCGCGACGGGATGGTCCCGCCTAGCCAGGTTACCAGCCCGAAGTAGTGCGCGCTGAAGAGCTGCTGAGCAGCTTCCATCGAGTCGACGGAGGCATCGAGCTCTCCGCGATGCTGCGCGCGTTCCACCAGCTCCGCGATTCGCTTGACGAGGCTGAACGTCCACGCGGCAGACTCGGCCCGCCTTGCTCCGTCGGTGAAGAGAAGCTCTTTGACGAAGACTCGGCTCAGGCGACGTTCCTCGGCGTAGCAGTCGTTGAGCGCGTCGAAGAGCTCGTACAGCTCGCGCTCGAGAGTCGATGAGGCGACCTCGGCAAACGCCTTTTCGACTGCGGCGTCCAGACGTTGCTGCATCAGATGAATCAGCAGGTTTCGCTTCTCTGGGAAGTAGTTGAAAAGGGTGCCTGCGGCGATGTCCGCCTCCCGGGCGATCTCGCGCGTAGATGTCGCCTCGTATCCGCGGGTCGTGAAGAGACGCCACCCTGCGTCTTCGATTCGGCGGAGTGTGGCTTCTTTTCGACGTTCGCGACGGCTCATGCGGTCCCCCTCTCGCGACTCTCCGCGCAGCTTGGCCGCACCCCAAATTTTTCGCAGGCCTCCATGGTTCGGCAGCTCACCGAACGGTCGAATCTGAAGAGGTCGCTCACGTTCAGTCTATTCAGATTCGAGCGTCCGTGATACCTCCGCCTACCTGCCCCCATGTGTCCCGCAAAGGCATACAAACCCCTATTTGTAGTCCTTTTGGGTATAACCCTTGGCTGCGGAGATCCGACGTTCGACGAGGGGGCCACCGGGCCTTCCGAGGCGAAGGTCGTGGGCGGCTGGGCCGCCGAGGGCGCCCAGATCTTCTCCACCGTCGAAATTCGACGCGCGGGCGCAGGATCGGGCTTCTGCTCCGGCACTCTGATTTCGCCTACCGTCGTCGTGACGGCCGCCCACTGCGCGGTCATCGAAGACGAGGAATCCCGGACGGTGTTCGCCGCAGAGCCGCGCACGCTCTGGGTGGTGGCCGGTCACCTCGCGAGCAAATCGGCTACGGAGGCGAATCTGCGCAGGGTCGCTCGAGTACAGGTTCACGACGAGTACGACCATGACTTCATCATGGGCCGAAGCCGTGCCGGCGCCGGACAGGGGGGCATTGGCTCCCCCAACGATATCGCCGTCTTGATCTTGGAGCGGCCCTTCGACGATGTGATGCAGGCGCCTCTTCTCACGCGTGAGCGTCAGGCCGCGCTCGTTCGCCACGGCGACGTCGCCTTCGTCGCGGGCTACGGCGTCCACGATGTCGAGGACAAGACGAGCGGCGCCCTCTACATTTCGGATGCAGTTCTCGACATCATCGGCGAGCGAGAGCTGCTGACGAGGCGAGGCGATTCTCTCGGCGACTCCTGCTACGGCGACTCCGGCGGCCCCCTTTACGTGCCTACCGAGGTTGGCGACTTCGTGGTCGGTTTGGTTTCGCGCGGTCGCTCCGACGTCGAGCGCGACTGTGGTGATGGGGGTGTCTACACCATGCTTTCCGCCCATCTCGACTGGGTCGCGGGCGCTGCAGGCGACGCATTCGACCCGCGCTGGGAGCCTGGTGACGATGAGCTTTCCTTCACGCCTGAAGGCGCGGACGCCATCGTGGCGCCGAAAGGTGGTTCGCTACATCGCCGCGGATCATGTAGCGCGGGCGGGAGCGGCCAGCGGTCTGCCGGAACGACGATGATCGCATTCGCCGTTGTCGTGTGGCTTTCGCGTCGATTGTCACGCGGAGCCGCCTGACCTAGGCTCCCCTCACGGATGGACCGAGGGGAGCAAGAATCGCAGCCGCGACTCACGAAGATCGTGTGCACCATCGGTCCGGCGACCCGAGCTTCTGGCATGCTTTCTCAGCTCGCGATGGCGGGCATGAACCTCGCCCGCCTCAACATGTCGCACGGTGACCATGCGTCACACCTGCAGGTCATCCGAAACCTCAAGAGTCTCAACAAGAAGCTCCCGCACCCCATCTCGATTCTGATGGACCTTCAGGGGCCTGAAATTCGGACCGGCGAGCTGGCGGAGAGTCTCGATCTCAACGCTGGCGATGTCTTCTACTTCAGCGTGCTTGCCGACGATGCCGAAGAGCGGAGCGTCCACGTGAACTACATGGACCTCGTCAACGATCTCCGCGTCGGAGAACGCGTTACGGTCGACAACGGCCTCATCAATCTCGAGGTCCTCGAAGTGTCCGAGCATCGGCTCAAGTGTCGGGTCCTCGACGGCGGGACGCTGGGTTCTCGCAAGCACGTGAACCTTCCTGGCGTTCGGGTGAACCTTCCGTCCATCACGAAGAAGGACCGCGAGGACATCGGGTTTGCTCTCGAGCAAGACCTCGACTTCATCGCGCTCTCCTTCGTGCGAAGCGCGCAGGACGTACTCGAAGTACGTAGCATCGTTAGAGAGGCCGGGGGACATCAGCGCCTCATCGCGAAGATCGAAAACCAGGAGGGCGTCGACAATTTCGACGAAATCCTCGAGGTCGCCGACGGAATCATGGTGGCTCGCGGCGACCTCGGCGTGGAGGTCGCATTCGAAGAGCTTCCCGTTCTTCAGCGTGAGATGATCCGCCGCTCCGCCATCGCGGGGAAGCCCATCATCGTCGCCACGCACCTGCTGGAATCGATGATCGAGAACCCGCTTCCGACGCGAGCCGAAGTCACCGACGTAGCGAACGCCGTGTACGAACAGGCCGACGCCATCATGCTCAGCGGCGAGACGGCTGCGGGCAAGTATCCGCTTCGCTGTGTCGAAGTCCTGGACACCATCGCCCGGCGCATCGAACGAGGTCCGGGCCTCGACTTCTTCAAAGAGCGACCGCCACCCGACACGCAGCGCGCACATATCGCACAAGGTGCGTGCCGGCTGGCCGACTCTCTCGACGCGAAGGCCATCGTCGTGATGACGAGGCGCGGCTACTTCGGACAGCTGGTCGCGAGCTATCGCCCGCGAAATGCCGTGATCTACGCCTTCACCAACATGAGCACGACGCGTCGAAAACTCTGGCTCAACCGCTCGGTCGTGCCCTTCCGCATGAATCTCTCGAGCGACCCCGAAAAGACCATTGTGAACGCCCTCGCAAAGCTGCGAGAGCGCAGCGTCATCGCATCCGGGGAGCCTGTGGTCGTCGTCTCGGATGTCGCGACGGCGAAGGGTGATTTGGTGACCAGCATACAGGTCCGCGTATCCGAGTAGCACGCCGTTCCGATTGGCCTTACTAATGTGGGTAATGCCCGGCCGCAGATTCGCGATTGGAGGATTGCTACTGCTCGTCGCGTGCGGCTCCGACCAACAATTCTTCGCGGAGCCGCTCGAGTCGACCGTCGTTTATGGGAACGACGATCGCCTCGAGGTGTACGCGCACCCCGATGCCGGGCTGCGCCAAGTCGCCAGCGAGTCGATCGTCGCGCAGATTGCGTTGTCGAATTTGTCCGAGCTCGGTGACGGAAGCTATCAGCTCAACGTGGGCCCGCTGTGGTTCGAGCGAGACGTGTGCCTGGACGAACCGTTCGCCGACCAGCCTGTCGCGGCGCGGTGCTCGGGCGTCTTGATCGCCGACGATTTGGTGCTGACCGCGGGTCACTGCGTGAACTGCAGCTCTCCCGCCTGCTCCGCCTACAGCTACGTCTTCAACTACCACCTCACCGCCGAAGGACAGGACTACCCGGGGCCCTTCCCCGAGAGCGACGTGTATCGGTGTGCAGAGGTTCCTGTCTGTGTCGAATCCGGCTCGGTGACTCCCGACTACGCCATCGTCCGGCTCGACCGCCCGGTGACGCCAGACCACGTTCCCGCCGAGCTTCGCCCGGTGACCCCGCTCGAAGTCGGCGACTCGCTTGCCATGATCGGCTCTGGGACCGGCTTGCCCGTGAAGATCGATTCAGGCGCGTCCGTCGCCGCAGTGGAGGCGGACTACTACGTGGCAAACCTCGACGCGTTTCAGGGCCACTCGGGCAGCGCAGTTTTCGACGAGAACGACCAGCTTGCAGGGATTCTCGTGAGCGGACGAGTCCCCGACTACAACCGGCGGGAAGGCGAGTTCTGCGTCGAGGTCAACGTGTTCGACGACTCTCTAGCTGGTGAGAACGTCCAGTTCATCTCTCGTGTCGTCGATGCGCTCTGCGCGGCGGGCGAGGGCAACGAAGATCTTTGCGGCGAAGACGCGTGCGACGGCGGTCCGTGTGGCGAGCCGCCGACGATCGATCCGAAGGAACCTGATACGGAAGCTCCGGGCGTCGTCGGCGTGTCGACGGATGGCTGCTCCGTGGGTCGAGGCTCGCCGGTCGGGGCGCCGTTTGGAACACTGCTGTTCGTCTGGTTCGTCGTCCGTCGGCTCAGGCGGACAGTCGCTTGACCACGTCGAGTGCCTCTCGCACGTGCTTTTTGGCGTTCAGCTGAGAATTGAACACGTGCTGTACGCTGCCCTCGCGGTCGATCACGTACGTGACGCGCCCCGGGAGTAGCCCCATCGACTTTGGTACTCCGTACGCTTTTTGTATGGCCTTGTCGCAGTCGCTGACGAGCAGGAACGGAAGTCGATGGTGCTCTGCGAAGCTCTTGTGACTCTGCTCGCTGTCCTGGCTGACTCCGATCACGACGGCTCCGGCCTCGACGAAGTCTTCGAAGTTGTCTCGGAACGTGCACGCCTCTGCGGTGCAGCCCGGAGTCTCGTCTTTAGGATAGAAGTAGAGAACGACGGTCTTGTTACCGCGGTACTGAGACAGCGAAATCGTGTCTCCGTTCTGGGTCGTCTTCGTGAAGTCCGGGGCGGCGTCGCCCACGCCGATGCTTGCCATGCCTGATTCTCCGTGCTGTCGGGGCGCGGACACTATCAGGCGATTCGGCTTGAAAAAAGTGAAACACGTTCTATTTTTGATTCCGTATGACCGAGCGCTCGTTCAAGACTCCGATTCCCAACGGATGGTTCCAAGTCGCGTACGTCGACGAGATCAAGCCGGGCGATGTCAAACCGCTCCGGTACTTCGGCCAGGACCTCGTGATCTGGCGAACCGAGGATGGTGAGCTCTCCGTGCTCGACGCGTTTTGTCCGCACCTCGGCGCGCACCTCGGACACGGCGGTACGGTCAAAGGGAGCTCGATCGAGTGTCCGTTCCACGCGTGGCAGTTCGGAACCGACGGCAAGTGCACCGCGGTCCCGTATGCCGAGCGAATGCCGCGAAAGGCGCAGCTTCCGAAGTGGCACGTCAAGGAGGTCGCGAATCTCATCATGTGCTGGCACCACGCTGGCGGCGAGGCCCCGACTTTCGACGTTCCAGACAGCATCCCTGAGTACGGTCACGAGGACTGGACCGAGTGGGTTCAACGCGAGTGGGTCATCCGAACCTGCAACCAAGAGATGGCGGAGAACGCAGTCGACACGGCGCACTTTCGCTACCTCCATGGAACCACGAACATGCCGCAGTCCGAGGCGACGATGGACGGGCCCATCATGCGCGTGTTCTCCGGCGCCGGCATGGAGACTCCGCGCGGCACGGTCGATGGCTCGATCGAGAGCATCAACTACGGGTTTGGGCTCGGCATCGTTCGTTTCAACGGCATCGTCGAAACGCTCAACGTTGCGACGACGACTCCTATCGATCGAGACCACTGCCACCTGCGCTTCAACTTCAGCGTCAAGAAGACCGGCGGCGCGGAAATGGCGCGGGGCGTTGGCAAGGCGTTCGTCGCGGAGGTGAGTCGGCAGGTTGAACAGGACATCCCCATTTGGGAGAACAAGATTCAGCACGACCAACCGATCCTGTGCGACGGCGACGGCCCGATCGCGCCGTTCCGCAAGTGGTGCACCCAGTTCTACACGTATCCCGAGAACCAAGAAGCCGCGGAGTAATTTCCGTGTTCGAGCTCGAAGAAGTCGAAGCGGCGTTCCGTCACTATTGGCGGACGGGCATGATCCGCGAAGATTGGGACGCATGGGCGGACCTCTTTACGGAGGACGTCGTGTACGAGGAGCGCATCCTTGGCACGATGCGCGGGCGCGAGACGGTGCGTGAGTGGATCATCCCGCTGATGGAGCAGTACGGGGAGATCTACGGGATCTACGATTGGCACCACGCAGACCCGAGCGGCCGCGTCGTGTTCCGCATGAGCAATCGACGTGACCATCCGAGCGGGGAAGGGCACCTCGACTTTCCCGGGATTACCGTCCTGCAGTACGCTGGCGACAATCGGTGGTCGTCCGAGGAGGACTACTGGGCAGAAAAGCTCGGCGTGCAGCAGTACACGGAGTACGAAAAGGCCTTGCAGAAGTACGACCCAGACCACCGCAACAAGCGCACGCGGAAGAACTGGGGCGACGGCCCCGACTGGACCCGCGGCAAGCGATCGTTCTGGGACTGGCCGGATCGCCAACGACCCTGACGCGCGTGCCGATCAGTACTCGGCGTCGAAGTCGATTTCGACTGGGTCCGCGCTTGCGGGTCGAGCCTGACAGGCGAGCACCCAGCCTCGTTCGATGTCGCTCGGCTCGAGCGCATCATGAGTTCGCATGTCGACCTGGCCGGATTTCAAGAGCGCCATGCAGCACCCACAGTAGCCATCTTCGCACGAGGACGGCGGCTTGTGCCCCGCCTGGACCGCGGACTCGAGGAGCGTGAGACCCTTCTTGTATGGAACCTCGAGCGACTTGCCTTCGAGAAGTATCGTGAAGGTCGCGGGCACTTCGTCGTCGCGTTGTTCCGCAGGTGCCGCTTCGGGTTCTTCTCTTCGATCAGGGTCCACCGGTGAGAGGAAACGTTCGAACTTGGTTTGCCCGGCGTCGACGTTGGACGCTTTGAAGGCCTCTTCGACCGCATCCATGTAGCCAGTCGGCCCGCAGACGAAGAACTCCGCGTCGTCCCAGCCTCGAATGTGCTCCTGGATCTGGGTGACGCTCATGAAACCGCCGTCGCTGTCGAGGTGGTGAACGACCTCGAGGCGGTCCGGGTACTCGGCCAGCCAGAGGTCGATCTCGTCTTTGAAAATAACGGACCTTTGGTCACGGTTCGCATAGACCAGCTTCACGCGGCGCGACGTCGTCCGGAGCGCCGACTTCAGGATCGAGAGCACCGGCGTGATGCCGCTGCCTCCACCGAACAACACGATGGGGTGGTCGCCCTCGTTGGATCGAAGGGTGAATCGCCCTTCGGGCGCCTGCACTCGAATCGAATCTCCGACCTTGAGGTGATCGTTGAACCAGTTCGAGATTCGGCCTTGGTCGACTCGCTTGACGGTGACCTTGGGCCACGCGTCGGTTTCAGGCGAGCTCGACAGCGAGTACGAGCGCCGTAGGTCCATCCCGTTCCACGGCACCTCGAACGTGAGGAATTGCCCGGCACGGTATTGGAACGTTTCGCGCAACGAGTCCGGAACGGCCAGGATGAACGACCGCGCGTCGTGCGTTTCTTGAACGATTCCAGCTATTTCTAGGGTATGAAATTCGACGGGCATCCCCTGGGGCCTCCAACTAGAACGTGTTTCACTCTAGGACCAACACCGGATTGGGTCCAGTCGACTCACTCTCGGTGGCAACGACCCCCACTATCACGTAGTCTGAGACATCACCGAGGCCAGTCCCCCCCATCCTATGGACCTCCGAACAGCACGCACCCCGTCCGCGCGTCGAGCGCGAACCTCCCGTCCTAAGACCACGGTAGGAATCGATCTTGGTACCACCAATACGGCGGTCGCCAGCAATTTCGAACCGCTCTCCTTCGGTGACCGTGATTGCATCATGTCGTCGGCAGTGGCGTTGCCACCGAGCGGCTCGCTGATCGTCGGCAGTGCGGCGCGGCGACGTCGCGCGATGGACCCGGAGAACACGATCCTCTCGGCCAAGCGCATCATCGGAGCGCGTTGGCACTCGTCGTCCGTATCTCAGTTTCGGGACCACTATCCCTACAACCTCGCGAAGACCGAAGACGGGGGAGCGGCGTTTCAAACGCGTGCAGGCGTTCTGACGCCAGGTCAAATCGGGACGATGATCGTCAATGGCCTTTTCGACCTGGTCTCGGTCGACCCGAAGGGTGTGGGCGCTGTCGTCACGGCGCCTGTGGCGTTCGAAGAGAGGCGTCGCGATGCGACCGTTCAAGCCGTGCTCGATTCAGGGTTCGACTCCGTTCGTGTCGTCGAAGAGCCCGTTGCAACGGCGCTTGCATATTTGAACCGCAGCAACTTGAAGCACGGCTTCGTCTACGACCTTGGCGGCGGCACGTTTGACGCGGCGGTCGTCGACTGCAGCAGCTATCCGTTTCGGGTGATCGGGCACGGTGGGGATCCCTACCTCGGTGGTGATGACGTCGATCGCACCATCGCGCTCCACGTTGCCGACCGAACGCTTTCGAACAGCGGCTGGGATCTCACCAACGACGCCGTCACGTTCGATCGACTCGTTCACGCGAGCGAGTTGGCAAAGTGCGCGTTGACCGAATCGGAGCAAGCTGCCATCGCCATTCCAAGCGTCGATCCGGCTGCGCCTGAGAGCTGCGGTGTCGTTTCGATTACTCGCAAGGAAGTTCAGCAACTCACGATGGACCTCGTGCGTCGTACGTTTGGGATTTGTGACGAGGTTCTGTCCCAAGCTGGACTCCGCGCCAGCGAAATCGACGCCGTCTTCCTCGCCGGTGGCAGCACGCGACTTCCAGGGCTTCGCGAGTACGTCGCGCAGTACTTCAACAAGCGTCCGCGCTTCGATCTGAACCCGATGCACGTGGTCAGCATGGGCGCGAGCCTCGCGGCGGCCCGCCCGGCCGTCTCAGAGCTCCTCGACCCCTGTGCGTGAGGCTGCTCGCGCTGCCCGTTTGTCGCGAGTGGCCGCGTAGAGTCCGTCCGCACGGAAGGTCAGTCTGAAGATGAGGCGAGAGTTCTCCGTCGTGACCCATGTCATGCGACGACGCCGGTCGAGCTAGGTTCTTGCTGCGATGGCTTTGACGACCTCTTCGTCGAAGTGAACGTCTTGCTGGGGGAAGGGGATGCCGATGCCGGCGGCGTCCAAGCTGGCTTTGCAGGCCTGAGTGGTTGCTTGCCAAACGTTCCAGTAGTCGGCGGTCTTGCACCAGACGCGAACCTGCCAGTCGACGGACGAGCCGCCGAGGGCCTTCAAGAACACCTGGGGTGCGGGGTCTTTGATCATGCCGGGGATGTTGGCGGCCGCCTGCTCGAGCGCCTTCCGGGTGTCGTCGATGTCGGCCGAGTACTCCGCTCCAACGTCGACGTCGACACGCCGGGTATCGTAGCCCGTGTAGTTGGTAATGGTGCTACCGAACACGGCCGAGTTCGGAATGATCAGTTTCTTGTTGTCGAGCGTGCGGAACTCGCAGGTGAAAAGGTCGATGTGCTCGCACGTGCCGGTTTCGGTGTTGACCTCGACGAAGTCGCCCACCTTGAACGGGCGAAACACGAGGAGCATCACGCCCGCGGAGAAGTTCCCGAGCGTTCCCTGGAAGGCGAGGCCTATGGCGAAGCCGGCTGCTGCGAGGACGGCGGCAAAGCTTGCCGTCTGGATCCCGAAGACGCCGAGACATCCGAGGACGACACCGATGAGGACCACGTAGCGCGCGAGCTTCGAGAAGAAGCGCGTCAGCGTCGCGTCGAAGTCGCGCTTGTCGAGTGACTTTCGGACTAGGGACTCTAGCCATCCGGCGAAGATCCAGCCCACGAAGAGCGCAACCAGGACGCCGACCACTTTGGGTCCATATTCGATCAACAGGTCGATGTACTTGTTCGCATCAAGCTCCATGAAGACTCTCCTACGGGTTGAACGGGACTATCGAAGCAGCTGATCGAGGATGACCAGGTTCTCGGCTTCGACGTCGTCGACTTCGCCGTCCGACAGGATCATCGCTCGCGCTGCGTCGAGAAAGAGCTGCCGGTGTTCCTTTGGGATGTCGGCAGGGTCTAGCTCGTCGGCGGTGGGCGGGACTTCGAGCCACTGCGCGACTGCGCTTCGCTCGTCTTCGCCAAGCTCGAGTCGGTCGACGAGGTTCACGATGAACTCGCGTTCCTCCGACGTGACCTCGAGATCGGCCCATGCGAACGAGCAAACGAAGCGCATCAGTTGGAGGCGCTCTTCCCGGCTCAGGGTGTCCAGCATTGGTCGGACTCTACTCCGAGGGGCACCCGGGCACTAGTCCGAAGGTGGCTCGTCGGTGAGTTGTTGGAAACCGCGCGCGGCGCAGCTGCCGAGTCGAGATTGGTCCATCAACCCGAGGACCAGCACCCCGAGCAGCACCACGAGGGCGGCCCCGCCGATGAGCCTGAACAGAAAAGCCCGATCTCCTCGGCGAATCGGTCGGTCGTCCCCACTCCCCATGCACGCGAGGCTCCTACACGCGGCTGCGGCGCGCAAGACGCTACCGCGCCCAAGCATTTACGCTATGGTGCTCCCCCGATGGCTACCCAAGTGACCATGCCGCAGCTCGGCGAAAGCGTCGTCGAAGGTACGATTGGCAAGTGGCTCGTGTCGGTCGGACAGAGCGTTTCCAAAGACGATCCGCTCGTGGAGATTCTTACCGATAAGGCGGATAGCGAACTGCCTGCACCCGTGTCTGGCGTCGTGACGAAACTCCTCGCCGAGGTGGACGACATCGTTGCGGTCGGCGACGCGATCTGTGAGATCGACGAAAACGCGACTGCAACCGCGGACGCACCCGCTGCGGCCCCCGAACCCGAAGCTGCGCCGCCGCCTGCGGCATCGACCGAAGGGCCTGCCCCCACATCTCCGTCCGTACGGAAGTTGGCACGCGAAAACGACGTCGACCTTTCGAATGTCCAGGGGAGCGGCGATGGCGGACGCATCATGCGCGGTGACGTGATGGCCGCCGTCGAAGGTGGCGCAGCCCCGGAGCGCACGGCGGCTCCACCTCCACCTCCTGCGGCTCCGGCCCCACAGCCCGCTCCGGCAGCCGCGCCTCCTGCGGCCGCGCCGGCGCGCACGGCTTCACCGGGCACGGGTCCCGCGGGCGCGTTTCGCGTTCCACCGTACGTGCCGAAAGACGGCGACGAAATCGTTCCCTTCAGCCGTCGGCGTCGAATCATCGCCGACCACATGGTGTATTCGAAGCAAACCGCGCCGGACGTGGTCACTTTCGCGGAGTGCGATCTTCACCGCACCGCAGTCCTTCGCAATCAGCACAAAGCGCAGTTCAAAAAGGACGGTCTTGGCCTCACCTACCTCGCGTTTGCGATTGCGGCGACCGCCCGCGCGCTTCGCGAGTTCCCAGAGCTCAACGCGCGAGTGCTCGACGATGCGTTCGTCAAGCTCGGTGAAGTCAACGTGGGCATCGCCGTCGATACCGACCAGGGGCTGGTCGTCCCGGTCATTCGCAACACGGACGAGCTGACGATTCGCGGCATCGCGCGCGCCGTGGCGGACGTGGCGGAACGCGCTCGCGCAGGCAACCTCACGCCGAACGACCTTGCCGGGAAGACGTTCACCGTCTCGAACCCGGGTCGGCGCGGCAACCTCGTCGGCGGTGCGATCATCTCGCAGCCCAACGTCGGCATCCTCCGCCTCGGCACCATCAAGAAGCGCGTCGTCGTCATCGAGCACGAGGGCGAAGACCTGATGGCGATCCACCCGGTCATGCACATGGCGCTCACGTACGACCACCGAGTCGTCGACGGCGTCCATGCCAACGGCTTCCTCTACCGAATCGGCGAAATCCTAGAGTACGGCGACTTCGAGCTCTAGGGACACGCAGCCCCCCCAAACCCCTAGCAATTCCGGCGATTTACCGATCGACCCGCGCGATTTGCAGCCGACCGTCACGCAACTCTGGCGTTCTGAGCTCACGGCCTGCCGAGCGCGTAGCGTCGTTCGCAAATCGCGCGGGTCGATCGGTAACCGGCTGATAATGTTGGGGTTTTGGAGGCCCTGCGTGTCCCCTATTGGGATTTTTTGTTGGCGATGAAGCGGAGGTTTTTGAACTCGGTTTGGCCGAGTGTGTAGATGACTTCGCTCAGCGTTCGGTAGGGCGTGCGCTTGTCGGCGATGATTTGGACGTCGCCGAGGAATGGCTGGTTGGCGAAGCGCGCTGCCGTCCGCTTTTTTCGATCGCGAATTTCGCTGAGCCTTTTGTAGAGCGGTGTGATGAGGAAGCCGCTGCTTCCGCCCTGCTTGAGACTCGGGTCGACGATGCCGTTGCGGAGCTCGAGCACCGGTTTGCCGTCGACGACGATCCCGCTTCGCGAAATCTGCACGGCGAGCGCCTCGGCCACTTCGACCTGCGAGGTGGAGTAAGGAATGCGGAGCTCTTCGCTCTCCTGCACCGCGGCCGCCGACGACGTCGCGAAGAGCGCCATCATGTAGACCAGCAGAATCGTCAGCATGTCCATCATCGGATAGATGTTGAGCCCGGCGTGATCGTGCTCGGGCATCCGCCGAAGCTTGGCGCGCACGATTCGATTGACGTGAGACATCGTCGCCGGCTTGTCGGCAACGGGCGGTGCCAGTGAATCGGGCTTTGGCGGTCGGTTGCTTTCGTTTGCCATCAGCGCACCCCCGCAGAAAGCAGCACGTCCGGGAACAGCTCGTCGTTCTCTCCGCGGACGGCGTCCATTGCAGAGATCAGGTGATCGTACGGAACCTCAGGATCCGCACTCAACGTCACCCGCGTCTCGTCCTCGAACTGATCTTTCACGCGCCGCACGCAGTTGGTGAGGCCCGTCCAGTCATGGTCGCCGTTCATGCCGGCAGGAACCGTGATCACCTTGCCGGGCGCCGTCGTGGTGCAGCCGCGCGCGAGCTTCCCGCCCGAGCCAGACACGATGACGCCTGCGCGCGTGACCGTGACATTGAGGTTCAGCGCCTCGTTTTCGGCCGCGCGCTTGCCGATGCCGCCCGTCCGGTATTGGGGGAGCGCCGCCTCGACCTGTGAAAAGAACGCGACCGTCGTCAGCGTCATCAGCAGGAACATGATGATATTGACGACGATGTCCAAGAACGGGACGATGTTCAGCTCTTCATCGAGCTCGGACGGATCCGGATCGGGAAGCGTCGTTCGCTTCCGGACGTATGCGCGTTGACGTGGAGTCAGCCGTACCGGCATGACCAGCCCCGACTAACTGCCTTGCCGACGCAGCGTGAGCAGGTTTTCGAGCTGCATCGTGACCTTTTCCATCTCGTGCTTGTGACGCTTCGTCAGCCCGTGAAGCACGAGGTGAGCCACCATGAAGATCACCGCGATGAGAAGACCGAGGAACGTATTCCACATGGCCTCTGCGATACCCGCCGAAAGCAGTGCCGTCTTTTGCGACGGATCGTCAATCGTGCCGACCGCCTTGAATGCGCGAATCAGACCGCTGATCGTTCCGAGGAGTCCGATGAGCGTGGCGATGTTCGCCAGCGTCCACAGCGACCCCGTGCGCTTCTCGAGCGCAGGGATCACTTCGCTCATCTTTTCTTCCATCGACGCAATGACCGCTTCCTCTCCGCGGTTCACCTGAGTGAGCCCCGACTTCACCACCTCGAGCAACGGAACGGCTTTCGCTTCGCACTGTCGAATCGCGCGATCGATGTTCCCGGCCTGCACCAGCTTTCGAATGCGGTTCATGAATTCCGTCGCATCGACGCTGTAGTTCATGCGGATGTACCAAGCGCGGTCGATGATGACGCCCACGCCGAAAGCCAAGACACCAAGGTTGATGAACGAAAACGGAGCACCTTCGAGCAGTGCCTCCCAGATTTCATGCATGCTTGCGGCTCCCTCCAGCTCGCCGGCCGTTTCCGGCGAGATTCCCCTGTTTTTGCCTCGATCCACCCCTATTGAAATCAGGACCCAGTCGCCTGGAATCCATTGAAATCATTAGGACTGTCGGGGTCCCCTTGAACGAGTGGCAAGCTACCCCACCCCCCGCGAAGTTGTCAACGCGACTGCCGCTTTTTCGCGTTTCCCACCCAAGCTCTGACGCTGGAAGGTTTCTAACACACTGAAAAAGGCACCGATATTGACTTGCTGGATCCAACCGTTATCATCCCTAGGTAGTAAGCAAACGCT
>CBFCWN010000046.1:0-32808 GCA_965601515.1 uncultured Myxococcales bacterium | reverse complement strand
AACTACGGAGCCACCGATTGGATTCGAACCAACGACCTACGGTTTACGAAACCGTTGCTCTACCAACTGAGCTACGGTGGCAATTCGGCGATGCTGGTAGCGTGGGGGTGGGGCGCTGTCAACGTACCGGCCACGCGCGTTCGCTCGACGCTGGCAGCAGGCCGCGCGGCCTGTTGAAAAGGCCGTGGTTTTTGCGAATCGCGCGGGTTGGTTTGGAAGTGGGTGGAATCGTGGGGGTTCTGGGCACCCCGCGTGTCCCGCCTAGAGATCGTCGTCGCCGTCGTCGACGATGAGTTCTTCTTCTTCCTCTTCCTCTTCGTCGTCGGCGTCGTCGTCGTTTGCGGGGGCAGTGTACTTGAGATCGACGTCGGCGTCGGCGAGCTGGGTCTCAAGGAGCTCCATCAGCTCGTCGAGGTCTTCACCGGACCATTCGTCGAGGATTTCCGTGATGAAGTCGTAGAAGTCGCCGCTGTCGATGCGACGTTCGATCTCTTCGATGTCGTCGTCCGAAAAAGTGCTGACGAGGTCTTCGCGCAGAGCGTCCATTTCGCCGTCTTCAATGGCGTCCGCGACCGACAGACGTACTTGCCGCATCGCGCGCTTATTCAGGAAGATCTCCATCCGAAACCTCTGGGCGACTCGAACCGGCGCTACTATAAGAGAGGCCTGGGGGCTGTCAATCTTGTCCACCCGAGTTCGGGGCGCCTATGCTACCGCCGTGCCAACTCGTGCCGCCGCCCTTTGCTTCTTCGCCCTCGCCGCGGCAGGTCCGGCGTCCGTGCAGGCCGAAGAGGCGGAAGAACTCGGCCTTCCCGGTGGCCCCCCGAAGCGACAGGGCACCTTTGCCGTGGGTCCCGAGGCGGGCATCGTGATTCCGTTATCGACCAAACGGCTGTGCCCGGACGGGTCGGAGTGCATCATCGACCTCGGCATGGCGGTCGAGGTTGGCTTTTCGTACCGCTGGAAGAACGGGATCGGCCTGGGATTTGGCTACGAGTTTTGGCTCATGACGGCCAACGGGGTCTACGAGACCAGCGTCGCCCAGTCGTTCCTAGTCAATCTCCAGTACATGTTCCTGCCCGATCGGGTGACCCACCCGCTCATCCGGCTTCGAGGAGGCCCCTTGCTGCTAGGCCCGAGCTTTCGGGTCGCCACGGTGGGCGGAACGGCGGAAATCGGGGTCGGGGCTGAAGTGGAGCTCGACTCCGACATCGCGTTCAGCTTTCTCGTCACGGGCAATCTTCTCAGGACGCGCTCGTTCGTGACACCTGCAGACGATGTTCTTCGCGCTTCGACCGGGGCGATCGACGCGATGCTCGTGCTTCGAATCGGTTTCAACTTCTACCTGTAGAAATCGTCGAAATTCATCCTTTTTTCGCTAGCGTGCCCGGTGGAGTTTTCGACAGGTCGGCTGTAGGCTGTATCGTTAATATGAAAACGTGGGGTCAGTGGATGCAGGCGGGGGCTGAATGAGCGGGGGCGCACGCCGCAACGGCGACGAGCAGCCACCGCCCGACGAGCACAATGAAACGCTCGCGCCGGAGCCAGGTTCGGAGCCGTGGAACCGTTCGCAGAAGGCTGCGGTCGTGCCGGTTCCCTCCGGGCTTGCATTCGAGGTCTTTGGAATGACCGACGTCGGGCTCGTACGTGAGCACAACGAAGACAACTTCATGATCGCCAATTTGGGCGACGAGTCTGGCCCCTATCCGGGCGATGAAATGATTCGCGGCACGGTGTCCGAGCGCGGCGTGTCGTTTGCTGTGTGCGATGGGATGGGCGGTGCGGCTGCGGGTGAAGTCGCGAGCCACATGGCGGTCGACGCCTTGTTCGAGACCCTTCGCGGGGAGGAGCCCGCCTCCGACCGAGACAGCTTCGCGCATCGCCTGGTGGAGTCGGTCGAGGAAGCCGGCCATCGGATCTTTCTGGCAGCCAAGAAGGATCGTACGCGGCGGGGCATGGGCACCACGGCCACAGTGGCGGGGCTCGTCGATCAGGTGCTCTTCATCGGGCAGGTTGGCGATAGTCGTTGCTACATTCTGCGCGACGGTCGACTCACGCTCGTCACGAAGGACCAGTCGCTCGTCAACCAGCTCATCGAAGCCGGACAGCTGACCGAGGCGGAAGCCGAAGCCTTCGAGCACTCCAACATCATTCTGCAGGCGCTCGGCACCACCGAGCACGTCGCTGTCGACCTCACCTTCGTCGAGCTTCGTCGCGGTGACCGCATCCTTCTTTGCTCCGACGGCCTGAGCGGCCTCGTACACGACGACGTCATTCGAGAGGAGATGGCGTGCGTCGGTCCACTTCCGCAGCTCGCCGAGCGCCTCATCGACTTGGCCAACGCTGCGGGCGGGCACGACAACGTGACCTGTATCGTCGCAGACTTCGACGGGGAGGCGCTCGCTCCGCCCGCCGCGGGCGAGGTGCCCTTCTATCAGCAGTATCCGCTGCCAGAGGGCCGCGAACCGCGCTCGGCGCTGCCCCACGTCGTGAAGAGCATGGTTCCTCGCGCGCTCACGAATCCAGCCGACGCGGAGCGCGATGAACCGTCTCAGGCCGCTGCGTTTTCGTGGTCGAGCGCAGCTTCCGTGCTCGTCCTGCTCGGTCTTGCGGCGGTCATTGCAATCGTCAGTCTCGACCGACGCTCCTCGGATGACGAAGCTCTTGCAGCGCCGCCTCCGCCCGCGTTCGAAGATCCGAACGTGCCCGTCGAAGTCAAAGTGCGGGCTGCGCTCGAAGAGGGCGAGCTCTACGTCAACGGGCGAAGCTACGGCCCGCTTGCGGTCGACGAAGCGGTTCTTCTGCGTCTGACGCCTGGCGCGTACCATTTCGAGGCACGCGAGCTGGACGGAACGATGGTTGGCAAGGACGTGCTCGTCGAGCCCGGCGCCGCCACCGAGGTCGTCCTCATTCCCTCCACCGACTGAGCGCCCGATGATACGGCTTCGCCAAATCAAGGGAGCAGATCAAGGTCGCGAGTTCGAGTTCGAGCAGGATCTCATTCGCATCGGCCGCATGCCCGATAGCGACGTCAACTTCGATCCCGAAGTCGATCTCGACGCTTCGGGTCGTCACGCGGAGATTCGCAACGAGGACGGACGCTATCTCCTCATCGACACGGGTAGCCGAAACGGCACCTGGCTCAACGGGCAACGCATCAAACACGCCGCCCTTTCGCGCGGAGACGAAATCGAGTTTGGGCGCGGAGGGCCGAAGCTCGAAATCGAATCCGTGCAGAACTCACCCAGCAGCCGTGAACCGACGCGACGCATGACCGGCCGTCCCAAGGCGCGCGACCCTCGGTTCGATCCGATGGCGATGCCGGTCACCTCTGCGACCCGCCTCGACGAGCTAAAGGCAGGAGGCGATGGTCACCGGCTACTCGACGCTCCTGCGAACCCCGCTGGGTCATCGAGGCGCCGCGGTCGTCGGAGCAGCAACCGTCTCTTGTGGATTGCTGCTGCACTCGTGTTGGCGTCGGCGCTCGGCATCGTTGCAGCCTCGGTCATCCCGTGACTTCTTCGGACGCGAACCTCTGCGAAACGCACGACATACTGAAGGCGCTGCTCAACAACCGTCGTTCGCGATGAGCTCGTCCACCATTTGCTCGAGGGTCGAGCGCGCCTTGGCTTCGGCTACCGCGAGACCATCGGCTCCAATGGGCTCGAGCACGTAGAAGTAATACTTGAGCTTCGGCTCGGTACCGCTCGGACGAACCATGATCTGTGAGCCGTCCTCGAGGGTGAAGATCAGAACGTTGCTTGGTGAGAGAGTCGTGTCTGAGGACTCGACCCCTTCTTCGCGCACGGTCTGGCGTTCGAGGTCGCGGATCGTGACCACTCGTCGTCCAGCGATTCGTTCGGGCGGCGCCGCGCGGAGCCGGTCCACCCAAGCCTGCATGGATGCCTTGGCGCTCTCGCCGTCGAACCGGATCGAGACTTGCCGATCGAGAAAGACTCCATGCTGTTTCCAGAGTGCGTCGCGACGGTCGAGCAACGACTGGCCTTCGGCTTTCGCGCGGGCTGCGATGTCGGCGAGGTGAAGCCCCGCGCCGATGCCGTCCTTGTCGCGAACGATGGACGAGCAGGCGTACCCAAGGGCTTCCTCGTAGCCAAACACGTAGGTGTAGCCCTCGGTGGTGAGCTCGAGTGCGCGGTTTTGAATCCACTTGTGCCCGGTCAGCGTCTGCTCCCATCTCGCGCCGTTCGCCGCAGCGATCGCTCCGAGCACGGGGCTGCTGACGATGGTGGAGAGCACGACCGGTTGGGAGCCGCGCTGACTTCGGAGCAGATCTTCTGCGAGCACGAGACCGATCTCGTTTCCTGTCAGGACTGCGAAGCCCTGTTCCCCCCGGGCGGCGACCGCGACTCGATCGCCGTCGGGATCGTGTGCGATCGCGATGTCCGCGTCGCGGTCGTCTGCTAGCGCGAGCACCTGTTCCATGGCGCCCGGCTCCTCCGGGTTCGGAAACGACACCGTCGGAAACCGTCCGTCGGGCACTGCCTGTGCTTGGACGCTGATCACGTCGTCGAATCCGGCCTCCGAGAACGCCTCCCGCATCGTTTCCTCGGCGACGCCGTGGAGCGCCGTGTATGCGATTCGGATGGGCGCGCGGTCGCGGCTCTGAAGCTCGGAAGCGATGCGCCGCACGTACTCGGCTCGAATGACGTCGATCTCTTCAAGCAGGTTCGAGGCTCGCGCAGCCTCCAGCTCGAGCCGCGGGATGTCCGCTGCTTCCGCACGTTCAATACATTCGGCAATGCCCTCGTCGTTCGGCGGGATGATCTGTGCGCCGTTCTCCCAGTAGACCTTGTAGCCGTTGTATCCCGGCGGGTTGTGGCTCGCGGTGATCACGACGCCCGCTGCGGCTCGCCGTTCGAGCACGGAAAACGCAACCACCGGGGTGGGCACCACCTTCGCGAATCGAAGCACGCGGAACCCCGCTGCGGTGGCCACCCGCACCACCTCTTGCTCGAACTCGTCGCTCTTCACGCGCGCGTCGCGTCCGACGCAGATGCCCCGCTGTTCGGCATCAGGGACGCGCGTCTTGAGCCACGCGCAGAGTCCGGCCGTCGCGCGCGCTACGGTGACGCGGTTCATACGGGCGGGACCGGCGCCGAGAAGCCCTCTAAGGCCTGCGGTGCCGAACTCGAGTCTGCCTGCAAACCGCGCAGTGAGTGCGCGCTGATCGTTGGCATCGAGAAGCGCGCGAAGCTCAGCCCGGGTGTCCGGGTCCGGATCGCGTTCCATCCACTCTAGGGCTCTTTCGACGACGTTCACTCTACGGCTCCCGCCGGCGTTTCCTCTTGGATGTAGGTTCGCTCCTTGAACCACATCGCGACCGGCACGAAAACAAGCGCGGTGACCGCCATCGTCCCCGCGAAGAACAAATAGTACGATGGACCCTCGAGTTTGCTCGTCCCGTCGGGGTTTTGGATGAAGAAGTTGACGCTCGCCGTGAACAGGTTGCCGAGCGCTACGCTCATCAAGAACGCGCCCATCACGACCGACTTCATGCGGCGTGGCGCCTGCGTATACGAAAACTCGAGCGCAGTGATCGATACGAGCACCTCGGCCGCGGTCATGATGATGTAGGCCGCGAGCTGCCAGACGATGCTCACGCTCTCGCCGGCGTCGAGCCGCGCCTCGAACCACGCCGGGAGCACAAACGCCGGTACGGTCAAAAAGAGCCCGATCGAGATCTTTCGCAGTGGCGTGAGCGGCCAAAAACGGTCGAACGCCGGGTAGATCACGCGATTGAAGAGCGGGATGAACATCAAGACCAGCGCCGGGTTCAGCCACTGCGCCTGAGACGGATCCCAGTCGATTCCGAAGCGGCGATCCATTCGTTCTGCCTGCAGTACCCAGGCCGAACCCTGTTGGTCGAAGAGTGCCCAGAACATCGCGATGAACGCGTAGATGATGAAGAGCTTTCCAAGCGCCGCGAGGCCTTCCTTACTAAACACCTCGCGGATGAAATCCATCCCGCCCGGCGGAATGTGTACGAACACCTTTCGGCCCATCCAAAACACGAACGTCGCGAGCGCCATCAGAATGCCGGGAATCCCAAACGCGACCGATGAACCGAATCGATGGAGCAGCGGCTCCGCAAAGAGGATGGACGCGAGTGCGCCGACGTTGATCGAGAAGTAAAACCACCCGAAGACTTTCGGGAGCAGATACGCATTGGTCCGTCCAAACTGATCGCCGACGTGGGCGGACACGCAGGGCTTGATGCCACCGGAGCCGACCGCGATGAGACCGAGACCGATCGCGAGCCCCATGCGCGTGTCGTCGATCGCGAGCGTGAGGTGACCGAGGCAGTAGACGATCGAGAGCAACATGATCGTTCGGTACTTGCCGAGGAACGCGTCCGAGAGAATCGCACCGAGGATCGGGAACGAGTAGACCGCGGTGACGAAAACGTGAAACCACGCGGTAGCCTGCTCGTCGTTCATGAGATCGAGCTGGCCGTCGCGCCCCATCAGGTACTTGGTCATGAAGATGACCAAGATCGCGCGCATGCCGTAGTAGCTGTATCGCTCCGCTGCTTCGTTCGCGACGATATATGGGATGCCGGGAGGCATTCCCGTGGTCGGCTCTGGGGCGGTGCGGTAACGGGCGGCGGCCATCTGTGTGATCCTAGCGGATTCTTTCTGTGCCAGCGGCTTTTTGGGGCAAACGGGACAAATGAACAGCCTCCGCTTTTTTTTGCCGGGATGGTAGTAGACGCAACACTGAGCGGGATGTGTGGGGGTGATGCCCCGCCGCTACGACGTATTGGAGGAGAGCGTGACGAAGAGCGATGACCTGTACGTGCTCAACCGGGGTTGGGTCGCGTCGCTGTTGGCGGTCTTGGTGTGCGTGCTCGGGGTTTCCGGCACCGCCCAGGCTCAAACCGAAAACTTTTCGACCCAGTTCGACCTCAACCAGTTTCGTCCCGCTGAGCTCGCCACGGACGGCTTCTACCTCAGCACGGCCGACGGTCAGGGGCACAAGAGGTTCGGGGTCATGGTGTACATGGACTACTCGGACGACGCGTTGGTCTTCCAGAACGCAGCGACGAACAGAAATGCGGCCATGGTCCATCGGCAACTGACCGGCCACCTGATGTTCAACCTCGGCCTGTGGGATCGACTCGTCATCTTCGTCGATCTTCCGTACCACTTCATCGTCAGGTCGGGCGACAACTCGGCAGATTCTCTGCCCGGGGGTCCGAACGGACCGAATGCGTACCTCCTTCCGAGAGGGCAGGGCCTCGGCGACCTGTACGTCGGTGCTCGCGGGAACCTCTTCGGCACACGCGATGACCTCTTCCAGATCGCGCTTCAGGCGACGATGACCATCAACACCGCGGCACTCGCAGACGACCTCCAGGAGTATCTTGGACAGGCCAACAAGAGTCCGTACATTGGCGGTTGGTTCGAGCTGCTGATGACGCTCAATGCGGGCGACATCCTCCGGATTCCCCTGCAGGTCGGCTACAAGCTCGGCACTCAGGGCCAAGCCGTGACCTCCAACCTCTTCGTGGGCAACGAGTTCACCTACGGCGGTGGTCTCCTGTTCATGCTCGGCCAAGACCGATTCATGGTGTCCGCGGAAGCCTTCGGCCGCACCGCCGCGAACTCGACCGTGGCGTGGTGGACGCGGGAAGAGACGCCCGTCGAAGTGTTGGGCGGCTTCAAGTACTTCCACAAGGTCGGGTTCGTCATCGGTGCGCACGGAAGCGCAGGTGTGACGCCTGGCTACGGAGCCCCCGATTGGCGCGTCGGCGGAATGGTCGGCTACACGATGCCCGCGAAGAGGGGGCCGCAGGACGCCGACGGCGACGGCATCTTCGACGACGTCGACCAGTGCCCGAACGAGCCCGAAGACTTTGATGGCTTCCAGGACGAAGACGGTTGTCCCGACCTCGACAATGACGGCGACGGCATTCTCGACATCCACGACGGCTGTCCGAACGACCCAGAAGATCTCGATGGGTTCCAAGACGACGATGGATGCCCGGATCCGGACAACGACGGTGACGGGATTCTCGACGTCGACGACCTCTGTCCGAACGAGCCGGGTCCGCCTGAGAACCGCGGCTGCCCCGACCCCGATCGCGATGGCGACGGCGTTCCCGACAAGGTCGACAACTGTCCGGACGAGCCCGGCTTGGTCGAGTTCCAAGGATGCAAGTCCGCTCAGCTCGTCATGCTCGGCGGCAACCAGCTCGAGATTCTCGAGAAGGTGTACTTCAAGACCGGAAGCGCAAAGCTTCAGCGTCGTTCGTTCGCTCTTCTCGACAATGTCGCGGCGGTCATGAACGCGCACCCGGAGATCACGAAAGCGCGGATCGAAGGACACACCGACTCGACGGGTAGCCTGAAGATGAACATGCGGCTTTCGAAGGCCCGCGCGAACACCGTCGTTCGGTATCTCGTCGGCCGCGGCAAGGTCGACAAGTCGAGGCTCATCGCGGAAGGCTTCGGTCCCACGCGACCGCTCATTCCGGACGCGACCACCAAGGAAGAGCGCGCGCAAAACCGTCGCGTGGAGTTCCACGTGGTCGAGACCGCTGAAGAACCGGAACCGACGCCCTAGCTCGCGATCCGCACGGGCCAGTGCGGGTTGCGAACATCGCTCATCGACAGGCTCGCCAGCATCTGGCGGGCCTGTCGCACCGTGATGCGGTCCTGCGGGTTACGACGAATGCAGTGGGCGATCAGCGTGCCGAGCTCGTACGTCTCCTGCCGTTCGAGTAGAGCGCGCACCGCAGCCGGTTCGCCGTCGTGGTTCAGGTGGCCGTGGATGGTCGCATCTTCGCCGTCTCCGTCGAACAACGTGCGCCCGGTGTACGCTTCGAAGATGAGGCACCCGAACGCGTAGACGTCGGCCGGGATCGCCTGCGAGGCGTCTCCCGCGCCCCAAATCTCGGGCGCGCCGTAGTTGGCCGTGCCGCAGCCCGCGCGAAGGTGGCGACCTGCGAGGCCGAAGTCCACGAGGACCGGCTGAGGAGGCTGGCCGACACCGGTGATGGCTTCCGCGTTGCAGACGATGATGTTCGAAGGCTTCACGTCGAGATGCGCGACTCCGACGCTGTGCATCGCGTCCAGGCCTGCGCCCACTCCGAGGAGCAGATCCCGCGCGCGAGCGAAAGACAGGTCCCCCATCTCGAGCATCCGTTCGAGGCTCGGTCCTTCGATGAGGTCCATCACCAGAATCGGTTTTGGTGTGGCTCCCGCGTCGAAGGTCACGAAGTGGGCGATGTTGGGGTGCTCCGGTAGCGCAAGAAGCGCGCCTGCTTCTTCTCGGAACAGCCGCAAGAACTCGTCCTCGGAAAGGGTGCGGGCAGCGGCCGCCGAGTAGTCGGGCACCTTCAGCGCAAACATCGGTGCGCTGTCGTCGGCGCGATCCTCGACGCGGCGGGCGACGAACACCGAGCCCACGGCGCCGGTCCCGACCGGGCGAACCAAATGGTACGCACCCAAGATTCGGCTTGGCGGCGCCCACGCTGGCAGCGGCGCATCGGCGTCGAGCTCGATCGGGATCAGGCTGGGCGCGCGTCGCGGCGCATCCAGAGGAACCTTGCGAAGGTGTCGCAGCACGGTGACCGTCAACGCCGCAAACGCCCCCGGGAGCTCCCGAGAGATCGCCTTCGAGGCCGCCGTGAACGCCCGATCGATCTCGGATACGGAGGCGCGAACCGCTCGCTCGACCTCGATCCCCATGCGCCAAATCGCATCGCCTGAGGTCAGAGGCGTTTCCGCGACCGGAATGCCGAGGCGCCGACGGGAGCCCCGCGTGAGTTTAGCCAACGAATCCGCCCCGCGTTCGAGCGTCGCGAGAGGCGCGCCGGGGGAGCGCTCGGCGACCTCCATCAAGGAGCTCGACGCGCCAACGAGCCGAAGTCCGCGAGCAAGCTCGGCGAGCGACTGCCGGAACGCCTCGATGCGCGCGGAGTGGGCGGCCGGAAGGGCGTCGGCGATGCCGGTGATCGTCTCGGCGGCTGCTACGAGTCCATGACCGTCGCGCTCAGTGGTGCGAGTGGCCTGATGAAGTTTGGTATACGCGCGGAAAGCTTCCTCGATTTCAGGGACCATCGAGGCCTCCGCCATGGTCTTGAAGTCATCGAGGTGCGGCGCGTTGGCAGCCACTGCGATCACGACGTCGGACACGTCGGCGAACTCCTCGCGAACCAACGCGTCGCAGGTACGCGCAGTCGCAGCGCACAGAGTCCGGCGAAGAGAGCTCTTCGGGTCACGTGCCACGCGGGCGAGCAGAATTCGTTGCGTCAGTAGACGCCGCTGCTTGACGAGCTCCTTGCGTGAATCGACGTGGAGTCCGTCGGCATCGACGAGGTGAAGCATCGTTCGGAGCTGCCGTAGCCGTGTGGTGAACTGGGGAACGTGGCTTCCTTCGGCCAGCGGATCGCCTTCGCGAATGACGAGCCAATTCGTGATTTGCTGAAACAGGTCCCCGAGTCGCTCGTCCTGCGCGGGCGAATCATCGTCGTCCTCGCCAACGAGCAGCAGGTCGCTCAGGGCGGACGTTTCGAGCAGCGACGAGTCGAGCTCCCGCAGCGCAAGAAAGGCGGGCACGTTGGTCTCTGGGTCGCCATGAACCGGTCGTTCGAGCAGCGTTGCCTTTTCGATCGCCGCATCGAGGATGCGTTTTGCTTCGTTCGCGGCCTGGTAGGCGCCCTTGGACGCAAAGGTCTCGAGCGCATCGGAAATCATCTCGCGAAGCGTCGGCTCAACCCGGATTCGGCTTCCTCCGAGCTCGTCCGCGAGGGCGTTCATCAACGCCGTTCGGCCGACGTCCTCGTGACTGCCCTGCGCGACCGCTCTGCGGAGATGGCTCTCGGCCCTCTTGGCAGCTTCCTCGGCAAATCCGGGGCGAATGCGTTCGCGGCGAAGCTCGACCAGCGCCTCTGCCGTGTCGAGACCTCCGACCCTCATCAGCTGTTCGAGAAGTGTCTCGACGACGGCCGGGTGACTCTCGGCGGCTCGCGGCAGGCCTGCGATCATAGCGGCGGCGACGCCGTGATCCTGTTGAAACACCACCGACTCGAGCAGCTCTCGGCACGCGCGAAGACCTTCCTCCGGTTCGACGGCGATACTTGCCGCCAGCGACGCGGCGGCGCGGCGCCACTCGGTGACTGTGAACTCGGCATCGAGATGGCGGTTCATCTCCTCGCGAAAGGTGGGCATCGAGCTCACCAGGAGGCCGCGCGCCGACGCAACGTGGCGCCAGACCAGTCGTTCTCGGTCGCTCAGCAAACGGTCCCACGCCTCTCGCACCCCGTCGGTGCAGAACACGCGAATCCCGGTATCGTCGCCCTGTGCGGCACGCCGCGCAGCCTCGCGGGCTGCGCGCTCGAGTAGGCGCGCGGCCAACCGCCGCGACGGGAGGGATCCGGTCGCGGGCCCCCGCAGCCACTCGCGGCACAGGTCCTGGCGACTGATCAGCGCCAGCGCCAAGGCGTCGACGTTTCCGACCGTCCCGATGGGCAGCATCAGCGAGAGCGCTACGCGCGCGCCCATCGATCGACCGCTCAGCGCGCGCTGTGAGCCAAATGCAAGCTGAGTCGCGACCGCGACGAACGTTTCGGCATCGCCTCGTCGGAGCCGCTCGAGGACCAATCGCCCAAGCCGACGCTTCGTCGGTCCGTTCGGAAGTGCCGTCGCGACTTCATACAGTGCGGCCGCCCCCGAAGCAGGGGACAGCCAATCCAGTCGATCGACCAGCCCGCTCGTGAAAGCGATCTCCATGCTTTGGAGGAGCGCTTCGGGGTCGAGCCCCTCGAGCGGTACGGGTCGTCGCTCGTCCACGACCGCGCGGGCGAGCGTCGCCATCGCTTGCCGCCACGCGGCTTCGCGCTGCTCGGAGGTCGACAGTCGGTGCAAGACGGTCAGGCCCTCCAGGCGATCCCGGGTGGCGGCACGCATCCCTTTTGATTCTAACGAACGGATCGACTGACCGAAAGCGAGGTTGACAAGGCTCAAACCAACCCTTAGCCCCAACGACAGGTGCTGCAGCTTTCCTTCGAGTTCGCCGGCGAATTGGCGCCGGTTGCCGATGTCGGTGCTCCCAAGGAGCCCGAGGACGAGCTCGACCGCGCCTACGCCCGCGCTTCGGACTGGAGTAAGGCGCTTGCCGAGCGCGTCGGCCAGCCGGTGCGTCTCGTCGTGACCGACAATCGAAGCACCATGCTGTCGGCGAAGTCCAAAGGCGGCCGGCTCGTGGTTCGGCTCCATCACATGTTCCTCACCGCCGACGAAGACATCCTCGTGACGGTCGGTGACTACCTGACGGGCGGCGGACCGGCAGTCGCCGCGGAGCTCGATCGCTTCATCAAATCCCATCGAGGCCGCTTCGTGGCTCGAGGCAAGCCCCAGGCGGAGCTCCACACCCGGGGCAAACATCACGACCTTCGCGACATCTTCGACGATCTCAGTCGTCGCCACTTCGGTCAGCCGCTCGAGGCTCGCATCGCCTGGGGCAAGCGCGTCCAGCCCAAACGCGGCCAACGCTCACTCCAGCTCGGGACGTACCTCCCCGAGGAGAAACTCATCCGGGTGCACCCGGTGCTGGACCAGCCGTGGGTGCCTCGCTACTTCGTCGAGGCGGTGGTGTTTCACGAGATGCTTCACCACGATATGCCCGCGGTCGTGCAGAACGGGCGCCGGCACTACCACACCGCCGCGTTTCGGAAGCGCGAGCGGACGTTCGAGTACCATGCTGCCGCCGAGCAGTGGCAAAAGGAAAACCTCTGGCGCCTCCTCCGGGGTGGTCCTCGGTGAGGTAGGTCGTGGCCCGCCGACGAAGAATCAGGTCCTCGATCTCGACGCCGATCACGCTCGGCGCGATCGCCGTGCTCGTCAGTATTGCGCTGCTGGTCGGATGGTCGTTCCTGCTCGGGCAGAAGATCATGCGATCGGCCGACATTGCGGTCGACGTGTGGCTCCTCGTCCTTGGTGCTCTTTCTTTCGTGCTGATCATCACGGTGCTCGTGCTCTTCGTGATCTCCCTCGCGCGAGGCATCATCGAGGTTCGAAAGCAGGACACCTTCATCGACTCGGTGACCCACGAGCTCAAGAGTCCACTCGCGTCGCTGCAACTCTGCCTCGAAACGCTCGGCCGTGAAGGCCTCGAGGGCGACGCTCGCGAGAAGCTCCGGACCATGATGCTTGACGACGTCGACCGTCTTCGCGCGTTCATCGACGATGTGCTCGAGGCCAACAGGCTTTCCTATGCGCGAGCGGGCATCGTCAATCTCAGCGACGTCTCTCTTCTCGACCTGACCGAAGACTGCGCGGAGTCCGTCCGGGCTCGCCACAGGCTGTCTTTCGAAGAGGTCGTCGTCGACGTGGACCCGAAGCTCACCGTCACTACCGACCGGGCGGCCCTCGAAATCGTCGTGAAGAATCTCATCGACAACGCTGCCAAGTACTCGACGCGGCCCGCACGTGTGGAAGTTCGGGGCAGACTCGAGCCTGACGGCAAAGCGTCGCTCGAGGTGGCGGACAACGGCATTGGCATCGATCGCAAAAACCTGAAGCGCATCTTCCATCGGTTCTACCGGGTCGAGGACGCGGAGGTTCGCGAACGCCGCGGGACCGGTCTCGGCCTCTTCGTCGTCTCGGCGCTGGTCAAGCAGCTCGGGGGCAAGGTAAAAGCGTCTTCTGAGGGGCGAGGGCAGGGCACGACCATGCGAGTCGAGCTTCCCCTTGCCCCCGCGGCGAGCACATGATGACCGAACAAGAACCGCAGCGACTCCTGATCGTTGAAGACGAAGACCATCTCGCTGCGGGTCTGAAGCTCAACCTCGAGCTCGAAGGGTATCGAGTGGACGTCGCGGCGAACGCCAAGGAAGCCGGTCAGCGGCTACTCGATCCGAGCGGCTACGACGCGATCGTGCTCGACGTGATGTTGCCGGACGTCAACGGGTTCGACCTGTGCAGGAAGTTTCGCGACGCTGGCAACTTCATCCCCGTCATCATGCTGACCGCGCGGTCTTCTCCGGACGATCGCGTTCGGGGTCTCGAGGCGGGCGCCGATGACTATCTGGTCAAGCCGTTCGAGCTCGACGAGCTGCTCGCGCGCGTTCGTTCCGTACTGCGTCGCCAGCGTTGGGAAAAGACGACGGGCGGTCCGAAGGCCAGCACACTCGCCTTCGGCGAGGCCCAGATCGATTTCGAAACGCACGAAGTGACGGTTCGAGGGGAGCCGGTTCAGCTCACCCAGCTCGAGCTCGACTTGTTACGGTACTTCGCGGAAAACGCAGGACGTGTACTGAGTCGCACCGAGCTGCTCGAGCGGGTCTGGAAACTCAGAAACTACGGGAACACGCGTACCGTCGACAACTTCATCTCGCGGCTTCGCCGTCGCTTTGAGGCCGATCCGAGCTCGCCGACCCATTTTCTTTCGGTACGCGGCGCGGGCTACAAGTTCGTGGCTTCGTAACGTTTTCGGGTTTTACATAATTATGACAATCGCCGGCTGAACCGTGACGGTCCCGGCGCATGTGCTGCTGTAGGTTCGGCTTCATGGAAGATCAGGTCTCCACGCTCGAGCCCGGCGCCGCGACGCCAAGCTCGAATCGTCCCTGGCTCAAGGCGACGCCGTTCATCCTTTCGCACCTCGCGGTGTTGGGCGCGTTCTGGTCCGGTGTCACCTGGCAAGCCGTCGTGCTCTGTGTCGTGCTGTTGTTCGTCCGCGTTTGGGGGATTACCGCGGGTTACCATCGGTACTTTTCGCATCGGACCTACAAGACGAGCCGTGCCTTCCAGTTCTTCCTCGCCTTCCTCGCGCAGACGAGCTCCCAGAAGGGGGTCCTCTGGTGGGCAGGTCATCATCGGGTGCACCACAAGCTCTCTGACCAGCCGGGCGACGTTCACTCGCCGGTGCAGGACAGCTTTTGGTACGCCCACGTGGGTTGGCTCTTCGCAGACACCGAGGAAACGCAGTGGGACAAGATTCGCGACTTCGCGAAATACCCGGAGCTTCGATGGCTCAACAAGCACTGGGCCGTGCCTCCGACTCTCCTCGCGATTTTCTGCTTCCTGGTTGCTGGGTGGCCCGGCCTCTTCATTGGGTTCTTCCTCAGCACCGTGCTTCTTTGGCACAACACGTTCCTCATCAACTCGCTGACGCACGTGTGGGGCAAGAAGCGTTTCGACACGACGGACGAGAGCCGAAACAACTGGGTGACGGCGCTCCTCACGCTCGGCGAGGGCTGGCACAACAACCACCACCACTACCAGTCGTCCTGCCGCAACGGGTTCTACTGGTGGGAGATCGACGTCACCTACTACGTGATCAAGATGCTCGGGTGGGTCGGCCTCGTGTGGGACATTCGGGAGGTGCCCGGCCACGTTCTTGAAGAGGGACGCCGTCGGGATCGCGGAGACGTCGACGAACCAGACGCGCCGACCGGCACGTCCGAGAAGCTCAGCCTGGCGGCGTAAGCTCGGCTACAGCCACCACCGGAGGATGTGCGCCCACCATGGGGCGGGCTTCCGGGGGGGGTGCCAATCTTGTTCGTTGGTCTGCATTGGGGGGAGTCTCGACGGGATGAACCCGGGAACCGGGAGTATACCGAGGTTTCGTTTGTTTCGGAAGTGTTTCGCACACGACGGAAGCATTGAAAAATACTCAGTAATTCTGCATGCTAAGCATCCCGCAGGAGGATCCCATGGCAGAGCTCCAGCTGATCACCAATGAGGCAACCGATGTTCAGGGGCGGGCGGCCAGCGCTGCTGCGGCCTTGAGAAAGACCTTCGAGGCCGGCACCACCAAGCCGCTCAAATGGCGTCTCGAGCAGCTCGATGCGCTCGAGCATCTGCTCCGCGAGCGCGAGGCCGACATCGTCGAGGCGCTTCGACAAGACCTTCGGAAGCCCGCGAACGAATCGTACGGCGCCGAGATCGGCATGAACCTAACGGACATCGCGTACACCAAGAAGCGGCTCGCAGGCTGGATGAAGCCGGAGCGCGTACCCACGGCGCTCATCGCGCAGCCGGGTCGAAGCGTGATCGTCCGTGAACCCCTCGGCGTCGTCATGATCATCGCCCCCTGGAATTACCCGTTCCAGCTCTGCGTGCTTCCACTCATCGGAGCGCTGGCGGCCGGGAACTGCGCGCTCGTCAAGCCGTCCGAGGTCTCAACCGCGACCTCTGCGTTGGTCGCGGAGTGGCTCCCGAAGTATCTCGACCGCAGCGCGGTGCAGGTCATGGAAGGAGGCGTTCCCGAGACCACCGCGCTTCTCCGCGAGAAGTGGGATCACATCTTCTACACGGGCAACGGTACGGTAGCCCGTATCGTGATGGAGGCCGCAGCAAAGCATCTCACTCCGGTCACACTCGAGCTCGGCGGCAAGAGCCCGTGCATCGTCGACGAGACGGCAGACTTGGACGCCGCCGCCAAGCGCATCGTGTTCGGGAAGTTCTACAACGCCGGGCAAACATGCGTCGCTCCCGACTACGTTCTCGTTCAAGACTCGGTGCACGACGCGCTCGTCAATCGGATGGTATCCACTATTCGCGAGTTTTACGGGGACGAGCCGCAGCGAAGCCCGGACTTCGGGCGTATCATCAACGAGCGGCATCACGCTCGGCTCACGCGGCTGCTCGATGGCGCCAACGTCGTCACGGGGGGCGAGACCGACGCCGCAGACCGCTACATCGCTCCGACAATCGTCCGCGACGTTTCTCCCAGCGACCCGATGATGCAGGAAGAGATTTTCGGTCCGATTCTGCCCGTGATTGCCGTTCCCTCGGTTGAGGCGGCGATCACCCAGGTCAACCGTGGGCCGAAGCCACTCGCGCTGTACGTGTTCTCTCGAAGCAAGACGAACCAACATCGGGTGATCTCAACTACCAGCGCGGGCGGAAGCACCATCAACCACGTATGGATGCACGTTGGTGTCCCAAGCCTTCCGTTTGGGGGCGTCGGAGAGAGCGGGATGGGCGCGTACCACGGGAAGTACTCGTTCGATACGTTCTCCCATCGGCGTGCGGTTCTCAGGAAGCCGAACCTGTCGGAGCCCCCAATCGTGTATCCGCCGTACGCGCCGTGGAAGCTCAAATGGTTGAAGCGGATGATCTAGTCGGCGGCGGCCGTGCTGTTGGTCGACGAGGTGACCTCGCCCCCGTCCTCGATGTGGTTTTTCAGGAAGTACGGAATGCGTAGCAGGTCGCGGCGAACTGCCGGTCGTACGATCGAGACGAACACGCCGTCCCCGATGTCGACGAGAGCCCCGAACGAGACGAGCGACATCGTCTTCTTGTAGGGGCGAACCCGGATGAAGCCCCAGCCCGCACGGATGTCGTGATCCTGAGAATGGTCGACGCGGAACACCACCGCGCTCTTTTCATTCTGCACCGAGGTTTGAAGGACGTACCGAATGTCGATTGGTCCCCACTGCTGGCGAATGGCGACGTCGGTTTCCTCCGGGTCTTGGTGTTTGATGACGCTCTCGGTCGCGAGCGGGATGAAGTTCTTGTAGCCGGAAAGGTCCTGTAGCGTCGCCCACGTGACCGACGGCGGCGCGTTGATGATCTGCCAGCTCTGGCCGCCGAAGAGCTTGTATGCACCGCGCTGCTCGTTCTTTTCCTTCATGACGAGCTCACCCTTTGCGAGGAGTCTCTTGTCTTCGGAGGTGAGCTCGCCGGTGCTCGAAAACGACGTGGTCGGAGTGCCGAGAGAAACCGCGATGAGGCAGGAAACTGCGCCGAGGCAGGTCAAAATTGATGGTCGACTGCGTTGTTGTCTTAGTCTGGCGTCGATCATGCGGTGGTTCCTCCCGGTGTTGGCAGTCGTAGCGTTGGGCTGGGCTGCCGGAGCTGGTGCTGCGTTCATGGACGGCGGCGACGTGGCTCAGATTCAGAACCGCCGATTAATTACCACATCACTTCTCGAGGTCGAGGGAGCGGAGAGCCCGGAATTTCCAGCGTGGACGTCGCTTCTTCCGCCCCTGGTTGCGATTGTGCTCGCGCTGGCGACCCGACAGGTCCTCGTCGCTTTGGTGCTCGGAGTGTGGGTCGGCGCGCTCTTACTCGCCGACCTTTCGCTCTTTGCGTCGTTCGCAAGATTACTCGACACCCATTTGGTGGGCGCGATCGCAAATCGAGGACACGCCTCGATTCTGCTCTTCAGTTTGCTGCTCGGCGGGATGCTTGGCGTCATGACGAAGTCCGGGGGTGCGAAAGGCCTGGCTCTTTGGGTGCCAGCGGAGGCGACGAGCCGACGACGCGCTCAGCTCACCACCTGGTTTCTCGGTCTGCTCGTTTTCTTCGACGACTACGCAAACTCACTGCTCGTCGGTTCTTCGATGCGGCCCGTGACCGACCGGCTTCGCATCAGTCGAGAGAAGCTCGCGTTCCTCGTCGATGCAACGGCGGCGCCCGTCGCGAGCCTCGCACTGATCTCCTCGTGGATCGGCGTCGAGGTTGGCTACATCGCCGACCAGTTCGAGAACCTCGGCATCGACCGCGACGCTTACCTCACCTTCATCGAAACAATTCCGTATCGCTTCTACCCGCTCTTGATGCTCATCTTCGTGCTGTGGATTGCTATCCGCGGGAGAGACTTCGGGCCGATGCGTCGTGCGGAGAGGCGAGCGTACGTCGACGGGCTCGTGTCGGCTCCCGGCGCAAAGCCAGCGTCCGATTTTCACGACGACGAGGTCCTCGAGCACGTGCCGGGACGACCTTGGAACGCGCTTGCACCCGTCATCACGGTGGTCGTGGTGGCGACGCTGGGCATCTATTTCGACGGGCGCGGGAAGGCCGTTGCAGAGGGGCTCGAGCCGACGCTGCGAAACATCGTGGGAGCCGCCAGCTCGAGCGCCGCAATCCTATGGGCAACCGGAGCAGGCTGCCTGTGCGCGCTCGCGTTCGCCGTGGGGAGTCGCGCGCTCTCGTTCTCAGAGTCGCTCGACGCGTGGGTCGGGGGCCTTCGCGCGATGATGTATGCCGTGATGATCCTCGTCTTGGCGTGGGCGCTCGGCGGTGTGTGCCGCGACCTCGATACCGCAGGGTTCTTGATCGGCGCGATCGGAGACTGGGTATCCCCCATGTGGATTCCAGCGCTGGTCTTCGTCCTCGCAGCGCTGGTGAGCTTCGCGACCGGTACGTCTTGGGGGACGATGGCGATCCTGTTCCCGCTCGTCGTGCCACTCGCGTACGATCTCGCGCCTGGCCAGGAGACGATCCTCTTCGGGACGGTGTCCTCGATTCTCGCCGGATCCGTGTGGGGAGATCATTGCTCGCCGATCTCGGACACCACGATTCTCAGTTCGATGGCGACGAGCTGCGACCACATGGATCACGTGCGCACGCAGCTTCCCTATGCGCTGATGGTGGGGGCCGTCAGCATCGTGTGCGCCGAGGTGCCCGTTGCTGCGGGATGGTACGGACCGTGGGTCGGACTCCTCATCGGCACCGCGGTGATGGTGGGCGTGTACGAGCTACTCGGCCGGCCGCTCCGAAGGTAGCGACGTCGCGACGAGCTCGCCCGAAGCCAAACGATCGCGAAGAAGACGCTTGAGGGTCTTTCCGCTGTGGCCGCTTGGCAGGGCGTCGACCATCGCATAGGCGGTGGGAACCTTGTACGCGGCGAGACGCTCACGCACGAAGGCATCGAGGGAGCGGGCCGAGAGCTCGTCTTTGGCGACGACGACGGCCACGACCTCTTCTCCGTAGTAGTCGTGCGGCTTTCCCACCACCGCGGCATCACGCACTGACGGGTGGTCGAGGAGCACGTGCTCGACTTCGGAGGGATAGACGCTCGCACCGCCACGGAGGATCAGGTCTTTGGTGCGATCGACGATGGTGAGGCGGCCTTCGTCGTCGAGGAAACCGATGTCGCCCGTGTGTAGCCAGCCATCGCGCAACACGTGCGACGTCGCCATGCTGTCGTCGAGGTAACCCGCCATCACGTTGGGGCCCCGAAGCCGCACTTCGCCGTGAGTGCCTGGTGGGACCGCTTCACCTGTCTCCGAGACCACCTGCGCGTCGATGCCTGGAAGAGGGCGACCCGACGAACCGGGGACGGCTTTGTCAGGAGGGGCGTTGACCGTGCTCAAGCTCGCTTCGGTGAGGCCGTAGGCTTGTCGAACGGGCGCGCCGAGTCGGGATTCGGCGCGCTTCCGGACGTCTTCCATGAGCGGTGCGCCCGCGCTCATGCACCATTTGAGATGCTGCGGTGTCGGGGCGCCGTCGGCGTGGGCCCACGCGATGAACATCGTCGGTACGCCGGGAAGCCAGGTGACTTCGTGTTCCGAGCAAAGCTCGAGCGTACGCGTTGCGGAGAACTTCGGAAGGAAGACCGTGCTGGCGCCCGCAAGGAAGGGAATGAGGAGCGTCGTTCGGATCCCGTACGAGTGAGTCAACGGGAGCGTGCCGAGGATGCGGTCGTTTTTACTCAGGCCGAGCGTTTGCTGGCCGAGCGCATGGGTGTGCGCATCGAGGGCGCCGTGTGTGATGCGGGCGCACTTGGCTGCGCCCGTCGTTCCTGAGGTGTAGAGCAGGAGCGCGTCGGCACCCGCAGTGAGCGAGACGGGAGCCGTCGGGCGCGCGTCGCGATCGAGGGCTCGTTCGAGGTCGATGACGACGGTGTCGCCTTTCGACATGGCGAGCGCTTTTCGAGCAACCGTGTCTCGCGATCGATCGGTCACGAGCGCGCGGCACCCGGCGTGATCCAAACGGAACGCAATCTCAGTTGGGGTCGATTGAATCGGAACGGGGAGGGTGGTGCAGCCCGCGTAGAGCGCGCCGAACCAGGCCGCGACGAAGCCGAGCCCGTTTTCTGTGAAGATGGCGACGCGGTCACCCGGTAGAAGGCCCCGTTCGACGAGTGCGGCGGCCACGCGCGAGGCGTTGGCATCGAGCTCAGCGTACGACACGGCGAGCTCGTCTCGGCCCGCGTCGATGATGCCCGTGCGTGCTGGGTCTTCGATCGCCCAGCGGTGGAGAAAACTCGCGACGTTCGAGCTCACGCCTCGACCGTAGCACAGCGGTCGCGACTGGACGGTGCTCCGCCTCGCGTTACCATGCCGGCCATGCACAGCGCGAAAGCGGTTCGTATCCGGGAGCCCGGCGGCCCCGAAGTGCTCGAGATCGGCGACATTCAGGTAGCGGACCCGGGGCCGAAGCAGGTCCTTGTCGAGGTTGCCGCGGCGGGGCTCAATCGAGCCGACTGCCTTCAGCGGCTTGGCTTCTATCCGGCGCCTCCAGGCGTGCCGGCGGACGTTCCGGGGCTCGAGTTCTCGGGAGTCGTCGAGTCGGTGGGGGGCTCGGTGGCGGCGTGGAAGCCGGGGGATCGGGTGATGGGCATCGTCGCGGGGGGCGGGATGGCGACTCGACTCGTGACCGAGGCCGCCGAGCTGATGCCGATCCCGAACGACATGTCGTTCGCAGACGCGGCTGCGATTCCGGAAGTGTTCCTTACCGCGTACGACGCGATCGTGCTCCAGGGTGACCTCGCATCGGGCGGAAGCGTACTGCTTCACGCCGTGGCGAGCGGAGTAGGCACCGCAGCGATTCAGCTAGCGTCGGTCGTGGGGGCGACGTCGATTGGGACGTCACGAACGGCGGCGAAGCTCGAGCGGTGCACCGAGCTCGGGCTCAACCATGCGGTCCTCGTCGAAGACGGCGAGTTCGCCGAGGCGGTCAAAGCGGTCGCGCCCAAGGGCGTCGACGTGATCCTCGACACCGTAGGCGCCGCGTACCTCGGTCAGAACGTCCAGGTGATCGCGAGGCAGGGCCGCATCATCGTCATCGGCTTGATGGGGGGCGTCAAGGGCGAGCTCAACCTGGGTCAGCTCCTCGCGAAACGCGCCTCGATCCACGGTTCGGTCTTGCGAAGCCGCTCCCCGAGGGAGAAGGCACACCTCACCAGACAGTTCACCGACGAGATGCTCCCCCTCTTCGACTCGGGCCTTCTGCGCCCCGTGATCGACGCGACTCTCCCGATGACGGCCATCGCAGACGCCCACACCCGCATGGATACCAACCAAACCTTCGCGACCCTAACCCTCACCTGGTAAGGGACACGCAGCCCCCCCAAAACCCCAACCCTTCCAACCACTTACACACCAACCCGCGCGATTTGCGAACCGGGTCCTCAAGCTCTCCGTGGAGATCCGCACATCCCGCTCGGCGTCCCTAGAGTCTGAGGGCTCGTTGGACGTAGGTGGGGAGGGCGAAGATCGCTTGGTGGAGGTCGGGGTTGTAGGACTTCAGCGCGTCGGCGATCGCTTCTTGGCGATCGTGGTTGGGGCGGAGAGGTTCGCCGGTGTCTGAGCACCACGTCCAGCTCCAGGTTCCCGTTCCGTAGAGCGGCACCGGGCCTAGATAGGGGTGCACTTCGGCGAAGAGACTTCGGAGCTTTCGCTGAACCTCGACGAACTCATCCATCATCAAGAGCGGCGACTCGCTCTGCAGCGTCATCACTCCGTGGTCCTCGAGCATACGCTTGCAGCCGACGAAGAAGTCCTCGTCGAACAGAACGGCGCCTGGCCCGATCGGATCGGTCCCGTCGATCAGCACGACGTCGAACTTGTCGTCGCCGCTCGTCTTCACGTAGTCGATGCCGTCGATGAAGCGAAGGTCGAGTCGCGGGTCGTCCCATGCGGTGCCGATGCTCTGAAGGTATTGCTTCGACGCGTCGACGACCATCTCGTCGATTTCGATCATCACGCACTCGCGCACCTCGGCGTGGCGAAGGACCTCGCGCACCGTTCCGCCGTCGCCGCCTCCGATGACGAGTACTCGTTCGATGCGCGGTGCGGTGGTGAGTGCGGGGTGGACGAGCATCTCGTGGTATAGAAACTCGTCGTACTCGCTAGTCATGAAGACGTTGTCGACCACGAGAACCCGGCCAAACCCGACCGTGTCGATGACCTCGACCTTCTGATACTCGCTTTGGCCGGAAAACAGCGTCTCTTTGACGCGCAGGCTCAGTCGCGTGTGGTCCCCGAACGTCTCGTCGTACCAGAGGCCCAATGGATTCACCCGTAGAGCCCGAGCTGAAGTTGACGTTCCTGCGAGCTCCCGATGGTCGTCGGTGTGCGCTGCTGCGCGACGTACAGCTTCGTGCCGTTGTGGCCGAGCGCAGCCTCGGCCGAGCAGCGTGCGAGGTGGGGAGTGTTGTTGGTCTCGGACAGATGCATGAGTACGACGCTCGCCGGAGCATACTCGAGGCTAGCCAACAGATCGCTCGCCTGTGCGTTTGAAAGGTGTCCGAGCGGCCCTCCCACGCGCTGCTTCAGGTGGTGGGGGTAGGGCCCTCGACGGAGCATCTCGGCGTCGTGGTTGCTCTCGAGCAGCAGGAGCTCGCAGCCGTCTAGGAAACTCGCAAGACCCGCGGGTACGTGTCCGAGATCCGTGACGATCGCCGCGCTCCCCGAGGGAGCCTCGAAGCGCAGCGCGACCTGATGCGCATCGTGAGGAACTTTGCGCGCCCGAATCGCGATGTCGCCGACGCGGAACGTACGACCGACGGGAAACGACTCGGCCGTAGAGGACGGACGGAGTCGAAGCGACGCCATCGTAGAGGCGGTCGCACGTACTGGACATCCGAGCCGATTCGCATACGTCGCGGAGTGGGTGGCGTGGTCTGCGTGCGCGTGCGTGATGATCAGCGCGGATACGTCCACCGGTGGCGTTCGCTCCACCGCCTGGAAACGCGCTACCAGCCTGCGGTACGAAAGCCCGGCATCGACGAGAACCCGCGTCGAACTCGATTCGAGAAGAAGCGCATTTCCTTCGCTCCCGCTTCCGAGAATCGTTACCCGCACGCGCAACCTACAGCACAGCTGCGATCCGTTGGCAAGAGTCTGGGCTTGCAACTCCAGGGCTTCGGCGCGAGAGTTGCGGCGTGGGTGACTCCGACTTGGAATACGACAGCGTGATTCTGGTCTCCTTCGGCGGACCTGAAGAGCGTGCCGACGTCATGCCTTTTCTCGAAAACGTCGTACGCGGCAAAAACGTGCCTCCCGAGCGGCTCAAAGAAGTGGCGGTGCACTACAATCACTTCGAAGGCAAAAGTCCGATCAACGACCAGAACCGCGCCCTGATCGCGGCGCTGGAGGAGGAGCTCGAAAAGAGCGAGATCGACCTGCCGGTCTACTGGGGCAATCGAAACTGGCACCCCTTCCTCGGCGACACGATTCGCCAAATGCGCGACGACGGTAAAAAACGAGCCCTTGCATTCGTGACGTCGGCGTACAGCAGCTACAGCGGCTGCCGGCAGTACCGCGAGAACATTGAGGCCGCCCGCCAGGAAGTCGGTGGGGACGCGCCGGTGATCGACAAGCTGCGCGTCTTCTACAATCACCCGGCCTTCATCGAGGCGAATGTCGACCGGCTGCTCGCTGCACTCGAAACGCTCCCGAAAGAGCGACGTGAGTCCGCACGCATTGCGTTCAGCGCCCACAGCATCCCCGACGCGATGGCTGCGAACTGCGACTACGTCGCGCAGCTCGAAGAAACCGCGCGCCTCGTCGCAGAGGGCGCCCGTCACGACCGTTGGCAGCTCGTCTACCAGAGCCGAAGCGGCCCTCCGCACGTGCCTTGGGTTGGCCCGGACATCCTCGAGCACCTCGACGCCCTCTCGCAGATCAACGTGAAAGACGTGATCGTGGCTCCGATCGGCTTCGTCTCCGATCACATGGAGGTCGTCTGGGACCTCGACCACGAGGCACGCGATCACGCGAACGAGCTTGGGATGACCCTCACCCGCGCGGAGACCGTCGGCACCCATCCCGCGTTCGTCGGCATGATTCGGGAGCTCATCGAAGAGCGGCTCGGTAGAGTGACCACGCGCCAGGCCGTCGGCAGACGCGGCCCGAATCCCGACGTTTGTCCCCCCGACTGCTGCAAGTACCAGCCGCGGGTTTCACGGCCTCCCGACGCGGCGTGAGCGGGTGTGCTTCAGTCGGGGTCTTTGAACTCCGGCGCCCGCTTCATCATGTTGGCCTGAACCGCCTCCATCTGGTTCGGCGTTCCGAGCAACCCCACCTGCAGCGCCGTCTCGAGCTTCAGCGCGTCGAGGCGCGACATGGTGGGCGCGTCGTTGAGAAGAGCTTTGCCGGCGCGAATGGCATGCGGAGACTTCGTAGCGATGAGCTTCGCGGTTTCCAGTGCGTCCGCGAGAGGGTCTTCACTCACCTTGGTGGCGAGACCCATGGCGACGGCTTCGGTGCCGGATACCTTGCGGCCCGTGAACGTCAGCTCTTTCGCGACATCGAGCGGAACGAGGCGAAGTAGCGTCTGGGTGATGCTCATGTCCGGAATGAGTCCCCACTTGATCTCCATCACCGAAAACTCCGAGTCAGGCGTGACGTAGCGAAGGTCTGCGCCGAGCGCGATCTGCAAACCACCGCCGAATGCCATCCCGTGAACGGCCGCGATCACCGGAACCTGTACCTCCTGCCAGATCCATGCGACTCGCTGAGCGATGTTCGCCACGCTGTCGCGCCGGTCCATGAGGAACTGCATCTCGTTCGGCTTCCCCATGAACGACATGAAGTCGAGGCCTGCGCAGAAGCCGCGGCCTTCTCCGTGGAGGACGACGGCTCGTACCGAACTATCGGCGAGGACTTGCTCACCCGCAGCGATAATCCCGTCGAACATCGGTCGGTCGAGCGCGTTGAGTTTGTCCGGACGCGAGAGGCGAACGGTAGCGACTGCGTTGTCGATCGTGACTTGGACTCGGTCGGTCATGGAGGCTCCTAGGTAAAGACGACGGTCTTGTTGTCGTACACGAGAACTCGGTCGTCGAGATGCCAACGCACCGCGCGTGCGAGGACGACCTTTTCGAGGTCACGTCCTTTACGGACGAGATCCTTCACAGAATCGCGGTGCGAGCAGCGCACGACGTCCTGCTCGATAATCGGACCTTCGTCGAGCTCGGCGGTTGCGTAGTGGGCCGTGGCCCCGATGAGCTTCACGCCGCGCTCGAAGGCTCGGTGGTAGGGCTTGCTGCCCATGAACGCCGGTAAGAACGAATGGTGAATGTTGATCACGTGCCCCGGAAACGCGTTGAGGAAATCGTCGGTGAGAATCTGCATGTAGCGTGCGAGAACCACGAGATCGATCTCGGCGTCCTTCAGCAGCTCGAGCGTCTCTCGCTCCTGTTCCGCTTTGTTTTCCTTGGTGATCGGGAAGTGATGGAAGGGGATCTCGAACTGCTCCGCGACGTGTTCGAGGTCCGCATGGTTGCTGACGATGAGCGGGATCTCGGTGGAAAGCTCGCCCGACTGTTGTCGCAGCAGCAGATCGTAAAGGCAGTGGTCGTACTTCGACACGAAGACCGCGGTGCGATTGCGGTGATTGCGATCGCAAAGGCGCCAGCTCATCGAAAACCGCTCGGCCACTTCACCGACGGCGGTCTCCAGGCTGCGTCGATCGGTGTGGAGCTCCGACATGTCGAACTTGATGCGCTGGAAGAACTGCCCGGCCACCGGGTCGGTGTGTTGGTCGGCGTCGAGAATATTCGCACCGTGTCCGTACAAGACTTGAGCAAGCGCCGCGACGAGTCCCCTTCGGTCGGGGCAGCAGACGAGGAGTGTAGCGGTTTCTTCCAAGGCCTAGTCTTTAGCCGCTCGCGCGGGGCTCGGCCAGCGGCGCTCCGAATCAGCGGCTGAGCCGTTCCATCGCGTCGCCGAAGATGTAGACCAGCTGGAGAGCGCCCGCGATCGTGCCCAGGACAGCACCCGCCGCGATCAGCTTCCACTCGTCTTGCTGAAAAGCGGGACGAAGCACCCCTTCGTAGCTTTCGCGATCGAGAGCGGCCATTCGCCGTTCGAGCTCGCCGTGCAGATCGACGGCCTCACCGGCAAACGTGTGAAAAAAGCCGCCAGGCTTCGGCCATTCGCGCTGGATCCGCTCTAGCACCTGAGCGCGAAGCGCAGGACGCTGATCTTCGGGGAGCACGAGCGCGGCCATGGGGTGTGCTTCGTACTTCGCGATGAGCTCGCCGACCCGATGCTCGATGATCTCGTTCATCCGTTGCGCTCCGTCGCCTTCCATGACGGTTCGGACGATGTTGTCGGCGTTGAGGACGCGCGTGGCCACGATGCGCCCGAAAGCGTCTGCGACCTCTGGCTGCCGTTTGTGAAAGAGCCCCTGCACGGTGAACGGCCCGACCTTCATCGGTTCGCGCGGCGCAAAAACCAGCTTGAGCGCCACCCAGTTGGTGAAGTACCCGACCCCGAAACCCGCGGCAGGAAGAATCCAAGGGGCTGGGTACATGACCCAGACGATCATCTGAACGATGCCGAACAAGAAACCGAAGTAGAGCCCGGACCTCTCGACGAAGTTGAACTCCGTGCGCCCGACCTCGTAGAACATCTCTCCCATGAGAGCCCGATGCCTGTCGATCGCCTCGAGCACCGTACGCTCGATGTCCATGATGTCTTCGATTTGGTCGGCCATGTCGCGCGCGATCGCGTGAGAGACTTCGAGGACCTCCGCGCGGACCCGCGCCCGGACTTTGTTCTGCATGAACCCGCCGGCGTTCGCCCACATGGCGACGGCGTGTTTGTTCGCTACTTCGTCGATGATCTGTTCCGTCACGTCGTCCACCACGGCGCCGAGCTTCCCGGTGAACGAGTCTGCGTTGAAGGTCTCGTCGAACAGCTCTCGGAGCGAGAGTAGCTTTTCGGTGATCAGCGCGTTCGAGACTTTGGCGAACCGAAGAGCGTTTGCAGGAATTACCCCTTGCCACCCGAGGTACGGCCGAATCCCCACGAACTCGACCGGATGGAACATCATCTTCACCGCGACGACGTTCGTAAACCAGCCCACGCCCGCGCTGATCAGCGGGATGAGCAAGACAATCCAGTTGTCCTGAATGCGGCTGAGGAGCTCCATCAGGGCGTGTAGATGTGCATCCAGTACAGCAGGAGAGCGATGGTCTTTCCGTCCTCGATGTGGCCGTCCTTGAGCATGTCGCGGACCTGCCACTGTGGAATCGGGAAGACCTCGATCTCCTCGTCAGCATCGAGCGACTGTTCGCTCGGTGTGAGATCGGTCGCCAAGAAGCCGTGCATGCGCTCGTCTAGAATGCCCGGAGACGCGTAAAAGTCGGTGAGGGGCGTGATGGTTCCCGCGCGGTAACCCGTCTCCTCCTCGACTTCGCGCGCGGCGCAGACCTCCGGCGCCTCGCCGTCCTCGAGCGTGCCTGCCGGCAGCTCCCACAGGGTCTTGCCGACCGTGCGACGGACGTTGCGAATGAGGATGACTCGACCATCGTCGAGGAGCGGGAGGATCACGGATGCTCCACGGTGCTCGATCACGTCACGCACGATTTCCCGGCCGTCGGGCTCTCGGAACGTTAGCCGAGCCACCTTGAAGAGTGAGTTCGAGAGGATCTCTTCCCGCGTTTTCATGGCGCGCATGATGGCCGAGTTCGTCCAGTTTTTCACGTCAATTTGACTGGATCCGAGCGTATCGCCATGGTGAGGACGTGCGGCTCGACAAACTTTGGGGTTCACCCCTCGCAGTCGTGTTGGTGGGGATGACCGTGGCAGGCGTTTGGACGCTTGGCTACGGTGCGTCCAACACCTCGGCCGACGCGAAGCCGGGTTCGCCTGCGGCCATCGATGAGACCGCCGTCGTCGATGCCGTTCGTGCGTCGCAGCGCATGGGGCCGAAGCTCCTCGTGCCGCCGCCGACGGACAAGCTCGGCCTCGACATCGCGATCGAAGACCGCGACGGAAAGTCGATGCGCGCGCTTCACGAAGCGCTGCTGCGGGCAGAGGCGGGGGAGGGTCAGGCACGGCTCGTCTTCTACGGCGCCTCACACGTGGCGAGCGACCTTTTCACCGGATACATTCGACGCGAGCTGCAGCGACGGTACGGCGATGCCGGTCATGGGTTCGTCGTCCCTGTGCACCCGTGGCGCACCTATCGCCACAAGGACATCAACATCGAGAGCGACGGCAAGCGCTGGACGACTCATCGAATTCGTGTTGGCGACCGCGAGGTCGAAAAAGTCGGGCTCGCGGGCGTCGCGATGGAAAGCAAGGCGATCAACTCGTTCGGCGCGGTCAGTACGACCGAAGACAACGAGTTCGGCCGTGCTGCCGACACCTTCGAGCTCTACTACATGAAGCAACCCCGCGGGGGCGATCTGGATGTGCTGATCGACGGGCGACAGGCTCGGCGTCTCTCCACTCGCGCGCAGAAGCCGGCGACGGCGTATGCGACGTTCCGGGTTCCCGACACCGGGCACCGCTTCGAGGTCCGCACGCTCAGCCGACGTCCGGTGCGGCTCTTTGGCGTTGCGGTTGAACGAGACGTTCCCGGCGTCATCGTCGACACGCTCGGCATCAACGGTTCCCGCGCTCGCTACCAGCTTCTGTGGGACGAAGACATCTACAAAGAGCACCTTCAACGGCGAAATCCAGACCTCGTCGTGCTCGCGTACGGCACGAACGAAAGTGGCGACGAATCACCTCTCGAGGACTACGAGCGAGACCTTCGTGCGGTCGTCGAGCGCATGCGCGACACGGTGCCGAACGCTTCATGCCTGCTGATCGGCCCGTCGGATCGACCCGCCCAGGTGGAGGAGCGGGTGTTCGAGGATCGTGAACGCACGGCCAAGATCATCGAGGTCCAGCATCGGGTTGCGCTCGAGTACGGCTGCGGGTTCTTCGACCTCGTCGCGTTTCAAGGTGGCTCACTCTCGATGATTCAGTGGGCCGCGAACGAGCCGGCGTACGCCTCCCAGGACCACATCCACTACACGCGACGAGGCTATCAGCGCTTGGGCGAGGTGCTGCTTGCGGCGCTGCTCGAAGGGATGACGGACGTCGAGCCGGCTGCGCCTTCGGAGCCCGAGCCCGCATCGGACGTCCCTGGCGCAGAGTCCGTCGGAGATCCGTCCGCCAAGTAGTCGGCGAAGCCCGCGAGTAGGGCTTTGTAGAGCATGTTGCCGATGATCTCGTAACCCGCCGGAGTCGCATGACGGAAGTCGCCCATCGCGAGGCGTGGGCGAGCCTTGTACCAACGACGCATCGCGTTCTCGCCACCCATCGCCTGCCACGTGTCGAAGAAGGCGCAGCCCTCCTCGAACGCCGCCCGGCGCTGCGCTGCGACGATGCGCGGGATCGTGTCGAGGGTGCGGATGCGGCCACCATCGCGGTGGGCCTGATCGAGCGGCGAGACGACGAGGCATGCCAAGTCTTCGCGTCCCTGTCGCATGCGTTCGAGTACTGCGACGTAGTCTTCGTAGAACTGGTCTTCCGTGCGGTCGTCGCTTGCTTCGTTTCCACCGAAACCAAGCACGATCAGATTCACCTCACGCATCTCGAGCTGACGTCGAATGTGTTCCGCATCGAAGTTGAGCAGCCGGTTGGCTCGCGCTCCCACCAGCCCGAGCGAGTCGTACACCACGCCAGGCCCATCGCGCTCGACCACGACACCGTAGAAGCGGACAGGCGCACCGCGCTGGTACCGAAACTCGATCGCGTGCGGGCCGTCGGGGGCGTGAATCGAGTAGACTCCGTCGCTCGGTTCGTCTGCTTTGGTCGATACGGTCTCGCGTTTACCGTTGTCGAGCCGGACGGAGAACTTCCCGCCCCGCGGTAGCGCCTCGTAGTAGATGTCGAACCGAGAGGCGTTCGTTCCGACGTCGCCACGCTTTGCCGTGCCGACCCGAGCCCACGCGCCGCGCATGGCGCGCGACTGAACGCCGCCGTAGCCGTAGCGACCGCCGCGGTCCTGGCGGCGAACGACCTCTCGGGTTTCCCACGCATCGGGATTCGAGGACTGACGCACGCCGCGGTGCTTGTACGGAATGAAGCCCTTGGCGGCCAAGACGAACCCGTGGCCGGCATCCCCGAAACGCGCCTGCAGGTTTTCGCGGACAGTGGAGGTGATGAGATCGGTGGCGATGCTCGAATCGCCGTAGTGGCCGACCCGCGTGATGGCGCCGTCGTCTCCCCGAGCGGTCTTTTCGAGAGCCTCGTAGAAGGGGCGCATCCCGCGACCGGTTGGATCCTCGATGCGCACCGAAAGCCCTTCGAACTCGCCCGGATCGATGCGCAGCGGTTCGTCGGGTGTCGGCGCGACCACCGGCTTCTTGCCGAGGTTGGCGGCCACCGACTCGCCGACGGACTCCGCAAGACGCTCGGAAACCTTGGCCGAGTTCGTGGAAGTCCGATACGAACCGCCGTGTCCGGCGAAGGCGGGGATGTCGCCCCACTGATTGAAGAGCCGTACGACCGGAAATCCCTCTTCCCCAGGAATCCAGGGACGCAGCGAGTGCATCGGTGGAACGACGTACGTCAGTAGACACGCCCCGAGCATGAACATCGTGACCGTAGCCAAGTGCTGGAGCGGAGTCAGAGGGTGTCGGATTCGTTCGAGCATCAGAACTGGAAGTAGATGTAGGGGACGACCTGACTCGTTGCGACGAGGCTCAGGGTGATCCCGACGGCGGCCAGGGTGACGCCCTGTGCCGGAGCAGGAAGCGTTTTGAAGCGAAGCTCGAACGATTCGAACCACCGCTTCGGCGTGTAGTGCATGACGAAGGTGCCGATGAGGACGAGCCAGACCGTCGTCGAGATTTGTCCGAGAGAGAACGTGCCGCTGCCGAGTCGCGTCGTGATGTCCGCCGCGTTCTCCAGACTCGTCGCACGGAACAGGATGCGCGAGAACACGACGAACTGGAGGGCCCAGAACACCTTGAATGCGTGGAGCTGCCATGAGTCGACGGTGTCGCGAGTGCGACCCGAGCGTCTGTAGAAGAAGCGGTGGGTCACCATCGCAAACGACTGGAGCAGCGCATAGAACACGAAGGTCCACGACGCGCCGTGCCAGATGCCGATGAGGAACATCGTCAGCCAGAGGTTCCAGTAGGCGCGAAGCGGTCCGACGTGAGAGCCGCCGAGCGGGTAGTAGAGGTAGTCTCGGAGCCAGGTCGAAAGCGTCATGTGCCAGCGGCGCCAGAACTCAGCCGGGCTCGCCGACTGGTACGGGCGATCGAAGTTTCTCGGTAGCTCGAGGCCCATCAGCTTCGCGGAGCCTCGCGCAACGTCGGTGTAGCCGGAGAAGTCGCAGTAGATCTGCATCGTGAAGCCGTAGAGAGCGACGACGACTTCGGCGCCGCTGTAGAGCTCCGGCTGGTCGAATACGCGGTCGACCAGATTGACCGAGAGGTAGTCGGCAATCGCCACCTTCTTCACCATGCCGGTGGCGATGAGAAAGAGCCCCTGTGTGACCTGGTCGTCCTTGAGGGAGATCTTCCGCTGAAGCTGAGGAAGGAGCTCGGACGCTCGGACGATCGGTCCCGCCACCAGCTGGGGGAAGTACGTCACGAAGAACGCGAACTCGAAGAAGTTCCGCGTCGGCTCGAGCTTTCGACGGTAGATGTCGATCGTGTAGCTGAGCGTCTGAAAGGTATAGAACGAGATACCGACCGGAAGAAGCACGTCGAGAAACGGCGGATGCTCGATCGTGACGCCGAAAAACAGATGGAGGACGTCGGCGGTCGCCTGTGAGGCGAAGTTGAAATACTTGAAGAGGCCGAGCAGGCCGAGATTCGAGACCAGGCTGACGATGAGCCAGCGTTTGCGGGCCTTTTCGTTCTCTGTGGCGTGGATTCGCAGCCCGACGATGTAGTCGAGGACTGTCGAACCGAGGATGAGGAAGATGTAGGCGGGGTGCCACGCCATGTAGAAGAGGCACGACGCGACAAAAACGAAGATGATCCTCGCCCGGTGGTGGCCCGACAATAGCCAGAAGCCCGCGACCGCGATGCCGAGGAACAAGATGTAGTCGAGGCTGTTGAAAAGCACTGGTCCCCTTA
>CBFCWN010000045.1:0-32844 GCA_965601515.1 uncultured Myxococcales bacterium | reverse complement strand
GCTGCCCATGGTGGCCTTGGCAGACGAGCCGAGCGGTCCCGAAAGCACACACGACCACCATCACGACGACCATCACGATCACGGCCACCACCACGACGATGGTCACGATCACGCGAGCACGGACGACGACTCCGGGCTCGCCCACGACCTTGCCAGCAGCAACATCGAGACACGATACAAGGAGACCCTCGAGACGCCTCCCGTGGTCGCGTGGTCACTCACCGCCGAGCTCGGCTTTCTCGCGGTCGTGAGCCACATCGTGCAGCTCAGCAACGACGGCACTCGTTTCGACTACCGCTCCGAGGGAGGGCAGGACGTCCTCTTCCCGTTCTTCCGGCTGAGCACCGACCTCAAGTTCAAGGGCCGCCACATCATCAGCTTTCTCTACCAGCCGTTGAAGCTCACAGGCGAGACGGTGCTCAGCGAAGACGTCGTGTTCGATGACGTCACCTTTCCGGCGGGCACCCCGCTCAACTCGGTCTACGGGTTTCCGTTCTGGCGCATCGGTTACATGTACGACTTCCTTCGTCGGAAGGGCGACGAGGTGGCGCTCGGCTTCGGCCTTCAGATCCGAAACGCCACGATTACGTTCACGTCCGCCGACGGCACCCTGCGCGCCGATCGCCGCGACATCGGGCCCGTGCCGCTCATCGAGTTCCGCGGACGCTGGGGTTTCGAAAACGGCGTCTGGTGGGGCACCGAGATCGACGGCATCTACGCGCCCATCAGCGGCATCAACGGGAGCGACTCACGGATCGTCGGCGCGCTTCTCGATGCCAGTCTCCGAGTCGGCTACGACTTCACCAAGAAGATCAGCGCCTTCTTCAACGTTCGCTACCTCGGTGGTGGTGCCGAGGGCACCGAGAGTAATCCGACCCCGCCAGGCGACGGCTTCACCAAGAACTGGCTGCACTTCCTGACGTTCAGCCTCGGAGTCGAGTTTCGAGTCGTCGACTGACGGCTCAGAGGCGCTCGATGACTGCGGCCATGCCCTGGCCGCCGCCAACGCACATGGTCTCGAGGCCGTAGCGGCCGTCGCCGGACTGAAGGTTGTGGATGAGCGTCGTCATGATGCGAGCGCCGGTCTGGCCAAACGGGTGACCGAGCGCGATAGCGCCTCCGTTGACGTTGAGCTTGTCGACCGACACGCCCAGCTCTCGGGCGGATGGAATCACCTGCGCCGCAAAGGCCTCATTGATCTCGACGAGGTCGATGTCGTCGATCCCGAGCCCCGCTCGCGAAAGCGCCTGCTTCGAGGCCTCGATCGGACCGAGGCCCATGATTTCCGGGTTGAGCGACGAGACGCCGGTGGAAACGATGCGCGCGAGCGGTGTGATGCCAAGCTCCTTCGCGCGGGTGTCGCTCATCACGACGACCGCTGCGGCTCCGTCGTTCAAAGGGCATGCGTTTCCGGCCGTCACCGTCGCACGGTCGCCCATTTGCCCCTCGAGGACCGGCTTGAGGCCGGAGAGCTTCTCGACGGTCGTTCCGTGCCGCGGGCAGTCGTCGGTGTCGACGACTTTCCCGCTCGGCGTCGTCACCGGCGTGATCTCTTCGGCGAAGTAGCCGGACGTTTGTGCCGCCTCGGCGCGCTGCTGAGAAAGCGCAGCAAACTCGTCCTGCTCTTGGCGAGACACCGACATGAACTGCGCGACGTTCTCGGCCGTCTGGAGCATCGTGATGTAGACGTCCGCTAGGCCACCTGCCGGCTTCCAGTCGCCGCCTTCGGGCGTCATGAGAGACGCCATCCGCGCCTCGGCCTCTTCGAACTTCGGGTTCTTGGTGTTCTCCATGCCGTCGGACTTGCCGAACCCAAAGCGGCTCACGCACTCGACCCCGGCGGACACGAAGACATCGCCTTCGCCCGCCTTGATCGCGTGAGCGGCCATTCGAATGGTCTGGAGTGACGACGAGCAGTAGCGGTTCACCGTTGTGCCGGGTGAATCGAGGCCGGCGAGAAGGCTCACGACCCGACCCATGTTGTAGCCGTGTTCACCTGCCGGCTGAGCGCAGCCGATGATGAGGTCCTCCACCGTCGCGGGGTCGAGGTTCGGCACCTTTTCGAGGGCGGCCTTCACCACGATTGCGGCGAGGTCGTCTGGGCGCATTTCGATCAACGACCCTTTGAAAGCGCGGCCTATCGGGGTACGCGCGGTGGACACGATCACGGCTTCGGGCATTTGCTACTCCTCGATGAACATCGAATCTGCGCTGTCGCGCAGCGCATTCTTTAGCACCTTTCCCGTCGCGTTGCGGGGCAGGGGGGTGCTGCGCATTTCCCAATGAGCCGGGACCTTGTAGTACGCCAGCGCGTCGGACACCCAGTTCGCGAGCGTGGCTTCGTCGACTTCGGCTTCCGCCTCCACCACGACGACGGCCTTCACTTCTTGGCCGAGCTCTTCGTGATCGACGCCGATGACCGCGGCTTCGGCAACGCTTGGGTGCGCCCCCAGGCGCTGCTCGACCTCGAACGGATAGACGTTTTCACCGCCTCGAATGATCAGGTCACGTTTGCGCGAGGCGATGTAGAGCTTGCCGTCCCGCACGTACCCGACGTCGCCCGTGTTGAGCCAGCGCCCAGGTCCGATGGCGGCGGCCGTGGCCTCTGGGTCGTTCCAGTACTCGCGCATCACGAGGGGGCCGCGTAGATGGATCTCGCCTTCCTCCCCATCGGGAAGAGGCGCGCCGGCTTCATCCCGAATCTCGACGTCGACGACGGGAACCGGTCGACCGACCGACGCCGGGTCATCGGTGAGCTCCGCTCCGGCGTTGAGCGTCCCGAAGGCCGTACCCTCCGTGAGTCCATACCCAACGCCCATCGTGTGGCTGCATTGCGGAAACCGCTCGAGTGCTCGCTCGAGGAGCGTTGCGGGAATCGCGGAGCCGCCGCCACCGACCGAGCGAAAGCTGCTCAGATCGAACTCGTCGACATTGGCCTGGTTGAGAAGACGGTGAAGCAGCGTCGCGGTGTATCCCCAGCCGGTCACCTTCTCGCGTTCGATCAGCCGCAGCACGACCTCGGGATCGAAGCGCCCCATCGGCCAAACGGTCTTGGCGCCGCCCGCGAGCGCGGTGACGGCAGCGCAGTGCAGGCCCGACACGTGAAACAATGGGCTCGTGACGAGAATGCTGTTGGCGAGCTGGGGGAGCTCGGCCTGCTTCGGGTTGCTCATCATCAGTCGCGCTCCGTGAAAGAAGCTCACCATGACCATGTTGGTCACGTTGCCGTGACTGTGCACGACGCCCTTCGCCCGGCCCGTCGTGCCGCTGGTGTAGAGGATGATCGCGGGGTCTTGCTCGTCGATGGGCTGCTTCGGCAGCTCGGCCTCGGGGTAGTCGGCTAGCATCGCGTCGAACTCGTCTTCGATGACCAGCAGGGGTACGCCGAGGTCTGCTCGAATTCGCGCCGCCCGCTTTCGGTCTGCGATGACGACCTTCGGCTGGCAGTGCTCGACGCCATAGCGAATCTCGTCCTCGGTCCACCACCCGTTGAGCCCGACACAAATCGCACCCGAGCTCACGGTCGCCCAGAACGAGATCACCCATTCCGGGCAGTTGGCAGCGAGGATCGCAACGCGGTCTCCGGGCTCGACACCGTATCGATCCGCGAGCGCGGCGGCGGTGCGCGCCACCAACGCTTCGTGCTCGCCGAACGTGTACCGGCGCTCACGTTCGCCGTCGACGAACAGCATGTACTCGTTGTCTGCGAACTCTCGACCCCGGAGCAGGAGGTCGCGGAGCGAACGCGCACGGTTCGCGAATACGCGAACGCGCTCGCCGAGCACGTCTTCCTCAGCGAGCTCAAACGGAGCGCCCGGGCCAGTGAGCTGCGCCTCGATTGCGGCAAGCCGATTCATCGACCGAGCATCTCGTTGAGCTGAGACCGCACCCAGTTGTCGGCGCTCGGCAAATCGGAGAACATCTTCACGGGAATTGGGCTCGGCGTGACCCATGAGATTGCCGTCCACAAACCTTGCTGAAGCGGGCTCGCGAAAATCAGCGCACCGCCCGCACAGTTCGCCCTGAGGTGGGCTTTGTCGCGCGTGATCCAATCCATGATGCCGCGACGCAGTGTCGGCGGAATGCGTCCCACCTCGCGCGCGTCGATCACCACTCCATACACCTCGCCGCGGCGCGCCCAGTCGCTCATCGTCGCAATGTGCCGCTCCCATTCGGGCTCGTCTGGAACGCCCTGATAGGTCATCCGCATCAGCGGCTTTTCGCTCTCGTCAAAGATGACCTGACCCATGTTTCCCCACTGAGAACCTTACTTGCCGACGCTGCTCCCTACAACGTGTAACCGCCATCGACGAACAACGTTTGCCCTGTGATGTACTTCGCCTGGCTCGACGCCAGAAACGCGACGGCGTCCGCAATCTCCTCGGGCATCCCAAATCGACGTAGAGGCGTGTTCCGCATCGCAGCGTCGATCCATTCCTGACTGAGCTCGCCGCGTTCGACGAGCTTCGGGAACATGCCCGCATCGACGACGCCAACGGCGACGTTGTTCGCGCGAACTCCGTAGCGCCCCTCTTCTCGGGCGATGCCGCGCATCAAAGCCTCGATCGCCCCTTTGGGCGCGACCGACAGGACGTCACCTGGTGGAAAGCGCCTGAGCCCGGACGAGCTGATGAAGACGATGGAGCCTTGGCTCTCCCGAAGATGAGGCAGAGCCGCGTGGACGACGTGGAAGAAGCCGTTGACGTCCCAATCCATGGTGTTTCGCCACTGTTCGGGCGTCACCTGACTGACATACGGCTGGTCGATGTGGGTACCGGCCGCATGGGCGACCGTGTGGATGTGCCTATGCTCGGCGGCAAGCTCGGCCAAGCATCCTCGGACCGACTCGATGTCGCCGAGGTCGACGGAATGCACGGAGCACGATCCGCCGTCTTCGCGGATCCCGCGAGCGACTTCCTCAGCCGCGTCTTGATTCCTTCGATACGTGATTCCAAGCGCGACGCCTCGAGCCGCAAGGCCGCGAGCGACGGCGCTGCCGATGCCGCCGCTTCCGCCGACCACCAATGCCACACCGCTCGGGAACTCAGGCATTCGCCCGTTCCCGAAGCTCGAACTTCACGACTTTGCCGGTGGCGTTTCGGGGAAGCGCCTCGAGCACCTCGACGCGGCGAGGCACTTTGAAGTTCGCCATGTTGTCGCGGCTCCACGCGATTACCGAGTCGGGATCGAGCGAGGTTCCGGGCGCTGGGACGACGAACGCCATCCCGACCTCGCCAAGACGCTCGTCCGGAACTCCGATGACCGCGACTTCGCCCACCCCCGGCATCTGGAGGAGCACGTTCTCGATTTCCGCCGGGTAGGCATTGAAGCCTCCGACGATGAACATGTCCTTGAGACGGTCGGTGATCTTGATGTTGCCGCGGGAGTCGAGGCTGCCGATGTCGCCCGTGTGGAGCCATCCGTCGCTATCGATGGCTTTTTGGGTCTCCTCAGGCGCGTCGAAGTAGCCCTTCATCACGTTGTAGCCGCGCACCAGGATCTCTCCGGGCTCATCGGGAGGGAGCTTCTTCCCGTCGGCATCGACGATCGCCACTTCGACATCGGGGATCGCCCGCCCGCTCGTCGTTGCGATGGTCTCTGCGTCGTCGTCGAGCCTGCATGTCGTCACGACGCCGCAGCTCTCCGTCAAACCATACGCGGTGACGACGGTCTCGAACCCAAGCTCGTCTTTCATCCGGTGAATGAGCTCCACCGGAATCACGGCTCCGCCGGTCGTCGCGAGTCGCAGCGAAGAAATGTCGTAGTCCTTGCGTTCTGGATGAAGCAGCAGCGATTGATACAACGCCGGCGGCCCCGGCAGCATGGTGATCGAATCTTCTTGAACACGCCGCAGCACGACGTTGACGTCGAAGATCGGTTCGGGGAACACGGTTGCGCCACGCATCAGCCCCGCGAACCACCCGGCCTTGTAGCCAAAGCTGTGAAAGAACGGGAGCACGATGAGAGAGCGGTCGCCCTCACGCAGACCAACGATGGAGCTCCACGCGTCGAACACCCGAAGGTTCTGTGCGTGGGTGCACATCGCCCCTTTGGGCTTCCCGGTCGTCCCCGACGTGAACAGAATGTCCGCGAGGTCGTCCGGTTCGACCGTCGCTGCGCGGTCGCGCAGCGAAGCCTCGTCGACCGATGATGCGCCTTCGAGAAACGTCGCGTAGTCGAGCGTTCCGTCGGGAGCCGTTCCGCGTATCACGACGGTTTGCACGAGGTCCGGTAGCTCGGCGTCGGTGCCTTCGAGGAGCGCGACGTAGTCGACGTCGAGAAACCCCGTGACCGTGAACAGAACCTTCGCGCGACTCTTTTCGAGCAGGTAAGCCGCCTCGATGCCCTTGTATCGGGTATTGACCGGAACCACGACGCCGCCGGTCGAGTGAGTCGCGAGCGCGCAAACCACCCACTCCCACATGTTCGGGGCCCAGATCGCGACGCGGTCTCCTTTCTCCACGCCCAGCGCGAGCAGTGCGCGACCCGCTTCGTCGACTCTTGCGGCCAGCTGGTCGAACGTCAGCGTCGTCGGGCCGTCCACAATGGCGATCGACCCGGCCAGGGTTTCGGCCTGATGCGCGAGCATCTCCGGTATCGTTCGGAACACGTCGGCGTGATATCGCCAAGTCGCATCGCGATCAACGGCGCGGATCCGTGTGACATCTTTCATTTCGTGCTCGATCACGGGTTGATAATCGCTGTAATGCGGCCATACTTTGGCCGCCGTTGGAGGTTCTCGACGCCGGGCCGGCTTTTCTTTTCGACAGGGGTCAATCGATGGTGGATTGGGACTGGGATGCGAACCCGACCTACGAGTCGGAGCGCATTCGCATCGATGCAAGCAGCTCTCCGGCGATCTTCTACGACTTGAAGTTGCCGCGGCAGCTCGAAGATCATGAAGCCGCGCTTCTGCTCAGCGTCGCCGAGTACCATCTCGAGCACAATCGCCCGTTCCTACTCTTGATCAACCACGAGCGCGGAACGGGCGTGATCTCCGCGCGGAACCGGAAGATCTTTGCAGACTGGCTCGAAGCGCATCGTGACGAGATTGCGCGCGACGACTTCGCGTTGGTCATCGTGCTCCCCGAGGCGATTTTTCGAGCCGTGCTCCGCGTCGTGTATCGATTTCGAACGCCGCCCCTGCGTACGCTGACGGTGTCGGATCTCCCAAGCGCTCTCGCGCGCATGCGCTCCGAGCTCGCAAGGATCGGTCAGGCGAGCACGCCGAGCATCGAAGCGTTTTTCGACCAGCTTCGCTGACCGTCCCGCCCTCGTCGGCTTGACCCGCAGACTGAAACGCGTTTCACTTTGGTGGCTTCCCGAAGGAATGAAACGTGGGCATTTCGCACGAAATCATTGATGGAATCGCGGAAATCGTGGTGGATTATCCCCCGGTCAATGCGGTTCCCGTAAAGGGCTGGTTCGAACTCGCCGAGGTCGTCCGAAGCGTTGGTGAACACCCCGATGCCCGCGTGGTCATCCTCCGAGCGGAGGGGCGCGGCTTCAACGCCGGCGTCGATATCAAGGAGATGCAGAACACCGAGGGCTTCGACGCGCTGCTCGGCGCAAACCGGGGCTGCTGGGAATCCTTCAAGGCCGTGTACGAGTGCAAGGTGCCTGTCATCACGGCCTGCCACGGCTACTGCGTGGGTGGCGGCATCGGTCTGGCCGGAAACTCGGACATCTTGATCGCGGCCAAGGGGACGAAGTTTGCGCTTCCCGAAGTCGATCGGGGAGCGCTTGGCGCCGCGACGCATCTCGCGCGCTTGGTGCCGCGGCTCAAGATGCGCGCGATGGTGCTGACCTGTGAACCGGCGACGGCCGAGGAGCTTCACGCCTGGGGTTCGGTGTACGCCGTCGTCGAGCCCGACGAGCTCGTCGATAAGGCTCGCGAAGTTGCGCGAACGTTTACCAAGAAGATCCCTCGCGTCGTACGTGTCGCGAAGGAGTGTCTGAACAACATCGACCCCGTCGACGTGAACCGCTCGTACCGTTTCGAGCAGGGCTTCACGTTCGAGCTCAACCTGGCCGGCGTGGCGGACGAGGCTCGTGATGCGTTCGTCGAAAAGCGCGACCCCAAGGCCGATCAGAAGTGAGGTAGCGTGACCGACAAACGAATGACGGTAGAAGAGGCCGTCGCCGAAGTCTCGGATGGCATGACCATCGGGATTGGCGGATGGGGCTCGCGACGAAAGCCGATGGCCTTTGTCCGCGCGCTGGTGAGAAAAGGCGTGAAGGACCTCACCGTGGTCTCGTACGGAGGCCCCGACGTCGGCATTCTTTGCGCGACCGGTCAGCTGAGGAAGGCGATCTACGGTTTCGTCTCTCTCGACTCGATCCCGCTCGAGCCTCACTTTCGAAAGGCGCGCCAAGCGGGAACCATCGACGCGGTCGAGCTCGACGAGGGCATGTTTCTTCTCGGGCTGCGTGCGGCCTCCCAGCGACTTCCGTTTCTTCCCACCCGAGCGGGGCTCGGCTCCGACGTGCTCGCGATCAACCCGCACCTGAAGACGGTGACGTCCCCCTACGACGACGGCGAAGAGCTGGTTGCGGTGCCTGCGCTCGAGCTCGACGTGGCGTTCGTTCACATGAATCGCGGCGACGAAAGTGGAAACGGTCAGGCGCTCGGTCGCGATCCGTACTTCGACCACCTCTTCTGCATGTCGGCAAAGAAGGCGTTCATGAGCTGCGAGAAAGTCGTGTCCACCGATGACCTGATTTCGGGAGGCCCCCTTCAGAGCCTGCTGATCAACCGGATGATGGTGCATGGCGTCGTCGAAGCTCCAGGCGGCGCGCATTTCACAGAGTGTCCGCCTGACTATGCACGCGACGAAGCGTTCCAACGCGAGTACGCGAAGACCGCCAGAGACGAAGACGCCTGGAAGGCGTTCCGGGCGAAGTACCTCGACGTCAGTGAGGACGAATACCAAAAGGCGGTGGCATCATGAGCACGACCGAGGCCACTCGCGCCGACGTTTGCGCGCTTGCCGTTGCCGAGTGCTTCAGGAACGACGGAGAAATCCTGGTGAGCGCGATGGGGACCACGCCGAGCCTCGGCGCCCGCCTCGCAAAGGCCACCTTCGCACCCGACCTCCTGATGACCGACGGATTCAACCTGTTGCTCCGGCGGCCGCTTCCGCTTGGCACCAAGCCGACCGACTCCGACGTCGAAGGCTGGATGCCGTTCGGCTCGGTGTTCGAAACCCTCTGGTGGGGAAAGCGGCACGTCATGATGGGTGCGTCTCAAATCGATCAATACGGCAACCAGAACATCGCGTGCATTGGCGATTGGAAGCAGCCGAAGGCCCAGCTGCTCGGCGTTCGCGGAGCCCCTGGAAACACGATCAACCATGTGACGAGCTACTGGGTGCCGAACCACAACCCCCGCGCGCTCGTCGCGAGTGTCGACATGGTGAGTGGCGTTGGCTACGACCGGGCGTCCGCGCTCGGTAACGGAGGTCGGTTCCACGAGATTCGTCGCGTGATTACCAATCTCGGCGTGTTCGACTTCGACACGCCGGACCATCGGATGCGGTTGGCCTCGCTTCATCCTGGAGTCGAGCTGCAGGACGTCCTCGACAACACCGGCTTCGATCTCGTCGTACCGGACGGGGTGGACAAGACACCCGTTCCGGCCCCAGAGGTCGTCGGAATGCTGCGCGAGCTCGATCCACGGGGCTTTGCGCAAAAAGAGGTGGCCGTATGACTGAAGCGAAAACCGAAACCACGGCGACGACCACGTCCTCTTCGCCGACCCAAGGCAAGGCGGCGCTACACACCCGCATCTGCGAGCTGTTCGGCGTGAGGTATCCGATCGTACAGACCGGGATGGGCTGGGTGTCTGGTGCGAACCTCACCTCCGCGACGAGTGAGGCTGGCGGTCTCGGCATTCTCGCGGCCGCCACCATGACTTTTCCCGAGCTCGAAGAGGCGATCCACAAGGTGAAGGAACGCACGGGGAAGCCGTTCGGCGTCAACATGCGCGCCGATCAGGCGGACATCATGGACCGGGTCGACTTGCTGATTCGCGAGAAGGTCACGGTGGCGAGTTTCGCGCAGGCGCCGGGCGAAAAGGTGGTGAAGACGCTCAAGGACGCCGGCGTTCTCACCATGCCGACGATCGGTGCGCGACGTCATGCCGAAAAGGTACAGGCGTGGGGCGTCGATGCCGTCATTGCGCAAGGCCAAGAAGGTGGGGGCCACACGGGACAAATCCCAACCTCGATTCTTCTTCCGGACGTTTCGGCGGCCGTCGACATTCCGGTCGTGGGTGCGGGCGGCTTTCGCGATGGGCGAGGGCTCGTGGCGGCGCTCTCGCTGGGCGGTGCGGGCATCGCCATGGGTACTCGCTTCCTGCTCACCAAGGAGAGCCAGGTCCCAGACCACGTGAAGGAGATCTACCTCGAGACCAAAGCCAATGGCACCGTCGTTACGCGGGCGGTCGACGGGTACCCGCAGCGCGTCATTCGCACCTCGCTCATCGACAAGCTCGAAAAGGCAGGTCCCCTCATGCGGTTCCCGAAAGCTGCGATGAACGCGCTTTCGCTCAAGAAGGTGACGGGCACCTCGCTGTCCGAGCTTCTCGACGAAGGGTTGGCGATGAAGAAGAGCCAGGAGCTCACGTGGTCTCAGCTGGCGATGGCCGCCAACGCTCCGATGCTCACCAAGGCTTCGATGGTCGACGGAAAGGTCGAGGCTGGCATTTTGCCCACCGGCCAAATCGCCGGAGTCATCGACGAGATCCCGTCCGTCGCCGAGCTCTTGCAGCGAATCATGGCGGAGGCCGAGCAAACGCTCGAGCGCTTGTGTGGGTGAGCGGAGCGCGAATGGACCTCAACTTCACTGAGAGCGAAGAAGCCTTCCGGCGCGAGTGCCGGCAATGGCTCGAAGCCAACGTACCGGACGGGCCGCTTCCGTCGGGCGACACCCAGGAAGGGTTCGCGCTTCACATCGAGTGGGAGCACCGGCTCTTCGATGCCGGTTGGGCTGCGGTCTCCTGGCCGAAGGAGTACGGGGGCCGGGAGGCTTCGCTCTTCGAGTGGTTGATCTTCGAGGAGGAGTACTACCGCGCACGCGCGCCGAGCCGTGTCACGCAGAACGGGATTTTTCTACTCGCGCCGACGCTCTTCGAGTTTGGCACCGATGAACAGAAGGAGCGCATTCTTCGCCCGATGGCGAGGGGCGACGTCACCTGGGCGCAGGCGTGGTCCGAGCCGAACGCGGGCAGCGACCTGGCGTCGCTGAAGAGCACGGCTCGACGGGTCGACGGAGGTTGGCGCGTCAGCGGTCAGAAGACGTGGTCCACGCGCGCTGCGTTCTGCGACATGGCCTACGGGCTTTTCCGGACCGACATGGAGCAGACTCGACATCGTGGTCTCACCTACTGCATGTTCCCGCTGCGCGGCGAGGGCGTCACCGTGCGTGGGGTCGACCGCTTGGACGGCGACGAGGGTTTCGCCGAGATCTTTCTCGAGGACGTGTTCGTTCCTGACGCCGACGTCATCGGAGAGGTCGACCAGGGTTGGAAAGTTGCGATGGCGACCACCAGCTCGGAGCGCGGCCTCAGTCTTCGAAGCCCGGGTCGCTTCATGGCCATCGCGACCCGGCTCGTCGAGCTGTACCACCGCTATCGAGAACGTTGCGATCCAACCCTTCGCGACCAAGTCATTCAAGCGTGGATGGATGCGCAGGCCTACCGCTGGTTCACCTTCCAAACGGTCACCCGCATGGCCGAGGGTGAGCCGATTGGCCCGGACTCCAGCATGAACAAGGTCTTTTGGTCGGACATGGACGTCCGCACGCACGAGACCGCTCTCGCGATCATCGGTGACGCGCTCGAGCTCGACGAGGGATCGCCCTCGGCGGTCGATGCCGGCTACTGGATGAAGGGCTTTCAGTTCGCGCTTGCCGGCCCGATCTACGCGGGCACCAACGAGATCCAGCGCAACATCATCTCCGAGCGCGTGCTCGGTTTGCCGAGAAAATAACCGGAAATAACCAGAAGTAACAGGAAGCCGCTCGATGCGTTTCGCGTTTACCGACGACCAGAAAATGCTCCGTGACACGGTTCGCGAGGTGCTGCAGCGGGAGTGTCCGCCAGACGTCGTGCGCGCGACCTGGGAAGGAAAGCGTTCGGGTGCAGACGCGGTCTGGGCGACCCTCGCCGAGACGGGCGTCATCGGCATGACCGCATCCGAAGACGTCGGGGGCCTGGGCATGAGCGAGCTCGACGTCCTCCTTCCCTTGGAGGAAACCGGATACGCCGCGCTCCCCGGGCCGCTCGTCGACACGGTTGCCGTTGGGGTCCCGCTGCTGGAAGCTGGAGGCACGGACGCTCAGCAACAGCGATGGCTTGGCCCTGTTGCCTCTGGCGAGGCGAAGCTCGTCGTTGCGTTCGAAGACCAGGAGGTCGTTCCGTACGCATCTTCTGCCGACGTGCTGGTCGCGGAGCGAGCGGGAGTCGGGTACTGCGTGCCGCTTTCCGATGTCGCCGTGACGGCGGAAACGTCCGTCGACCGGGCTCGGAACCTTGGTCGAGTGAAGTTCGAAGCGTCCGCGCAGTACCGCATGCGCGAAGACGTCGACATCCGCGCGCTCTTCGCACTAGGGCGCGAACGAGCGGCGCTAGGCACCGCTGCACAGCTCGTCGGTCTCACGCGCCGAATGCTCGATATGAGCGTTCAGTACGCAAAGGATCGAGAACAGTTCGGCAAGCCGATTGGCGCCCAGCAGGCCGTCAAGCATCGCCTCGCGAACGCCCTCATCGAACAGGAGTTCGCCCGGCCGCTGGTCTATCGAGCCGGCTGGGAGATGGCCACCGGCGCCAACGAAGCCCACGTGGCCGTGTCCCTTGCCAAGGTTTACGCAGGGGAGGCTGCACGATTCGTCTCGAAGGAATCGCTCCAGGTTCACGGTGCGATTGGCTACACGATCGAATGCGACCTGCACATGTGGATGAAACGGGCCTGGGCACTTGCTGCTGCCCACGGAGATACGGCGTTTCACCGTGAGAGAGTGGGTCGGCACCTTCTATGAGCTAGGCGCGAGCCCCTTGCGGGCATCGCGGAGTACCTTTACAGAACGTTAAACAGCGAGGTTCAGATGCCCGAAGCATATATCGTCGAAGCAGTCCGTTCGCCCGTCGGCAAGAAGCGTGGCGGTCTCAGCCAGGTTCACTCCGCCGACCTCGGCGCACACGTCATCAAGGGGCTCGTCGAGCGTGCTGGCATCGATCCGGGCGTCGTCGACGACGTGGTCTTCGGCTGCGTGGACACGGTCGCCACTCAGGCCGGCGACATTGCGCGAACCTGCTGGCTCGCCGCGGGGTACCCGGAGCACGTGCCAGGCGTCACCATCGATCGCCAGTGCGGATCGTCCCAGCAGGCGGTGCACTTCGCGGCCCAGGGCGTCATGAGTGGCACGCAAGATGTGGTCGTCGCCGGCGGTGTGCAGAACATGAGCATGATTCCGATCGGCGCGTCGATGCTCGCCGGAAAAGAGCTCGGCGTTCCCGATCCGTTCTCCACCTCCGTCGGGTGGTCGGAGCGCTACGGCGACAAGCCCGTCAATCAGTTCTACGGCGCAGAGATGATCGCGAAGGACTGGGACCTTTCGCGCGAGGAGCTCGAGCAGTTTGCCTATCAGAGTCATCAGAGGGCGATCCGCGCGCAAAGCGAGGGGCGTTTCGACCGTGAAATCATTCCTTTTGGCGACGTGAAGGCCGACGAGGGCCCGCGCCCGGACACCACGCTCGAGAAGATGGCGGCGCTTCCCGTGCTGATGGACGGCGGTCGCCTCACCGCTGCGGTGGCAAGCCAGATTTCCGACGGAGCGGCGGCCATGCTGATCGTTTCCGAGAAGGCATTGAAGGAGTACGGCCTCAAGCCGCGGGCTCGCGTTCACCATCTCAGCGTGCGCGGTGAAGACCCGATTCGAATGCTGTCGGCGCCCATCCCCGCAACCAGGTACGCCCTCGAAAAGACGGGCATGAGCCTCGATGACATCGACCTGGTCGAGATCAACGAGGCGTTCGCCCCGGTGGTGTGCGCATGGGCGAAGGAACTCGGCGCCGACCTCGAGAAGGTGAACGTGAACGGCGGAGCGATCGCGCTCGGACATCCGCTCGGCGCGACCGGCGCCAAGCTGATGACCACGCTTCTACACGAGCTCGAGCGCACCGGCGGCCGCTACGGCCTCCAGACGATGTGCGAGGGGGGTGGTCAGGCCAACGTGACCATCATCGAGCGGCTCGACTGAGCACACGTTCGCTGGAAACTTCGTCCAGACGATAGGTTCGCGTGTGTGGATTGTGACGTTCCGTACACGAGGGTCCCTCTTATTCGACAGCATCCTTCGAGCTGGGCATCATGAGAGGCCAGGGCGATATGGCCTCCAAGCTTCCAAAGCCAGGGTCGCAACCACCGCCTCCGCGTAAGCACTCGGAGGTCCGTCCTTCCTCGCACATTGGCGAGGAACGACGGCATGCCGAGCGATGGGTGTCCGATGCACACGTCGACATCCTTTCCCCGATCCAGGTCGAGGCGACCGCGCTGGACGTCAGCTCGACCGGTATGCAGATCGTGCTCGACGGCTGGCTTTCTACGGGCACGCTGCTGGACGTCCGCATCACCACCCGTTCAGGTCGCAAGATCATGAAGCGGGCCCGGGTCATCTGGGCGCGACGGGTCGGAGAGGAATGCGTCGCGGGCCTCCATCTGGTGGGCTCGATCGCTCCTCCGCCCGCGAACGACTGACGCCGACCGGTGGCGTTCCATCGTTTTTTGCGGCGTACCGGGGCGGCGCGGCTTGACGTAAGCGTCCGGGCAAAATAGAACACGTTTCACTTCTTTTTGACCCAAGCACGACCCGCAGCGGGAGGTGGATATGGCCAAAGTAGCCAACACAGCAGAGTATTTCGACACCCTCAAAGATCGCTTCCTTGCCGACCAGGCCGGCGGCGTCAGCGCGCAGATCCAGTACACGCTGAGCGGCGACGGGGGCGGCGAGTGGACGGTCACGATCGAGGACGGTGAGTTCAAGGGCGTGTCGACCGGCGGCGTCGAGAAGCCGACGCTCAACGTGATGATGGACGCGTCGAAGTTCGTCGAAATGGCGAACGGCGACCTGGACGGTCGGAAGGCGTTCCTCACTCGCAAGCTGAAGGTGAAGGGCAACATCGCGCTTGCTCAAAAGATGCAGAAGTTCTTTCCCCAGGGCTGATCAACCGGAGCGACCGAACACCTATGAGCGAGATTCTTTCGGCGCCGTACGTTCTCGAATATTCGTACACCCGAAGCACGGGCCCGGTCGTCGGGCGCTTTCTCGAGAACCTTCGCTACGAAGTCCTCGAAGGCGTCAAGACGGCCGACGGTCGAGTGCTTTGCCCACCTCTCGAATACGACGAGGAGGGTGAACCCACGACCGGCGAGTTCGTGCAGCTTCGACCGTCCGGCACCGTGAAGTCTTGGTCGTGGGTGGAGCAGCCGCTCGGGAGTCATCCGCTCGACCGTCCGTTCGCATTTGCGCTCATTCAAATCGACGGCACCGACAATGCGATGGTGCACGCGGTCGACGCGGGCGCTGCGAAACGAATGAAGACGGGCATGCGCGTTCGCCTTCGTTGGGCGGACGAAAAGGGCGGGACGATTCGCGACATCGCCTGCTTCGAACCGATGCTCCCGTACACGCCGAGCCCGGTCAGGCTCGAATACGAGGTCAAGCCCGGCAAACACTACACCGCGTATCTGCGAGGCCTGGAACGAGGAAAGATCATCGGCGGTCGCGACCCAGAGTCAGGAAAGGTCTACGTTCCTCCTCGAGCGTCCGACCCCATCACCGGGAACTCGACCGACGAATACGTCGAGGTGGCGCAAGAGGGTGTGCTCACCACGTTCACCGTCATCCGGATTCCATTCGAAGGGCAGAAGCTCAAGCCGCCGTACTGCTTCGGGGCGATCGTGCTCGACGGTGCCGACATGCCCATCTATCACTTGATCAGCGGCATTCCGTACGACCAGATTCGCATGGGCATGCGCGTCAAGGCGAAGTGGAAGCCGAAGGACGAGTGGGTGACCTCGCTCGAGAACATTCTCTACTTCGAACCGACCGGGGAGCCGGACGTGCCGTTCGAGGACTACGAGGAGCACCTCTGATGCGTGACGTCGCCATCGTTTCGTTTGCTCAGCTTCCGTCGGTCACGGAGATCGAAGCCGCCGATGAGGCCGAGCTCCTTCAGCCGGTGACGTCGGACGCGATGAAGCAGGTCGGGCTCAAGCAGTCCGATATCGGCTTCACGTGCTCAGGGAGCTCCGACTACTTGATCGGTCGCGCGTTTTCGTTCGTTGCCGCGGTCGACGGTCTGGCCGCGTGGCCTCCGATTCGCGAGTCGCACGTCGAGATGGACGGTGCCTTCGCGCTCTTCGAAGCGTGGGTGCGTTTGATGCACGGCGACATCGATACGGCATTGGTCTACTCGTTCGGCAAGAGCTCGATGGGTCCGATCGCGGAGGTGATGAACCTTCAGAACGACCCTTACTACGTGCAGCCGCTCGGCCTTGATTTCATGAGCTCGGCGGCGCTTCAGGCACAGGCGATGATCGACTCGGGCAAAGCCTCCGAAAGAGACTTTGCCGAAGTTGCGGTGAGGAGCCGGAAGAGCGCTGCCAACAACCCCAACGCGCACCTGAAGGACGAGGTCACGGTCGAGGCCGTTCTGGACGAGCCGTACGTGTCCTCTCCGCTGCGCCAAAGTATGTGCGCCCCGTTCTCCGACGCGGCGGCGGCGATCGTCCTCGCAGCAGGCGACAAAGCCAAAGAGCTCGTGGAGCGGCCGGCCTGGATTCGCGGCATCGATCATCGAATCGAGCCTAGTGGGCTAGGGCAGCGCGACCTCACGACTTCGGTCTCGGCGAAGTTGGCTGCCGAGAAGGCCGGCGTCGGGCAGGGCAAGGTCGACGTGGCGGAGCTCTACGCTCCGTTCGCGCACCAGGAGCTCATCCTGCGCGAGGCGATGGGGCTTGGCGACGACGTCGACGTCAATCCGTCTGGTGGAGCGCTTTGCGCCCATTCGGTCATGACCGCGGGGCTGATTCGCTTTGGTGAGGCCGCGAGCCGCATCTTCGACGGAAGCGCCAACCGGGCCGTCGCGCACGCGACGAGCGGAGCGTGCCTTCAGCAAAACCTCGTTGCCGTCTTGGAGGGAGAATAATGGCTGAGTACTGCGCCGTGATTGGCATCGGGCAGACGAAGCACCGAGAGAGCCGCCGGGACCTTTCGATCCCTGGACTCGTGCGCGACGCCGCGCTTCGCGCCCTCGAAGATGCGGACATGACGTGGAAGGACATCGACTCCATCGTCATCGGCACCGCACCGGACATGTTCGAAGGGGTGATGATGCCCGAGCTCTGGCTCTCGGATGCGCTCGGCGCGGCAGGCAAGCCGATCTTCCGCGTCCATACCGCGGGCTCGGTGGGCGGTTCCACGGCTGTGGTCGCGTCACACCTCGTTCAGGGCGGAGTCCATGAAAAGGTCCTGACGCTAGCATTCGAAAAGCAGAGCGAATCGAACGCCATGTGGGCTCTGTCGCCCGCCGTGCCTTTTCAGCCGCAGCTCGTCGCCGGAGCCGGCGGCTACTTTGCACCCCTCATTCGATCCTACATTCGCCGTGCAGACCCGCATCCGGACACGGGTTGTATGGTCGCGGTCAAGGACCGAGCGCACGGGTGTTTGAATCCCGACGCCCACCTGCACCTCAAACAGAGCCTCGAGGAGGTCAAAGCATCGCCCATGCTCTGGGATCCCATTCGGTACTCGGAAACCTGTCCTTCGTCCGACGGTGCCGTCGCGATGGTTCTCGTCAACGAGAAGAACGCCAAGCGCGTGAAGAACCCCGCGTGGGTGAGGGGAACCTCGGTCCGCACCGAGCGCACCTTCTTTGCCGGGCGCGATCAGGTCAACCCCGCGGCCGGACAGCTCTGCGCCAAGGACGTGTACGACGAGGCGGGCATCACCGACCCGATGAAGGACGTCGACTGCGCCGAGGTGTACGTGCCGTTTTCCTGGTTCGAGCCGATGTGGCTCGAGAATCTTGGATTCGCCGAGGAAGGCCAGGGCTGGAAGATGACCATGGACGGCAAGACGAAGCTCGGAAGCGAGATGCCGTGGAACATGTCCGGCGGCGTCATGTGCACCAACCCCATCGGCGCAAGCGGCATGCTTCGGTTCGCAGAGGCTGCACGTCAGGTGCGCGGCACCGCGGAACAACATCAGGTCGACGGCGCCAAGATGGCGATTGGCCATGCGTACGGTGGAGGCTCTCAGTTTTTCGCGATGTGGGCGGTTTCTTCGGAACGATGAGCAGGAGTGACGATGGAATACAATCTTGCGGACCTCTACGAATCCATCGCTGACGTTGTGCCGGACAGCCTCGCGCTGTCGACCGGTGAGGTGAAGAGGACCTACGCGGAGCTCGACAAGCGAGCGAACCGTCTCGCGCACTACTTTCAGTCGCGAGGCATCGGGCAGGGCGACCACGTTGGCCTTCACCTCTTCAACGGACACGAGTTCGTCGAAGCGATTCTCGCGCTCTTCAAGATTCGCGCCGTCGGCATCAACATCAACTACCGATTCGTTGCGCCTGAGGTGCGCTACATGATCGACAACGCCGACTTGAAGGGCATCGTCACTCAGCGCCGTTTCCTTCCGGTCATCAACGAGGCCAACGCGGGGCTCGAACCCCTCAAGGCGCTCGTCGTCATCGACGATGGCACCGACGCTGTGGCCGATCAGGAGTCCATCGAGTACGAGTCGGCCCTCGCGCAGGGCTCCGAGGAGCGCGACTTCGCTCCGCGCTCCGGCAAAGACCTCTACATCATCTACACCGGCGGTACGACAGGCATGCCGAAGGGCGTCATGTGGCAGCATGAAGACCTGTTCTTTTCTGCCCTCCAGGGCGGGTCGCCAGGCGGTGACGCCGTCGAGTCGCCCGAGCAGCTGGTCGAGCAAGCCAAGGACGGGTGGTACACGGTCACTATGCTCCCGTGTGCGCCATTCATTCACGGCGCGGCGCAGTTCACCCAGTTCATTTGCAATCTCACCGGCGGCAAGCTCGTGCTTCAAGCCGGGCCGAGCTTCGATGCCAAGCGCATTCTGCAGCTCGTCGCTGAGGAAGACGTGTCGACGATTTCGTTGGTGGGTGACGCCATGGCGATTCCGCTCATCGACGAGCTGAAGTCGGGTGACTACGACATGTCGAACCTCGCCGTCATCGCGTCCGCGGGCGCGATTCTTTCGGCAAGCGTCCAGCAGGAAATCGAAGAGCTCCTGCCCGACGTCATGATCGTCAACAGTTTCGGAACGAGCGAATCGGGCGACCTCGGGCGAGCTGCCGGCGACGAAGACAGCCACGAGGGCCGGCCCTCGTTCTACATGGGCGAAGAAGTCACCGTTCTCGACGAAGACGGAAACGAAATCGAGCCGGGGTCGGGAAAGATGGGCTTGGTCGCGCGCTCCGGTCGCCTTCCGCTCGGGTATTACAAAGACCCGGTCAAGACCGCTGAACGCTTCAAGGACTTCAACGGAAAGCGCTGGGTCGTCCCCGGCGATTTCGCCACCGTCGAGGCAGACGGTCGAATCACCTTCCTCGGCCGCGGAAGCAAGTGCATCAACACCGGCGGCGAGAAAGTGTTCCCGGAAGAGGTGGAGGAGGCGCTGAAGGCGCATCCAAAGATCGTCGACGCGCTCGTCGTCGGCGTTCCCGACCCGAGGTTCGGCTCCAAAGTCGCCGCGGTATTCAACACTCGAGAACACGAGAGCCTGACCCTCGAGGAGGTGCAGGCCCACTGCCGTCAGCACGTGGCCGGCTACAAGATCCCGCGCCAGATCACCATCACCGAGACCGTTTCGCGCTTTCCGAGCGGTAAACCAGACTACAAGTGGGCGGAGGAGATTGCCCGCGAACAGGCGAGCGCGAACGCGTGAGTCTCAGGGCTGAGCGAGAGGAACACATGTCTGCAGCGCAAGAAAAAGAAGAAGAGCTTTTTCCTGGCTATCCGCGCGGATGGTTCGTCATCGGTGTGTCGAGTGAGCTCGAGCCGGGAGATGTGAAGCCCATCAAGTACTTCGGTCGCGAGATGGTTCTCTATCGAAGCGAATCCGGCAACGCCATCGTCCACGATGCGTTTTGCCCACACCTCGGCGCGCACCTCGGCTACGGAGGCAAGGTCGTCGAGGAGAGTATCGTGTGCCCGTTCCACGCCTGGCGCTTCGACGAAACCGGGAAGTGCGTCGAGGTTCCCTACGCCAAGCGCATCCCGCCGCGCGCGTGCGTGAAGAACAACCCGGTGCAGGAACACAACGGCCTGATCTTCATCTGGAACGCTCACGAAGAGGGCGAGGAGCCCACCTGGGAGATTCCCGACATTCCGGAATACGGCACCGACGCCTGGACCGACTGGGGTTCGGCGCTGCTCGAAATCAAGACCCATCCGAAAGAGATCGTCGAAAACCTCGCCGACAAGGGTCACTTCGGCCCGGTCCACGGCACCTGGGCCAACGAGTTCGGGAACGAGTTCAAAGGCCACATCGGCATTCAGCGCGTGAAAGGGGTCGCCTATCCGCGTGGTGGTGGAGAGGACCACTTCGAGCTGCAGTCCACGTACTACGGCCCAGGCTACATGCTCACGGAGATGGATAGTGTCCTTCCAAACATCATGCTCCTGTGTCACACCCCGGTGGACACGGAGAAGGTGCACGTCCGCATCGGAGCGATGATCGACACGTCCAACGTGAAGCAGGGCAAAGACGAGTTTCTCGAGGGCTACCGCGAGAACATCATCGTCGGCTTCAAGGAAGACATCGCGATCTGGGAGAACAAGAAGTACCGGACCCGACCGATTCTTTGCGACGGCGACGGCGACGTCGGAGGCCTTCGCCGGTGGTACCAGAAGTTCTACATGCCGCAGACCGAGGTCGGGTACTGAGAATGGACGACCGAGCGAAGCGAATCGTCGACACGGCCGTGGCCCTCGCGGAGCGCGACGGATACCAGGCCGTTCGGCTGAGGGACGTCGCGGCCACGGCGCAGGTCGCGCTGGGCACGGTCTACAAGCGGTTCGCGAGCAAGGAAGAAATCCTCATTGCCGCCCTCGAGCAAGAGAGCGAGAAGCTCGTCGCCAAGCTCGGCAAGAAGCCAGTGCCGGGCGAGACGCCCGTCGAACGAGTTCGCTTCGTTTTCAACGCGCTGACCAAGGGGCTCCTTCGGAAGCCGAACCTCGCCAAAGCGCTCGTTCGCTCGCTGGCCTCCGGCGACCCGAACATCACGGAGCGCGTCGCAAGCTTTCACGCATTGATTACCGCGATGGTCATGGCGGCGATTCGGGGTGAGGCCCCAGGGGACCACGTCGAGTGGGGTGGCGAGGCAGACGAGCGGGAGCGCACCATTGCGTCGATCCTGCAGAACGTCTGGTTTGCGTCCTTCGTCGGGTGGGCCGGCGGCCTGCATGATGTCGCTCAGGTGCTTGCCGACACCGACAAAGCCACGCTATTGCTGTTCGCCGAGTAGGCCGAATCATCTCCACGCCATCACATCGATGGGTGCTTCCTTGTCCGAAAGGCTGCGAGGAGGTGCTCGCAAGCGAGCTGCGCGCCCTCGATGTCGAGGTGAGCGAGGTGCGTCCCACGGCCGTCCATGCCGTTGGGGACCTTCGAACCGGATACCGAATGGTGCTGGGTTCGCGCATCGCATCGCGCGTGCTGATGTCGCTCGCGCAGGTGGACGCCGTGAACGATGACGAGCTCTATGCCGCGCTTCGAGAGATCCCCTGGTGGGAGCATTTCGATGCCTCGACGACGTTCGCGATCGGGAGCTCGAAAGCGCCGAGGAGCTCGTTTGCCTCCCATTACTGGGTTCAGCGCGCCAAAGACGCCATCGTCGATGCGTTTCGAGATCACTCCGGCCGTCGACCGAGCGTCGACAAGGACGACCCAGGGATTCGGTTTCACCTCCACGTCGGCGAACGACACCACGAGCTCAGTCTCGACTTTTCAGGGGAGGCGCAGCACCGCCGAGGATACCGACGCTCGGGCGGAAAAGCGCCGCTCAAGGAAAACCTGGCGGCGGCCATCCTCCATCTCGCGGGGTGGCCCGAGGCGGCCCGTCAGGGACTGCCGCTGCTCGACCCTACGTGTGGGTCCGGGACGTTCTTGATCGAGGCGGCGTTGATGGCGACCGACTGCGCGCCGGGGCTACTCCGGAAACGGTTTGGCTTCGAGTCGTGGCTTGGTCATGACGCCGACGCATTCGATGCCGAACTTCGCGACGCACGTTCTGCTCGTAAGCAGGAGTGCCCTGCAGCGATCATCGGACTGGACGCGTCGACGAACGCGCTGGCGTCGGCGCGTGAGAATCTACGCGCTGCTGGCGTCGAGGATTTCGTGTCGCTTGCCGAGCAGGAACTGACCGACGCGACCGCTCCGGGCGAGCATGGGATCCTGGTGTGCAATCCTCCCTACGGTCAGCGTCTCGGTGACGAAGGGACCCTTTTTCTCTTTTACCAAGCGCTCGGGGACACCCTGAAGCGCGAGTTCGGAGGCTGGACGGCATTCGTGTTCGCGGCGCAAGGCGGCAATCTAAAACACCTCGGGCTTCGGCCCACGCGACGTCACGTCCTCTTCAACGGGGCGATCGAGTGCCGGCTGCTCGAGATTCCCGTGCGGGGTGGGGCGGCGGGCGCCGAAGGGGGACCGGCCTGGCGAAAGCCGAGCGAGAAGGCCGAGATGTTCGCGAACCGAATCAAGAAGAACAAGAAGAAGTGGGGACGCTGGGCCAGGCGCAACGTGATCGATTGCTACCGGGTCTACGATGCTGACATTCCCGAGTTCAACGTCGCGGTCGACCGCTATCCCGAGAAAGCCATCGTCCATGTCTTCCAAAAAGAACGCGACGCGGAAGATCCTGAAGCTCAGCAGCGCGTTCAAGACGTCATCCTCACGCTGCCCGACGCACTCGGTATCGCGCCCGACGACCTCGTCGTCAAAGTACGCCGGAAGCACGACCAGGGTGACCAGTACGCGCGCCTCGCTCGAGACGAATCCGAGATCGTCGTACGCGAAGGCGATCTCCGCTTCATCGTCAACCTCGAAGACCGAATCGACACCGGGCTCTTCTTGGACCACCGAGACGTCCGGGCCTACGCCGCCGAGCGCTGCAAGGGAAAGCGCATGCTGAACCTGTTCGCGTACACCTGCTCGGTCAGCGTCGCCGCTGCGGTGGGTGGCGCGAAGCAAACCACGAGCGTCGACCTGTCGAACACCTACCTCGATTGGGGAAAGCGAAACTTCCAGGCCAACGACCTTGACCCGAACCGGCACCGCTTTTTTCGAAGCGATGCGACCCGATGGATCGCCAAGGCCCGAGATCGCTACGACTGGATTTTCGTGAACCCTCCGACGTTCTCACGCTCGAAGGGCAGCAAAGCGCCGTTCAACATCCACAAACACCACGGGCCGTTGATCGAACAGGCGATGCGCACCCTGAACCGAGGGGGCGAGCTCCTCTTCACCACCCACGCCCGCGCGTTCGAGCTCGACGAATCGCTCTACGCCCGCTTCGAAGTCGAAGACGCCACGAAGCAGCTGGTCCCCCCCGACTTCACCCGCTACCCCTTCCAAGCCTTCAAATTAAGGGACACGCGGGGCACCTAAAACCCCAACCATCCCGACCACTTACAAACCAACCCGCGCGATTTGCCGCTCAGCGCCCTTTGAACTCCGGCCGACGCTTCTCCGCAAACGCCCTCGGCCCCTCTTTCGCGTCCTCGCTCATGAAGACGCGCATCCCGATCTTGGCTTCGATGGGAAGCGCCTGGGGCTCGGGCAGACATTCGGTTTCGCGGAGTGTGCGCAGGACTGCCTGAACGGCCACCGGACCGTTGCGCGCAATGCGTTCACCGAGCTCGCGCGCTTTTTCGAGCGCGGCTCCGTCTTCGGTGAGGTAGCGAACCAGCCCGTAGCGGTAGGCTTCCTCGGCGTTGAGCGTGTTGCCCGTGAGCAGCATGTCGGCCGCAACGGCGTACGGAATCTGGCGACGCAGACGAACCGCCGATGCACCCAGCGGGAACAGGCCGAGCTTCACTTCCGACACTCCGAATACAGCACTCTTCGCAGCGACTCGAATGTCGGTCGCTTGTAGGATTTCCGTTCCGCCTGCGATCGCAAAGCCTTCGACGGCAGCGATCAGAGGCTTCTTCAGGGTGAAGCCCTTCAGAAGCGGCTTGATGTAGGAAGGGTCGTGGTCGGACTCCTCGTACTGCTGGTCGACCGGTTTGCTGTTCATTGCTTTGAGATCGGCGCCAGCGCAGAAGTTCCCGCCGGCACCGGTGAGAATCGCGCACCGGATGTCGGGGTTGTCGTTGATCTCGTCCCACGCTGCAGACATCCGATCGAGCATGTCGAGCGACAGCGCGTTGCGTGCCTCGGGGCGGTTCATGGTGAGAACGAGAACGTGTCCGTCCTGCTCGACCAAGAGGTCGGGAGAATCACTCATCTGAAGGGGCTCCTATTCATCCAGCTTGAAGACTTTGACCGCGTTTCCTCGCAGAAATTTGGGCCACACGTGCTCGCGGAACGGCACGTTCTGCATGTCCGTGAAGATGCGCTCGAGCGATAGGCCCATGGGGAAGTACCCGGCGTACATAATCTTGTCGGCGCCGCGCGTGTTCGCGTAGTCGACGATCGCCTTCGGGTAGTGCTTCGGCGCGAATGCGCTCGTGCTGTAGTAGAGGTTCGGGTACTTGAGCATTAGCTTCACCGCGAGGTCGACCCAGGGTTCCGCGCCGTGGCGCATGACGAACTTCAGCTCCGGGAAAAACCAGCAGACCTCGTCGATATGCTCGACCTTCTGTGGCTCCATCGGGATGCGTGGCCCGGGCACTCCGACCGTCAGGCAGATCGGAATGTCTAGGTCAATGCACGTGGCGTAGATCGGATAGTACTTTTTGTCGTTCAACGGCACCTGCGGACAGAGGCCCGAAGGGAAACCCGTCACGGCCTTGATGCCGTGCTCCTTGTGTAGCTTCCGGATCGTTCGGACCTCTTCCATTCCGTTGTTGGGATTTGCACCGTAGGAGGGGAAGAAACGATCAGGGTGGTTCTTGCATGCGTCGAGGTTCGTCGAGTTCGGCCCGGAAATACCGAGCATTGCGCGCTCGATGTTCCACTTATCCATCTCGTCGATCGCGTACTGGACAAAGTCCGGTTGGTCTCCGATCTGCGGAATGTCCTTGAACATGTACTGCGCAGGCATCTTGAAGACCTTTCGGCTCTCCTCATCGAGCAGCAGTGGTTTCATGAATTCATACCAGGCTGCCGGGTCGCCATCCGGTATGTTCATCATCAGATCGACAGCCCGTAGGCCATTCGGAATCGGCATGTAATTTAGGTCCTTTCAGGTGCCGAATGCGCGCCCTATGAAGCGGAGAGCCAGCTGGACTTGCGTCCAGAATCAGGCTAGAACATGTTCTACTTTATGGCCCGTGAGCTATACTCTGTAAAGCGGTGATTGAATGACTCAGACCACAGCAGTCGCAATGGATTCCACGAGGCCTGGAGATACCGAAATGGACGGAGACCACAACCCGATTCCCACCCGCGAAGAGCTCATCCAGCGAGCCCGCGATCTCGCGCCGACGCTGCGCGAGCGACAGACGAAAGCATCCGAGCTTCGTCATCTCCCAGAAGAGACCATCGAAGACTTCCACCGCCTCGGCTTCTTCAAAGTCGTGCAGCCGCGTCGGTACGGCGGCTACGAGATGGACCCTTCCATCATTTTCGATCTTCAGCTCGAACTCGGTCGCGGCTGCGCGTCGAGCGCATGGGTGTACGGTGTTCTCAACGTCCACTCCTGGCAGCTCGCATTGTTCCCGCCCGAAGCGCAGGACGAGGTTTGGAAGGAAAACCCGAAGACCCTAATCTCGTCGTCGTACATGCCCGTAGCTGAAACCGAATGGGTGGACGGCGGCGTGAAGCTCAGCGGCCGATGGTCGTTTTCGAGCGGCTGCGACCACTGCGACTGGGTGTTCCTCGGCGGCTTCGTGCCTTCCGAGGAGGGCGCTCCGCCCGACATGCGCACCTTCCTCGTGCCGCGGTCGGACTACGAGATCATCGACAACTGGCACACGTCGGGCCTTCGCGGCTCGGGCAGCAAGGATGTCGTGGTCGACGGCGCGTTCGTGCCCGACCACCGCATGCACAAGTTCTCCGATGGCTTCCGTCAGAAGAGCCCCGGCAACGAAACCAATCCGTCGCCCGTCTACAAATACCCGTTTGGCCAGATTCACGTGCGCTCGGTTTCCACCCCTGCGGTGGGTGCGGCGTTTGGCGCGCTTGACGCATACATCGAATACATGAAGTCGAAGGTGTCGCAGGCCACCGGAGGCAAAGCCAAAGACTCGTTCACCAACAGCCTCATCGCGGCCGAGGCATCTGCGAGTCTCGATCGCGAGGTGCTCACGCTTCGACGCAACTTCACTGAGATGTTCGGCTACCTCGAGAAGGGTGAAAAGATTCCTCTCGAGCGACGCGTGGTATTCCGCAACGACTCTGCTCGCGCCGTCAAGGTTGCGACCGATGTCGTCGAGCAGCTGTTCCTCGCATGCGGTGCGCGGGCAGCGTTTGAGGACCATCCGGTCAACCGTCACTTCCAGGATGCCCACGCCATACGGCTCCACCATGCGAACGGCCCCGACGGACCTGCCGCGAACATGGGCGGGGTGCTCTTCGGTCGGAAGAACACGGACTTCTTCATCTAGGAAGGCATGGACGATGCGGCACGCAGGAAAACAATCGAAGAGCTCGGAGACGAGCTGTACGATGCCCTGCGTAGCCGCCGTACGCTGAAACCGCTCACCGAGCGGTGGCCTGAAATCACGATCGAAGACGCGTACCACGTGTCGCTCCGCATGGTGAACCGCCGCATCGAAGACGACGGTGAAAAGGTCATCGGCAAGAAGATCGGCGTGACGAGTCTCGCGGTGCAGGAGATGCTCGGCGTCTTCCAGCCAGACTTCGGCTACCTCACCGACAAGATGATGTACCCGAACGGCGGGCCGATGCCGATCAGCGAGCAGCTGATCCAGCCGCGCGCCGAGGGCGAGATTGCCTTCAAGCTCTCCAAGGACCTTCATGGGCCCGGCGTCACCAACGAAGACGTCGTGGATGCGACCGAGTACGTGATGGCGTGCTTCGAGGTCGTCGACAGCCGCATCCACGATTGGAAAGTGAAGATTCAGGACACGGTCGCCGACAACGCGAGCTGCGGTCTCTTCGTTCTTGGCGATGAGCACGTGGCTCCGGAAGGGCTCGACTTTCCGAATCTGAAGATGCGCGTCTACAAGAATGGAGAGCCTTTGAGCGAGGGGTTGGGGTCCGCAGCGCTGGACTCACCGCTCAACTGCGTGAGCTGGTTGGCGAACACGCTGTCGAAGTTTGGCATCACCCTCAACGCGGGTGATGTGGTGCTGTCGGGGTCGCTGGTGCCTCTCGAACCCGTGGTGGCGGGCGACGAGATGCGTCTCGAGGTCGATGGCATCGGAACCGCATCCGTGCGGTTCACGTAGGAAGAGGAAGTCATGACGAGGAAAGTGAAGGCCGCGATCATTGGATCCGGCAACATCGGTACCGATCTGCTCTACAAGGCACTTCGGAGCGAGCTCGTCGAGCCGGTGTGGATGGTGGGTATCGATCCGGACTCCGAGGGCTTGAAGCGAGCGAAGGAGCTTGGACTCCAGACGACCTTCGACGGGGTGAAGGGCCTCGAACCGCACATCGAAGCGGACAACGTCCAACTCGCCTGGGACGCAACGAGCGCCTACGTGCACCAGGCCAACAACGACCTCGTCTCGAAGTACGGCGTGAAGATGGTCGACCTCACGCCCGCGGCGATTGGTCCGTTTTGCGTGCCGCCCGTCAACCTCGAAGAGATGGTTGGCCGTTCCGAGCAGAACGTGAACATGGTGACCTGCGGCGGTCAGGCCACGATTCCGATGGTGGCTGCCGTCAGCCGGGTGCAGCCGGTCGAGTACGGTGAGATCATCGCGACGGTTTCATCGAAGTCGGCCGGCCCCGGTACACGCAAGAACATCGACGAGTTCACGCGAACCACGGCGAAAGGCGTCGAGGTCGTCGGTGGGGCCAAGCGAGGGAAGGCGATCATCATCATCAACCCGGCGGAGCCGCCGCTGATCATGCGCGACACCATTCACTGCCTCACGGTCGATCCGCCTAAGGAGCGGGAAATCATCGAGTCTGCACAGTCCATGGTCAAAGAGGTTCAGAAGTACGTGCCTGGCTACACATTGAAGAACGGGCCGGTGTTCGATGGGAACCGTGTGTCGTTTTTCATGGAGGTGGAGGGCCTCGGCGACTTCCTTCCGAAGTATGCCGGCAATCTCGACATCATGACCGCGGCAGGGCTCCGCACCGCCGAGCTCATCGCGGAAGAGATCATCCGCGCGGAGGCAGCATGAACCTCGAAGGCAAGAAGGTGACGCTCCACGACATGAGCCTGCGCGACGGGATGCACCCGCAGCGCCATCAGCTCACGGCAGACCAGATGGTCCAGGTTGCGACGGCACTCGATGCCGCCGGTGTTCCTCTCATCGAGGTCACGCACGGGGACGGCCTCGGTGGGGCATCGGTCAACTATGGCTTCCCTGCCGCCAGCGACGAAGAATACCTGCGGGCCGTCGTTCCCAAGATGAAGGACGCGAAGATCTCCGCGCTGCTGCTGCCCGGGATTGGCACCGTCGACCATCTGCACATGGCGTACGACTGCGGGGTTCACACGATTCGCGTCGCCACGCACTGCACCGAAGCCGACGTGTCGGAACAGCACATCCGACTCGGCGCCAAGATGGAGATGGATACCGTCGGGTTCCTGATGATGGCTCACATGATTCCGCCCGAAGAATTGCTCGAACAGGCGTTGCTCATGCAGAGCTATGGCGCGAACTGTCTCTACATCACCGATTCTGCGGGCTACATGCTCCCCGATGACGTGACCGCGCGCGTCTCGCTGTTCCGCGAGAAGCTCGACGACGATGTGGAGGTCGGTTTCCACGGCCATCACAACTTGCACATGGGCATCGCGAACTCGCTTGCAGCCGTCGAGGCTGGCGCTTCGCGGATCGATGGCTCCGCCGCTGGCATGGGCGCCGGCGCGGGGAACACGCCGCTCGAGGTGTTCGTCGCGGTCCTTCACCGCATGGGCGTCGAGACCGGCGTCGACATGTGGAAGCTCATGGATGTCGCTGAAGACATCGTGTACCCGATGATGACCCACAAGGTGCGCGCGGATCGCGATTCGCTCACCCTCGGCTACGCAGGCGTCTACTCCTCGTTCCTTTTGTTCGCGAAGCGGGCGGCAGAGAAGTACGGCCTGAAGTCGACCGACATCTTGGTGGAGCTCGGGCGCATGAAGACCGTCGGCGGTCAGGAAGACATGATCGAAGACGTTGCCCTCGACATGAAGAAGGCGGGAGCCGCGGAGTAGCTGGTGAGCGAGCTCGATTCATTTCGTGAGGAAGCGCGAGCCTGGGTTCGTGAGAATGCGCCGAAGTCCCTTTGGGGGACGAGCGGGAGCGGCCCCTTCGAGGGCTACTGGGGTGGGTCGAAGTGCACGGAGACCGACCCAGACCTGCTTCGATGGCGCGACGTCGGTATCGAAAAGCAATGGACCGCGCCAAGCTGGCCGACCGAGTACGGCGGCGGCGGTCTGAGCCGAGAGCAAGAAGACATCATCCACACCGAGATGAGAGCCATCGGCGTTCCGCGACCAGTTGCGGGGCAGGGGCTCGCCATGTTCGGGCCCGTGCTGCTCGAGTACGGGAACGCACAGCAGCGAGCGAAGCACCTACCGCCAATCCTTCGCGGCGAAGTGCGGTGGTGTCAGGGGTATTCGGAGCCCAACGCGGGGTCGGATCTCGCGAATCTGCAGCTCAAAGCCGAGCGAGTGGGTGACGAGTACGTGCTCAACGGACAAAAGATTTGGACGTCGCACGCGAATCTGAGCGACTGGATCTACTGCCTGACTCGTACGGACTCGAGTGCGCCGAAAAAGCAGATCGGGATCTCGGTGATCATGGCCGACCTCGCGACGCCCGGAATCACCGTGCGTCGCATCGACCTCATCAGCGGCTACTCGCCGTTTTGCGAGACCTTCTTCGACAGCGCTCGCGTTCCCGCGGACAACCTCATCGGCAAGGAGAACGAAGGCTGGACCATCGCGAAGGCAATCCTCGGGCACGAGCGTTCGTCGATCGGTCGGTCCATCGCGAACCAGCCCGGGTCCGCACAGCGCGACGTGGTGGCGCGGGCTCGTCGGCATCTCGGCGCGGAGGAGGGCGCGATTCCCGATCCGCTTCTCCGAGACGAAATCGCCTCGCTGGGTATGCTCGAAGAGGCTTTTCACCTCACCTTGGCGCGCATTCAACAGAGCGCCGAAAGCGGGACGCCGGGCCCAGAGGGGTCGATCACCAAGATCGTCGGCAGCGAGCTGAAGCAGCGTCGTTTCGAGCTCGGGATGAAGGTGGCCGGATTGCAGGGTCTCGGTTGGGAAGGCCCCGGCTTCGACGACGTGGACCTTCAGTACACGCGCGACTGGCTTCGTTCGCGAGCAAGCACCATTGAAGGCGGCTCGTCCGAGATTCAAAAGAACATCGTCTCGAAGCGTGTGCTTGGGCTCCCGGAGGGGAAGAAATGAGCGGGCATCGCGCGCCGAACCTTCTCTTGAACGAGGAGCAGAAGATGCTCTCGAAGACGGCGCACGAGTTCATTCGCGAGCGCGCGCCTGCGGCACGGATTCGAACGTTTCGCGATTCCAAAGACGAGGTCGGGTTCTCGCGTGCGCTTTGGATGGAGATGGCGGAGCTCGGATGGCTTGGCCTTCAGGTGCCTGAGGAGTACGACGGCCTCGGCCTAGGCTTTTTCGATCTCTGTGTGGTGCTCGAGCAGAGCGGCCGAGAGCTCATGCCGGAGCCGTTCATCTCGACACTCCTGCTCGGGACGCAGGCCCTGCTTCTTGGGGGGAGCGATGCGCAAAAGGCCGCGTGGCTTCCCGGGGTGGTGTCCGGGGAGACGCTGCTCGCGGTGGGCTACGACGAGGCGGCGTCGCCGGTGCAGGCGACCAAGGAGAGCGACGGCTTCGTACTCTGCGGCGAGAAGGTCCAGGTGCTCGACGGACACGTTGCCGATCGAATCATCGTTTCCGGCACGCATGACAGCGGGGACGTGACGCTTTTTCTCATCGATCCGTCGTCGGACGGCGTGAGCATCACGCGCCAGTTTCGGATCGACGGGCTTGGATCTGCCATCGTCGGCCTCGACGGCGTGTCGGTCGGGCTCGATGCGGTGGTTGGCAAGGTCGGCGACGGGGCGGGGCTTCTTTCACGGGTGCTCGACCGAACGTCGGTTGGGGTGGCCGCGCAGATGCTTGGCGCGTCGGAGCAAGCGTTCGACGATACGCTTGCCTACATCAAGGAGCGCGAGCAGTTCGGCGTCCCGATTGGGTCGTTTCAGGCGCTGCAGCATCGGGCGGTTTCGGTATTCACCGACATCGCGCTATCCCGCTCGGTGGTCTTGGCGGCCGCGCGCGCGGTCGACGAATCACCGGAGGACGTGCCGCAAGCGACGGCGCTGGCGGCCGCCATCGCGTCCGACACGTTTTTGCACGCGGCCAAGGAAGGCATCCAGATGCACGGCGGCATCGGAGTCACGGACGAACACGACATTGGCTTTTACATGAAGCGGGCCCACGCGGCTCACATCACGTTTGGCAAGCCCGCGCAGCAAAGGCAGCGTTGGGCGGAGCTCCACGGCTACTAGAGACCACCAGGAAGAGCGAGAAGTAGGATGAAAAGGTTTGAAGGTAAGAACGTCGTCATCACGGGTTCGGCGTCGGGGATCGGGCAGGCGACCGCGCAGCGCATCGCGGAGGAGGGCGGGACGCTTGCCCTCGTCGACATCAACGCCGAAGGGCTAAACGCGACCAAGCAGATCTGTGAGGGCGCCGGCGCCAAAGTCTTCACGTACGAGTGCAACGTCACCGATGGCGCCGGCGTGAAGAAGGTGATCGATCAGGCGGCGGACGACCTCGGGGGCTTCGACACGCTCATTCATTGCGCGGGCATCTTGCGGACGTATCACACGCACGAGATGACGTTCGAGCAGTGGCACGAGATCATCGACATCAATCTCAACGGCACGTTTTACGTCAACCAGGCGTCGCTGCCGCACCTTTTGAAGAACCGATTCAGCGCGTTGGTGAACTGTTCGAGCACCTCGGCGTTGGGCAGCCATCCGTGGATGAGTGCGTATGCCGCCTCGAAGGGCGGGATCCTCTCGATGACGCGCGCGCTGTATCAGGAGTACGTGAAGCAGGGTCTTCGCGCGAACTGCGTGATCCCCGGCGGCATCGTCACGGCGCTCCACGGCGAGTTCCGTGCCCCGGAGGGCGCCGACATGGATCTGCTCAAAGGCGCCATGCCGTTCGTCGGGATGGCAAAGCCGAAACACGCGGCCTCGGTCATCGCATTCCTCGCGTCCGACGACGCGCGCTACGTCAACGGCACCGAAGTAAGAGCCGACGGCGGCGCCCTCTCATAAGGGGACACGCGGGGCCCCCAAAACCACTGCAATCCCAAGCCCTTGCGGATCAACCCGCGCGATTTGCGAAAAACGCTGGGTTTTCTGCAGGCCGCGCGGCCTGTGGGGGCGTGCGTTCGGGGGTGTCTGGAGGCCCCGGGGTGCGGCGAAAAAATCACGATGCGGGCGCTCCCCGGGACGGGGCGG
>CBFCWN010000044.1:0-32966 GCA_965601515.1 uncultured Myxococcales bacterium | reverse complement strand
GATCGCGGCGCGCGCAAGAGCGACTGGCAGAACTGGTCGCCGAACAAGGCTTGGACATCGCTGAAGAGCGCCAGCGCTGACGTCCTAGGTTGCGAGCCTCAGGCGACTCAATCACAAACCTGATTGTCGTACGCCTTGCAAATGATCACGGGCATCACAGTCGCAAACGGGATCGCAGTCGATGACGATGGACGCGTGTGGGCGCTCGACTTCGAGCAAGGAAGGGCCAGGGCATTCGATCCGAACGGAACTCCCTTTGTTGTCTTGGGCGAACCGGGCGTCGGCCGAGAACAGCTTCGTCATCCTACGGATGTGGTTGTGTCGGCAGATCGCGTCTATGTCGCGGACTTCGGCAACGATCGCGTCCAGGTCTGGCGGATCGAGAATGGAGCATCTGCGCGGCGGTCGAAGCTGTGATAGATTCTTGATAGAAATCGCGAAGTGATGCCCCGAACCGCAATAGCAGCGCTCATAGGCGTGATTACAGTTACCTCCGGGTTCGCTGGAGGCATCGCCTACGTCTGCATGCTGGACGGTCAGGCTCGCTCGCGCTGCTGCTGCGACCATTCCGCTACCGACCAGGCCGACGTCGCAATTGCGGCTGCGGATGACTGTTGCGAGGTGCAGGTCTCAAACCCCACACAGATCTCTGCGACGGCCGACGGGACGAGTTTTTCTTTTGCGCCGCTGCCGGTCCTCGCGACGATGTCGTCTTCTCTGCCAGCATTGAGTGCTGCACTTGGTCGAGCCGTCAGACAGGCTGGCGCCCGGGGCCCACCGTATCGAGCTAGCGTCCCGATCTTCATTTCGAACTGCAGCTATCTGATTTGATCTCCTCGCGCTCGTAGGCGAGCTGTGGGCAAGTAATGCCCCCTGCTCTGGGTATCGGTCCGTGCATCGGCACGGGCCGTGAGCTGGCGTGTGAGGAGTGACGATCAAATGATGCAGATGCAGAGATGGGTAGCCGTGCTTGGGACATGGCGGTTGTGCATGCTTGTGAGCCTCGGTCTCGCAGGCCGCACAGCTGCTCAGACTAGTAGCTACGACGCGCTTGCGGAGGAGCTTCGTGCGAGCGCTCCGCCAGGTGGGCAAGCTGAGCTCGAAGATCGCCTGGAGCTTGATGAGCTTGCGGCCCTGAACCGTCGATCGCTGATTGTCGCGGTGTGGGCACGCAACCCAAGCATCGAAACCGCGAGGCAAGCGTGGCGCGCAGCGCTCGCACGACACCCGCAGGCCAAAGCACTGGACGATGTCACAGTCTCTTATTCGCTCGCACCGCTGAGCATCCGATCGGACCAAGTCTCGTTCGGCCAGCTCATCGAGCTGAGTCAGCGTTTCCCTGGGCCAGGCAAACGCGCCCTACAGGGGGAAATCGCTCTCGCCCAGGCCGAAGCAAGGCGCGAGGAATACGAGGCGACGCGGCTGGACCTGGCACTAATTGCGTCGGTCCTGTTCGATCAATACTACGCGGTCGAACGGTCGCTCGACCTCAATGACGAGCATCGCGCGCTCCTGCAAGACATCAAGGCGATCGCACAGGCCCAGTATGAGGCGGGCCGCGCGACACAACAGGAGCCGCTGCAAGCCGAGCTCGAGCTAGGACACATCGTCCATCAGCGGGTCGTGTTGGAATCTGAGCGCGGCGTCGTCGTCGCTCGAATTAACGGCCTGTTGCATCGGCGACCCCATATGTCACTCCCGCCGCCTCCTGAACGCATCGAGGCCGACCTGCAAGAGCCTGCGCATAGCACGGCGCTTCAGGATGAAGCGCTGCGCTCCCGACCTGAGATTCGCAAGAGCCAATCGCAGATCCGAGAGGGTCGTACGGCCGTCGATCTCGCCAAGCGCGAGTACTACCCAGACTTTGGCGTTGCGACCTCATACAACTCCATGTGGCAGGCGAAGGAGCACCGTTGGACGGCCGGCGTCTCCTTGAACCTCCCTGTTCAGGTTGGAGCACGGCGTGGCGCGGTCGATGAAGCGGAAGCTCGTTTGCTCGAGGAGCAATACGAGTTGCGAGTCGTAGCCGACGAAGTCCGGGTCGAGGTCGAGAGCGCGCGGCAGCGACTCCTCGAGGCGCAGCACGTCGTTCGACTATATCGCGGGCGCTTGCTGCCTGCGGCACGAGCGCAAATAGAGGCGGCACGGATCGGTTACGAGACGGGGCGCAACACCTTTCAGGCACTTATCGATGCGGAGCGCTCGGTGCGGACCCTCGATATTGAGTACCAACGGGCGCTCGCTCAGCTCGGACAACGACAAGCCGAGCTCGAACGTGTGGTCGGACGTGTTTCCGGCGTAGCCGAGACGGGAGAGACCCCATGAGCTTCCGCCGCCAAGTCACGAAACACCGGTCCAAGATCGCGCCTACCGCCATCGCATTGGCAAGCATCGCCGTCATAGCCGTGTTCGGGCCCGACCTCATCGCACGGTTTTCGCCGCGGCCATCCGGCTCCGAGTCACAGGCCGGTCGTTCTGAGATCGAGACGACGCTTTCCCCAGACCCTCAGCGCGAAGAAGGAAAGCTTCTTCCGCTTCGCCCCGAGATCCCATCGATCCAGTTTGACGAGCCCGCCCTCGCCCGCCTCGGCGCAGCGTTCGAAGCCTATGGGCAAGCTCGGGCGCTTCTCGCACGCGACACCGTCGAGGGGTTGCCAGCGGAGGCTCGAGCCATTGTCGGAGCGCTGCAGGCAGCCGCACAGGGGCTTGGCGGAGCAACGAGCGAGGTCACACAGGGCATCGCCCGGGCGGAACAGGCTGCCGCGCAGCTTGGACAGGCTTCGAATGCGGAGCAGGCTCGAACCCATTTCGGCGAGCTCAGCATGTATCTCGTCGCGCTGGCGTCGGCGGATCCGCGCCTCGCCGAGGGCTGGAGCATCTACGAGTGCCCGATGGCCGAAGGCTTCCCGAAATGGTTTCAGCGGTCCCGCCAGCTGGAGAACCCTTACATGGGCCAGCAGATGCTCGAATGCGGCGCGCCTTCCGATTGGAGCATCCCTGAGCAGGAAGAGCGGGCCGATGCGCATGCACACGAAGGGGACGACGAGATTGCTCACTACACCTGCTCGATGCATCCGTCCGTCAAGCAGGAAACGCCGGGGACATGTCCCATCTGTTCAATGGACTTGGTGCCAGTGACCAAGGCGGAAGTCCAGAGCGGAACGATCTTCGTCGACGAAGTGCGACGTCAACGAATCGGAGTGCGGACCGCGCCGGTTGAGTTGCGGGAGCTTACCCTTCGGATCCGAACGGTCGGCAAGGTTCAGTATAACGAGACCAAGCTGTCCGACGTGAATCTCCGCATGAGCGGCTGGGTGCAGCACTTGGTCGTCGAAGAGACCGGGCAGCGAGTTCGTCGCGGGCAAACATTGTTCACGCTCTACAGTCCAGAGCTCTACGCCGCACAGCTCGAGTATTTGACCTCGATTCGGCAACAGAACGACGCGTCGTCGGAGACGTTTGCCAACTTGACTCGTGCTTCGCGAAACCGACTCCGACTCCTCGGCATGACCGACGCACAAATCCGGGAGCTGGCGAAGCGCGGCGAGGCCAAGGAGAACGTGCCGATCCTCGCGCCAGCGAGCGGATACGTGATCGAGAAGGACGTGGTTGAAGGCGCGCGTATCGAAGCTGGCACACGCGTCTACCGAATCGCCGACTTGAGTGAGGTGTGGATCGACGCTGAGATATACGAGTCGGATCTTCCTCATGTACAGCTCGAGCAGCGCGTGCAAGTCGAGTTGCCGTACGTACCCGATCGAACATTCGAGGGACGGGTGGACTACATCTACCCGACTTTGGAGAGTGCCACTCGCACCGGTCGTGTACGGGTGGCGTTACGCAATCCCGACCTCGAGCTCAAGCCCAACATGTACGCCAATGTTGAGCTCGCGGTCGACCTCGGGGAACGTCTCGTCATTCCCGACTCCGCCGTGGTCTACACTGGACGGCGTCGCTTGGTGTTCGTGGATCTCGGCGAAGGTCGCTTGCGCCCCAAGGAGGTAGCGCTTGGCCTTCATGCGGGAGGCTACTACGAGGTGACGAGGGGGCTCAAACCGGGCGATATCGTCGTTACGTCAGGCAACTTCCTGATCGCTGCGGAGAGCCGCATTCGGTCCGCTGCGAAATATTGGGGGGCATCCGATGAATCGCAGTGACGCCGATGCTCCCCGAGAAAATCTGATCGCACGTGTAATCGCGGCAAGCGCTCGGCGGCCTGTTCTAACAATCGTCTTCCTCGCCGCACTTGGCGCATGGGGATATTACGCGCTGCGAAACGCTCCTCTCGACGCGATCCCGGACCTTTCCGATACGCAAGTGATCGTCTTCACCGAGTGGCCAGGAAGAGGCCCCGATCTCGTCGAAGACCAGATCACGTACCCGATCTCGAGCTCGCTCCTTGCAGCACCCAAGGTAAAGTTCGTTCGAGGTCAGTCGTTTTTCGGCCTTTCGTTCGTCTATGTCATTTTCGAAGACGGGACGGACATCTACTGGGCTCGAAGCCGGGTCCTCGAGTATCTGAACTCCGCGGCGGCTGAGTTGCCGGATGACGTTCGGCCAATCCTCGGGCCCGACGCGACCGGCGTCGGGTGGGTCTTTGAGTATGCGCTCGTCGACCGAAGCGGCAAACACGATCTCCAACAGCTTCGGTCCCTGCAGGACTGGAACGTCCGCTATGCCCTCGAGAGCGTTCCAGGAGTAGCGGAGGTCGCGTCGGTCGGAGGCTTCGTCAAGGAGTATCAGATCCAGATCGACCCCGTGCGCCTTCGCGCTTACGACATCTCGATCAACGAGATCGTACACGCGGTTCGTCAATCGAACGAGGACGTGGGCGGACGCACACTCGAGATCTCAGGCCACGAACAGATTGTCCGTGGGCGCGGCTACATCCGAAACCTGGACGATCTTCGCGAGATTCCGATCCGGCTCGGATCCGACGGAACCCCGGTGTTGCTCCGTGATCTTGCGGTGGTGAGCCTGGGCCCAGCCCCGCGTCGCGGAATCGCTGAGCTCGACGGACAAGGTGAAACCGTCGGAGGTATCGTGGTCATGCGATACGGTGAAAACGCGCTGCGCGTGATCGACTCGGTCAAGGAACGGCTCGAAGAAGTAAAGCAGGGCCTTCCCGAGGAAGTCGAATTGGTGATCGCCTATGACCGGTCCGAGCTCATCCGCGAAGCCATCGGTACGCTGAAGCGCACGCTCATCGAGGAAATGATCGTCGTGAGCGTCATCATCTTCCTCTTTCTTCTCCATGTCCGAAGCGCGCTCGTTCCGATCCTCACGCTCCCGTTGGCGGTGCTCTTGTCCTTCATCCCGATGTTCTATCAGCACCTGACGGCCAACATCATGTCCCTCGGCGGCATTGCCGTCGCCATCGGTGCAATGGTGGACGCCTCAATCATCATCATCGAGAACATTCACAAGAAACTCGAGGACTGGGACCGAGCGGGGCAACCCGGGCCCCGTTGGGAAGTAACTGTGAAGGCGATGCAGGAAGTGGGTCCCACCATTTTCTTTTCCCTTCTCGTGATCACCGTTTCCTTCCTTCCCGTGTTCACGCTCGAGGGAACCGAGGGGCGGCTCTTCAAGCCACTCGCTTTCACCAAGACCTACTCGATGGGCTTCTCTGCAGTACTTGCGGTGACGCTCACGCCAGCGCTAGCGGTACTGTTCATTCGCGGAAAAGTACTCCACGAAAACAGGAACCCACTCAGTCGCTGGCTCGTCGCGCTTTACGCACCGGTTGTTCGTCTCGTGGTTCGATACCGGAAAACCGTCATGGCTCTGGCACTGTTGGCCATGATCGCAACCGTGCCTGCCTTCGCCCGACTAGGCAGCGAGTTCATGCCGCCGCTCAACGAAGGCGTGATCCTGTACATGCCGACGGCACCTCCCGGGATGTCAGTCACTGAGGCTTCCAACGTGTTGCAGGCAATGGACCGGCAGCTAGCGGAGTTCTCCGAAGTGGCGTCGGTTTTCGGCAAGATCGGGAGGGCGCGCACAGCCACTGATCCCGCCCCGATCGGAATGGTCGAAACCGTTGTAGTACTCAAGCCACGCGCAGAATGGCGCGAAGGCCTGAGTTGGGACGACCTCATTCGCGAAATGGACGAGGCGCTTCAGTACCCGGGGATGCCGAATATCTGGTGGATGCCGATCCAGACCCGCACAGAGATGCTCGCGACCGGCGTTCGAAGCCCACTTGGCATCCAAGTTTTCGGCGACGACCTTGGAACGATCGAGCGGACAGCCATCGCGATCGAGAAAGCTGTCTCGCAGATCCCGGGCACTCGCAGCGCCTTCGCAGAGAGATCGACGGGCGGTTTTTTCGTGGACTTCCGAGTCAAACGAGCCGAGGCAGCCCGCCACGGCTTGCGCGTGCGAGATATCAACGAAGTGATCACGACCGCCGTCGGCGGTATCAGCATCTCGGAAACCGTCGAGGGGCGAGAGCGCTACCCGATCAGTGTCCGATATGCTCGAGAGTTCCGCGATGACCCAGATCTACTCAAGGATATCTTGATTAGGACGAGCACTGGTTCGCAGATCCCGATCACCGAAGTGGCGGACATCGAGTTCGTCACTGGGCCACCAATGATACGGAGCGAAGACGGCAAACTCGTAGGGTTTGTCTTTGTCGATACCGATCGGCCCATCGCCGACTACGTCGAGGACGCCAAGCGCCTGATCGCGGATGAAGTGGCGCTGCCGTCGGGGGTGCGCCTAGGTTGGGCAGGCCAATTCAAGTATTTCGAGCGCGCCAAGGCGAAACTCAAGGTCGTGCTTCCACTCACGCTCCTGATCGTGGCCTTTTTGCTTTACTGGAACACACAGTCGGCCGTCGAGACCCTGATCATTCTGCTCACTGTGCCGTTCTCGGCGATTGGCGCGGTCTGGCTTCTGTACATGCTCGACTACAACATGAGCGTCGCGGTGTGGGTCGGCATCATCGCACTCCTTGGCGTAGCAGCGGAGACAGGCGTGGTGATGCTCTTGTACCTCACGCTCGCCCACCGGCGGTGGCGAGACGAAGGCCGTTTGAAGACCATGGCCGATCTGCGCGAAGCCATCGTCGAAGGTGCCGCCAAGCGAATCCGACCCAAGCTGATGGCGGTGGCCACCACCATGATCGGCCTGGTGCCCGTGCTCTGGAGCGCTGGGGCCGGCGCGGACGTGATGAAGCGGATTGCCGCACCTTTAGTCGGAGGTCTCGTCACTTCGTTCTTGCTCGAGCTCACCGTCTACCCAGCCATATTCGCAGCGTGGAAATCTCGCAGTCTCCCGAATGGGGAACCGGCGGCGATCGCGCTTCAAGAAGGAGAATCAGTATGACGACCGTCACGAACATTTTGGCCCTTGTCACCCTCTTCCTCGTCGTCGGGGCATGCACCAAGGACGAAGGAAATGACGCGCACCACGCTGCAACGCCCACATCGGCATCGGATCTTTCTCAAGATGCGAAAGACAGTCTCGATCGGGTCATCGACTCCTACGAGAACATTCGAGCCAAGCTAGTGCGCGATGAGCTCGAGGGGATCACCGCTAGCGCCGAAACTCTCGAGCGAACCGCCGATGAGGCTGCAACTCTGGCCCCTGAACGGTTTCGCGCGGAGCTTCACGCGCTGGCAACCGCAGCGAAGCGGCTCAAGGAGACGGCGCCAGCGGACGGAGCGGCCGTCCGCCAGACCTTCGGTGACGCAAGCCGTTCGGTCGTCTCACTTCTCTCCGCTGAACCCTCCCTTCGAGGTGGGCAATACGTATTCGAGTGCCCCATGGCAAAGGGCTACAAGAAGTGGGTCCAGCCGAGTGCCACGGCGTCGAACCCATACATGGGCGGGCAAATGCCCACGTGTGGTGAGCAAGGCGAGTGGTAGCAAGAGGGCGCGCGTTCACACCAATTGCGCCGCATGTCCGAAGCCGGTGAGGTCTAGAAAATCGACTGACTCGGTTGACTCATGGATCGATATTTCTTGGCCGTGAGAGCGGATCGCGTCTATGTCCCGATTTCGGCAACGATCGAGGCCAGGTCTGGCGGATCGAGAACGACGCGCGTCTAGACCATTGAACCGAGATCCGAAGCGTAACTCGGGTAGGCGAAGATCGCGGCTTTGATCTGATTGGCGCTGAGGCCGGCGTTCATCGCAAGGGTCAAGAGATTGAGCTGCTCGTCGGCGCCAGGGCCCATGAGATGCGCGCCCACGACCCGACCGGTGCCCTTGTCGACGAGGACCTTGTAGGCCGAGTGCGATTCGGCCACGCGAAGCGACGAATACCAGCGGCCGGTCTTTTGGAAGTGCACGTCGAGGTCGATGCCGCGCTGTCTCGCCTCTTCCTCTAAAAGGCCCACCCGGCCCAACGGCGGGACGGTGAACACCATGCTCGGAATCGCGGGGTACTCCACTTGGCGAGCATCTTGGCCCGCGAGAAGATTCTTGAAGGCGACTCGGGCCTCGTACGCCGACACTGGAGTCAGATTCGGAGCAGGCGTATCGGCGCAATCGCCAGCCGAAAAGACCGCGGGGTTGGAGACGCTTCGCATGGACTTGCTCACCTTGATGCCACGAGGTCCATGTTCGACGTTGGCGACGTCGAGCTGGAGCTCGTCGAGGTTGGGAACGCGGCCTGCACCGTGCACTACGGCATCGCATTTGAGCGACTCAGAGCCCTCCGGAGTGCTCACGTCAACGCGTAGCGCAGAGCCGCGAGCAGCTACACCATCCACACAAGCGGGAAAGCGGACATCGATGCCGAGCTCCCGCGTCCGTTCTACCAATAGGTCCACCAGATCTGGGTCAAAAGCCCGTAGCGGGCGGTCGCCTCGGTGAAAAATCGTGACCTCGGACGCGCCGGCCCGGCGCGCGATGTGAGCAAACTCGAAAGAGATGAAGCCACCGCCCACGAACGCGATTCGGTCGGGGAGTGACTCGAGGTTCAAGAAGTCCGTGCTGGTCGTCAGGAGACCTTCCCCGGGGATTCCAAGCGTTGCGGGCCGCGCGCCGGTCGCGATGTGAACGTATTTCGCGCGCAACTCGCGATCGCCGACACGAACCACGTTCGGGGAGACAAAATGCGCGGTGCCGTAGAGGGTCACGACACCCGCTTTTGCTAGCCCGCCCTCGACTCGGCCGGGCATCACGTCGGTGAAGGTGCGCTTGAAAGCCATGAGCTCCGCCCAGTCTATCCCGAGATCGCTCGCGCGAACGCCTCGGCCGTTCATGCGTCGCGACCAATCGAGGGCCTCGGTGGCGCCGACAAGCATCTTTTTGGGGTCGCAGCCACGAAGCGCGCAAGTGCCGCCGTAGGGCAGCGAATCGACGATGGCGACCTGCCAGCCGGCGTCCCCGCAGGCGCGTGCCACGCTGGTGGCTCCGGTACCTGCGCCGATCACGACCAGATCAAAGGGTTCCTCGGATGCCATGCTCAGCTCGCGCCTTCTTTGCGGGTGGCGCGGTAACCAAGCGCTTCGACCGCGGTGATGATCTGCGCGTCCGCCACGTGCGCCTTCGGGTCCAGGTCGACGCGCAGCGTCTCTTCTTCGTAGGAGACGTCGGCCAAGAGGACTCCAGGAATCTCCTTGACGGCATCTTGAACGTGTGCGGCGCAACCCTCGCAGGTCATTCCGGTGATCGTATAGGTGCGCGTGACCTGCGTGCTCAGCGCCGAGACACTCGTCTCCGCGCCGCCGAGCAGATAACCCACATAGTTCGGGAACGCACCGAAGCCGAGCACGAAAACAGTGGCGGTCCAGAGCATGATTTTGTTGAACCGTTGGACCTTGGGGTTCGGAACCGCGCAGACTTCGCCAGGCGCGCACTTGGGCTTTCGGACGTACACAAAATAGAATCCGGTGCCGAGCAGCAGCGCGGTGACCACGAGAAGATGAATGCGGTAGGCTTCGAAGAATCCCGTGACACCCGCCGCCGACACGCCGACACCGATCAACGCAAGCGGCAGCCAGCAACAGGCCGACGAAAGGACCGCGGCAGTGAGAGCACCGCCTGCGGACCACATGCCGACATTGTGCTCGCGCGGTATCGCTTGGGCGGAGCCTCCCTCTGCGGAGCTTTCCGGCGCCGCACAGCAGTCCGGCAATGCCGTGGACTCAGAGCTGGCGCCAGTAGGGGCATCACCCCCTAGTGAGGCCTGCGCTTGTTTCATCACCTGCCGAACGTTTCCAAGACAGCACGAGCCCTGCGGGTTCATTTCCTCGCAATGGTCGAGGCCCGCCTTGCACTGCTCTCCGATCGCGTCGGGGATGAATGACGCGCCCGTGCGCCGGACCTCGTCCTCGATGTCACTGACTTTGTGCTCGAAGCAGTAGCAAACCAGACGTGAGGGCTCGGTCGATTTCTGGAAGACGGGGACGCGCACGTCGGGACGGTGGTACAGCGTAGGGTCGCGTTCGCCGAAGTACACAACCTCGCAAGTCTGGGACTTGCAGAATCGATAGCTCTCTGAATGGGTGAGTCGCTCCCGCGCTTCTTTGGTGAGCAACGCCCGGAGCGTGAGGCGCCCGACCTTGCGCCCGGTGACTCCACACTGTGGGCAGACGGTGGTCGCGGGTGGTGATGAATCGCCTGACACTAGCTCTCCTCCCACCTACGCGGCACGCCCGTTGGAATTGCGGCTTCCATATCGATGTCCCATTCGTGCCTGCAGTCTACGGTCCGTACCGTACTACGGAGTCAAGGCCCCGCATCACGCGAGGCCGCTAACGATCATCCCTTGACTCCGTAGTACGGTACAGGGTGCATACTGTCTTCAAATGACGGAGGAAGTCATGGAACCCCTCACCATTGGGCAAGTTGCAAAGCGCGCTGGCGTCGGCGTCGAGACCATTCGCTTCTACGAACGCGAAGGCCTGATCGCAGAGCCGAAACGACGGCCCTCTTCCGGGTATCGGCAGTATCTGCCGGAGGCTGTCCGGCGGGTACGCTTCATTCGCCATGCTAAGGAGCTCGGCTTCACGCTCAAGGAGATCCAGGAGCTCCTCGATCTACGGGTCGACCCCACTTCGACCTGCGCCGATGTCCGCAAGCGAGCGAGAGACAAGGCCGCGGATATCGAGGAACGGATCGCAAGCCTCGAGCAGATGAAGGCCGCGCTCGACCGACTCGCGAGAAAGTGTCGCGGACGAGGCCCCACGACTGAGTGTCCCATACTGGAAGAGCTCGACCGCGAGCGGGACTATCATGCCAACAGCTGAGCTCAAACCAACCAGCGCTCGCAGCTGGAAGCTCAACTTCGCATTGCTCCCCGGAATCGGCGCTTCCTTTCTTCCGAAGGTCGCTTGTCCAGCGTGCTGGCCGGCATACGCCGGATTCTTGAGCTCGATCGGTCTCGGATTCCTCATCGAGACGGCGTATCTCCTTCCCCTGACCGCGCTGTTCCTCGGGCTCGCCGTTTTCGCCCTTGCGTTTCGGGCACCCCGTCGACGCGGCTACGGGCCTTTCTTCGCGGGCGTTGCAGCATCCGCGACGGTTCTAATAGGGAAATTCTCGTTCGAGAGCGACCCCGCAATGTACGCCGGGCTCCTGTTTCTCATCGCCGCTTCAATCTGGAACAGCTGGCCACGCAAGCAGATGGCCACGGACTGTCCATCGTGCGTAGGCGGCGATCGACCAACAACGCAACCTGTGAGGTGAATCATGGCAAGTAAGAGAGCAATTGAGGTTTTCAGCGCCGGGTGCCCGACGTGTCAGGAAACCATTGACTTGGTCAACCGCATCGCCTGCCCTTCGTGCGAGGTGAACGTCCTCGACATGAACGATAGAGCCGTCGCGACTCGCGCCAAGCAGCTTGGGATCCGGTCAGTTCCCGCAGTCGTCATCGACGGAGTGCTCGCTGGTTGCTGCGCCGGACGTGGCCCCGAGGAGGCTACTCTGCGCGCCGCTGGTCTAGGACAACAGTGAAACACATGGTTATCGACGAGCTTGCCAACCGGCTCAACCGGCTCGGCGTGGGCTCGCTAGAGCCCACGATGGCCCAGTTGGCCGTAAGCCTTCTCCGCGAGTTGGCCAAAGGACGACCGATCACGCTTGAAAGGGCTATCGAAATCGAGGCCAAGCACGGGGTCGGAGCGCAAGTCATCGAAACAGCTCGATCGCAGTTTTCGCAGCTAGACGACGAGGGAAACATCGTGGGCTTCGTGGGCTTGACGCTCAGTCCCACACCGCATCGGTTTGTCGTGGGAGATCGAGATCTTTACACCTGGTGTACGCTCGACGGTCTGTTCCTGACACCGCTGCTCGGCGCAGAAGCGCGCATCGAAACGACGAGCCCGAGTGGCAACCCCGTGAAGGTCGAGCTTTCCCCTTCGGGAATCAAGAGCGTCAATCCCGAGAGCTCCGTTCTTTCGATCGTGCTTCCCGAAAACAGATCCGGCACCCAAACTGCGGCCGATATTCGGAGTGGCTTTTGTGCGTACGTGCACTTCTTCGCCTGCGAAGACGAGTTCTTGAACTGGCGACCCGATGACCGTGAGCTCGTGGGGATTTCCGTCCGGGACGGCTTCGAGCTGGGCAAGCGCCTCAATGGCAACATAGTGGTTCCGGGGTCGCAGGAGGCCGCCGTCTAGACCACAAGGAGCGCCCACCCATCGTCACTCCTTGCAGTATTCTATCCCCTGAACCCTCCGGTGCTGCTCCGAGGGTCGTGAGATCGTTGGCGCAAGGCACTCGACGAGGGCTGCGAGGCAGCATGTCCGCCAGGTATATGCTTGGCATCGAACGTCCTTCGGCACACGCTGTGCCAGTAGCGCTCCGGCTCGGTTCCCGGGCGATCCCAGCTTGGTTTTTCGCGGGATTGTCGGCTTGGCCGAATGCCTCCATGCTTAGTGGTGGTGTTGTTGCGAATGAGACGTCGTCTCTTTGTCGTCCAAGCTGTGGCTCTCGTGTCGACCTGCCTTCACAGCGCCAGCTGTGCGAGCGAGCCGATCGACGCTTCGGACGGAGATCCGGCGATCCCTGCGCCACCGAATTCGCCGGGAGATCCGGGCTCGCCCGGTGATCCGACGTCACCCGGGGACCCGACGTCACCAGCCGATCCGGGTTCGCCCGGAGATCCGACCTCGCCCCCGCCCCCGAATCAAGTTCTGCCGACGCTTGCTACCACGCGCCTCGTGGTCGATGACGCATTCGCTACGGCTCCCCTTTGTGCCAGCTGCCACGCCAACGCGCAGGGTTCAGCGGCCATGCGGGACGAGGCTTCGCGTCCAATCGCTCCGTTCGACCTGTGGCGGTCGAGCATGATGGCAAATGCGGCTCGCGATCCCCTCTGGCGGGCAATGATGTCGGCCGAGATTGCCGCCACTCCATCCCGCAAAGCAGAGATAGAAGCCAAATGCTTTTCGTGTCACGGCCCAATGGCGAAGCGAGCCGGCTTAGAGGATGGTGCGCTGCCTACGTTGGAGATGGTCTACACCGATACGGATCGAAGCCAGATCCTCCTCGACGGTGTGTCCTGCACGGTTTGCCATCAAGCAACAGAGGAAAACTTTGGCGAGGAGTCCAGCTACTCCGGCAACTTTGTACTGAACGACTACCGGGAGATCTATGGTCCACACGCCAACCCATTTGCTATGCCGATGAGTCGCATGAGCGGCTATGATCCCACCTATGGGGAGCATGTCCTACAGTCCGCACTCTGTGGCACCTGCCACACCTTGTTCACGGACACTCTGGACCCAGACGGCACGGCAACGGGCGACCGATTCGCGGAGCAGACGCCGTACTTGGAATGGCGCAATTCGATCTACAACGACGAGGTCACCTCGCTTTCGCCCGACGCGGCGAGCTGCCAAGACTGCCACCAACCCAGGACCAGTGTCGATGGGGTGGAGATCCGCACAGAGATCGCTCGGATGGGAGGTATGCACGGTGGAATGGGCGGTGGGATGTTTCCCGCTCGCGGCCCTTACGGACGCCACGTTTTCGTAGGGGCCAATACGTTTGTGCCAACGCTCATCCGCGACAACGCCGCAAAGCTCCAGCCGAACGCCTCTGTTGCAGCCTTGAATGCCACGATCGCCGCGGCGCGTGAGGAGCTGCAGGAGCGAACAGCCACCATGGAGCTCCTAGAGGCTTCTCGCGATGGCGACCGCGTTCGCGTGACCCTTCGTTTGGAGAACCTTGCCGGGCACAAGCTCCCGACCGGGTTTCCAAGCCGGCGCGCGTGGGTACGACTGGAAGTGATCGATGATACCGGCGAAGTGCTGTTCTCCTCAGGGGTCACCGACGGCAAGGGGCTGCTCGTGAACCTCGACGGCAAAGTGCTGGCATCCGAAGCGGCGGGCGGTCCAATCCAAGTACATCGGAACCTGATCTCGAGCGACGAAGAGGTGCTGATCTTCGAGGACATCATGGGCGATGTGAACGGAAACGCGACGTTCACACTGCTTCGAGCCGCCGTGCACCTCAAAGACAACCGCCTGCTTCCAAAAGGATGGAACCCGAATCACCCCGACGCAGAGCACACCGGGGTCTATGGCGCCGCGCTAGACGATGGGGACTTCGTCGATGGAGCGGACACGGTCACTTACGAGATCCGCGCCCCTGCTGAGAGCGGCCCCTACCAAATCCGAGCGGCATTCCTCTACCAGACCTTGAGTCCGCGCTTTGCCGCGGAGCTCTTCAAGTTTGAAACAGCTGAAGTCGAAACGCTCGAACGGTACTACGCGGCATCGGGCTCTCCCCCGGAGACGATGGCGGAGCTCGAGCACGCTCTAGAGTAGCGTCGCCGTTTCCCGAGGGCCGGCGATGCAGTGCGCATCGCGTCTACGACGCCTCCACCCTGGCGAGGTGGCGGAAAAGCATGCTAACCATTTCGTCGGTGAGCTCTTCGGCGCTGATGCCCTGAGGAGCGTGCAAAATGAAGTTGTGAACGAGGGCGTCTACCATGTTCACGAGGACATAGGCCGTCACATTCGGATCATCCGTGTGAACCTCGGGATGCGCCTCCAGCAACAAACAGACCTCCGTGGCGAATTCGTTCTCGCGTTTTCGAATCTGGCGTCGGACGGGCGGGGGAAGCGGGGCTTCCTCGAAGAGAACGCGGTGGAGCTCTGGCTCGCGCTCATGAAGCGCGATCATCGCGAGAACGAATCTTCGGAGCACCGACGAAAGTGGTGGCACGTCACTCAAGGCTTCGGCGAGTAGCTCGCGGACGAGCGCGAAACCAGCATCGATGTGACGCTCTGCAAGTGCCACCAGGATGGCGTCCTTGTTGGGGAAGTACTGGTACAAGGACCCGACCGAAACGCCCGCACGCTCCGCGATGCGGTCGGTGGTGGCGCCGGCGTAACCCTGCCGTTGAAAAACCTGAGCCGCTGCCGCGAGGACGGCCTCGACGGTTGCTCTCGATCGGGCTTGAGACGGCTTTTTGCGGGGTTTGAGCTTGGCCCGGGGCGACATTTTTGAGCGCGGAAATGCGAGGTGCAAAATATGAGGACTACCTCATATTTAGACTAGGAGCTCAGGATGGACAAGTACTTAGAAGAAACGATCCTTTTGGACATCTCTCACCGCCGTTTGATCGCACTGGTGCAAGAGCGCGGTTGGGGCGAGCTGGCGCCATACGATGCTATTGGCTCGATCTACGACTTCGTCCGGAATGAGATTGCCTTCGGATACAACGCCGCAGACGACCTGCCCGCTTCGGACATCCTCGCGGACGGATACGGCCAATGTAATACGAAGGGTACCCTGCTGATGGCGCTGCTCCGAAGCGTCGGCATTCCGTGCCGGTTTCATGGGTTCACGATCGACAAAGCGCTACAGCGAGGGGCCATCCCGGCCTTCGCATTTCGTTTGGCTCCGCAGAGCATCATTCACAGCTGGGTCGAAGTCTTCTACGAAGGCCGCTGGATTAACCTCGAGGGCTTCATCCTCGACGCGGAGTATCTCGACGGGGTGCGCTGCCTCTTTCCAGAGGCCCAAGGCGAGTTCTGCGGATATGCGATTGGCACACCGGACATCCGAAACCCAGGCGTCGAGTGGTCGGGAACGGACACCTACATTCAAAGAACGGGCATCAACCACGACTACGGCGTCTTCGACTCACCCGACGCTTTCTATGCCAAACACGGTTCCAACCTCTCTGGCTCGAGGCGGATCCTGTACGCGCTTGCAGTGCGGCATCTCATGAACCTCACGATTCGGCGCATTCGGCGGCAAGACGGTCGAAGTACCTCGAAGGAGGCTGGGCCACGTTGCGACCAAGTTGTGGACCATGTAGGATAGCTATTGGGGATGCGACGCGCTCTGCCATATATCGCGGGAATTATGATCTACGCCATGGCGCCCGGCGCGAGCGAAATCGTGGAAAATGTCTTCCACTTGCTCGCCGAAGGACACGCCGCGCACGAGTTGGCAGACGCCGACCACGCACCCCAAGGCGAAGAACATGGGTGCTCGGGCACCTTTCACATGTGCCACTGCCATAGCTCCACGACGTTCGTGAGCGGTGCAGGGGCGCCTGAAGTGGAAGCCGCCGCCGAGCATCGTCAACGCCTCTCCTGGGATGTGGACGACGCGCGCGCCGAAGGCTGTCGCGCCGACATGTTCCGTCCTCCCGCCGCCTAGCACTGTTCATCAAAGGGGGTGGTGTACCCAACGCACGGCGCAGCTGCGCGCGTGTTGGGTTCGCCCGAGCAGTGACTTGAGAGAGCGCCGCAATCGGCGTGCAGAGGTGATAGGGCAATGAGAAATAGGCAGTTGTTGTTCGTTCTGAGGACGGGACTATTTGCGGCCGCACTCGGTTTCCTGCTGAGCGCGTGGCCCCCGCACCCTACCCGTGCGCAGGAAGCCGATGCTCCTTCCGGCTTGGAGGCCGGTACGGAAGTTACGCTGGACGACGCGGTTCGAAGCGCTTTTGAGCACCACCCCGATCTCAGGGCTGCATACGCCCTCGTAGACGAGGCGCGTGGCCGCCTCGTTGGCGCCAAGAGCTATCCGTTCAACCCCACGTTTACAGCGATGGCCGGCCCGCGAACGGGAGTCGTCGAAAAGACGACCGACCTGGCCTTCGTGCTCAACCAGCGAGTGCAAATTGCTGGGCAGCGGCCTCGCAGCAAACGAGCCGCCGAAATCGGAGTGACAGCGGAGCAAGCGCGCTGGGAACGGGCAGCTCGACTGCTCGCCGCCCGGGTCCACGTCACCTTCATCAACGCGGTGGCCGCCCGTCAACTGCTAGAGATCACCAACGCGGACGTCGAGCTCACTCGGAGGCTTCAGAGCTTCGCAGAACGGCGTCTAGCCCGTGGCGCGGCGACGCAGCTCGAGGTGAATCTCGCCAGTATTGAATTCGGACGCTCGCAAGGTCGTTTCCAACTTGCCGAGGGGACGCAGCGCGCCGCGCAGACCGAGCTTGCACAAGCCATGGCCGTCGATCCGGTCACACCCCCCGTCCCGCGCGGGGACTTGGACCTGCCGCAGGCTTCAATCCCTCCGCTCGACGAGCTTGCGATCAGCGCTCGAGAGAACCGTGCAGATCTCGAGGCCTTCCGCGAGTTCGAGCGTCGGAGCGAAGCACAGCTCCGCCTTGCTCGCTCGCAAGGGGCGCCCGACATCATCGCTCGTGGTTTCTGGAGACGGGAGGGTCCGGAGACCATCATCGGCGGCGGGGGGGTCATCGCCATCCCGATTTTCCAGCACAACCAGGGCCCTATCGCGCAGACCAAGGCTTCCGTGAGCCGGACACGCGCGGAGCGCGAGTCGGCCGAGCTTGCCGTTGCTCAGGAGATCTCGGCAACCTACGCCCGGTACCTCGCGGCCTCAGCGACTGCCGAGCGCTTGCAACAAACAGTACTCGGGTCGCTGCAGCAAAACCTCGACCTTCTCGAAAAAGCATTCGAGGCGGGGAAGACGACATGGCCGGAGGTGCTGATCATCCGGCGCAGCCTCATCGACGCCCGCAGGGAATTGGTGAGCGCCCAGGCAGAAGCGCGGCGCGCGTGGATTCAGCTTCAACTCGCGGCCGGCCAGATGCCGGTTCCTCAACTCACTCAGGAGCAATCTCGATGAGACGGTTTTCAATACTTGGATTCTTACTACTCGCATGCAGCTTGGTGGCGGTCACCGCCTGCCCCTCATCCGAAGAGAAGGCGAATGAAGAGCACGGCGAACACGAAGCCGAAGAGCGCGGCGAGCACGCAGAGCACGGCGAACACGAAGAGCCCGAGGGGGCTCGCGAGCACGATGAAGGTATCGTGGAGCTTCGACCGGAGGCAGCCGCCCAAATCAACATACGCGTCGAGCCCGTGGAGGAGCGCCATGTGTCGGTGGTGCTCTCGACGACAGGCCGCGTGGATTTCGATCAGGACCAGCTCGCTCATGTGAGCCCGAGAATCTCTGGACGAATCCACAAGGTGCTTGGGACACTCGGGCAGCAGGTCAAGGCAGGCGACGCCCTTGCGGTGATCGACTCCATCGAGCTCGGCCAGGCCAAGTCGGCGTTTCTTCAAGCCAAGGCACAGCTGAACCTGGCTCGTCGCACCCTCGAGCGCGAAGAAGGCCTCCTTGCCGATCGCATCTCGAGCGAGCAGGCGGTCCTGGAAGTGCGCGCTACCTATGAGCAAGCACTTGCCGACTTCCAAGCAGCTCGACAACGACTCGCGCTTATCGGTCTCTCGAAGAGAGAAATCAATGCGGTCCGCTACGAAGCCAAGGACGCCGCGCTCTTCACTCTGCGCAGCCCGATCGACGGCACGGTGATGGAAAAGCACATCAACCTCGGTGAGATCGTCAGCCCAAACACGAATCTATACACGATCGCTGATCTCGGGAAGCTGTGGATATGGATCGACGTGTACGAGCGGGATCTCGGCGGTGTTCATCTTGGGGACGATGTGTCTTTGAAGGTCGATACGTACCCGGATCAGACCTTCGTCGGGAAGGTGACCTACGTCCGGGATCAGGTAGACGCCGATACACGCACCGCGCGAGCGCGCATCGACGTCGACAATTCGGACGGGCGCTTGAAGCCCGGAATGTTTGCTTCGGTCACCGTGACCGATCCGCATGGTCGAGAGGGACGAGAAGCGCCCCGTGTCCTTGCGGTGCCAGCATCAGCGGTACAACGCGATGGCGATTCCTTCGTCGCATTCGTTCGGATTGGGGACAACCGGTATGAGCGACGTGTGCTGCGCATCGGCCGGCGGACGGATACCTACGTCGAGGTTTTGGACGGGCTCTCCGCGGGAGAGTCCGTAGCGATCACAAGCGTGTTCATTCTCAAGTCCGAGGCCGCCAAAGAGAGCATGGGCGGCGGGCACGAGCATTAGGACAGAAGAATGATTCGTCGCATCATCAATTCCTCTCTGAACAACCGACTTCTGGTCATCATCGGATGGCTCCTGGTGACGGCCGTTGGGATCCACTCCATCGCTGGTCTTCCCGTCGATGCGGTGCCCGACGTCACCAACATCCAAGTTCAAGTGCTGACAAACAGCCCTGGCCTTGCCCCGGAAGAAGTGGAGAAGTTCATCACATTCCCGGTGGAGACTTCGATGAGTGGGCTTCCCAAGATCGAGGAGATCCGCTCGGTTTCCAAGTTCGGCTTGTCCGCAGTAACCGTGGTCTTCGAAGAAGGGACAGACATTTATTGGGCGCGCCAACTCGTCGGCGAGCGCCTTACCGAGGCGCGCGGCCAGATCCCGGAGGGCTACGGCGAGCCCGAGATGGGCCCGATTTCCACAGGCCTCGGCGAGATCTACCAGTTCGAGGTCAAAGGCGAGCCGATGTGCGACGCCGGCCAAGCCGATACGGACGCCTGCTACACGCCGATGGAGCTCAGGACCATCCTCGACTGGTATGTGAACTACCAACTGCGATCCGTTCGGGGCATCGTAGAAGTGAACTCCTTCGGAGGTGAGCTCAAGACCTACCAAGTAACCTTGGACCCGCATCGCCTCGTCGCCCACGGCCTGACCACCGGTGATGTCCTCACGGCCTTGAAGGAGAACAACCGCAACGTCGGCGGAGGTTACATCGCACACCAGGGCGAGCAGTATCTCGTTCGCGGCGAAGGCCTCATCGATTCTCTCGATGATTTGGGGCGGATCGTCGTGGCGCACGATGAAGAAGGAACGCCGGTTTACGTGAGTGGCGTCGGACGCGCCGAATTTGCGCCCATGATCCGCCAGGGTGCGGTCACCCGCGACGGCCGTGGCGAGGCGGCGGTCGGCATCGTGATGATGCTGATGGGAGAGAACGCCCGCGTGGTCGTGAAGGACGTGAAAGACAAGATTGCGCAGATCGAAAAGACGCTGCCTGAGGGCGTCACCATCGACACCTTCTACGACCGAACCGAGCTCGTTCAACGAACGATCAAGACCGTCGCCACGAATCTGATCGAAGGCGGTTTGCTGGTCATTCTCATCTTGTTGCTCCTTCTCGGGAACCTTCGGGGCGGCCTGATCGTCGCCTCGGCGATTCCTTTGTCGATGCTCGTGGCGTTTACCGGCATGAAGCTCGCCGGCCTCTCCGGGAATCTGATGAGTCTCGGGGCCATTGATTTCGGGCTCATCGTCGATGGGTCGGTCGTGATGATCGAAAATATCGTGCGGGTGCTTCACGAACGACGTGATGAACGGGACGTGCCGCACATCGAAAAGGTGCGGGCAGCGGCTTTACAAGTGGCCCGGCCCGTCGTCTTCGCGGTTGGCATCATCATGATCGTCTATCTGCCGATCCTCGGACTCCGCGGGATCGAGGGAAAGATGTTCCAGCCGATGGCGCTGACCGTGGTGTTTGCGCTCGCCGGGTCGCTCGTCTGCGCTCTCACCCTGATGCCCGTGCTCGCAAGCTTTTTCTTGAAAGACGTTTCCGAAAAGGATCCATGGCTGTTTCGGGTTTCGAAACGCGTCTACACGCCGATGCTCCACAAAGCCATGGGTCACAAACGCGCGACTTTTGGCGCAGCGGTTGGAGTCTTTTTCGCGAGCCTGATTTTCGTTCCCTTCATGGGGGCCGAGTTCATCCCGCGGCTCGATGAAGGCGCCATCGCCATGCAACTGTGGCGGCTTCCGAGCATCTCGCTCGAGCAGTCCAACGAAATCAGCACCATCGCGGAGCGCACCGTAAAGGAGAAATTCCCAGAGGTGAAAACGATCGTATCCAAGACCGGGCGCGCAGAGATCGCTACCGATCCCATGGGCGTGGAGATCAGCGACACGTACCTCATTCTGGAGCCGCCCGACACTTGGCGTTTTGATTCCAAAGCGGAGCTGATCGAAGCCCTCGACGAGGCGATGCAGGAAGGCGTACCTGGCGCGATCTTCAGCTACTCGCAGCCGATCGAGCTCCGCGTTCAAGAATTGATTTCCGGCGTTCGATCGGACATTGCCGTGCATCTCTACGGCGATGATCTGAAGGTCCTGAAAGAAAAGGCCGACGAAATCGCTCGGGTGCTCGGTCAGATCCCAGGAGCGGCCGACGTCAAAGCCGAGCAGACCCAAGGCCTGCCGATGCTCCGGGCCCACGTGGATCGGCGTGCGATCGCCCGCTACGGCATCAACGCCAACGAAGTCCTCGATGTCGTGGAGACCGTCGGAGGCAAAGAAGTTGGAACCGTCCTTGATGGTCAGAAGCGTTTCGCTCTGCAAGCGCGCTATGACGAGACGGTTCGCAGCAGCCTGGACGCGATCCGGGAGCTACGAGTCGCGGTCCCGTCGCCCGATGGTCCATCATTGCAGCTTCCCATCTCGCAACTGGCGGATATCAGCATCGAGGATGGGCCGGCTCAGATCAGTCGGGATCGCATCAGCCGACGAATCAACGTCGAGGTCAATGTGCGAGGTCGCGACCTGGCCTCGTTTGTTGCAGAAGCCCAGCAGGCGGTGGATGCGCAAGTAGAGCTTCCTCCAGGATGGACGATCGAGTGGGGAGGACAGTTTGAGAATCTGCAGGAGGCCTCCGAGCGCCTCTCCCTCCTCATCCCCTTGGCGCTGTTGCTCATCTTCGTGCTGCTCTACTCGACGTTCAACTCCGCAAGGTTGGGTACGCTGATCTTCCTAAACGTCCCGATGGCCATCACAGGCGGCTTGATCGCGCTCAACCTCCGTGGCTATCCGTTCTCCATCTCAGCTGGCGTGGGCTTCATTGCCTTGTTCGGTGTGGCCGTGCTCAACGGCGTCGTGCTGGTTTCCTACATCGTTCAAAAGCGCCGTGAGGGGGCGAGCCCGGACGCGGCTGCCGAGGAGGCTGCCAAGGCACGGCTGCGGCCCGTTTTGATGACGGCCCTCGTTGCATCATTCGGGTTTGTTCCCATGGCGTTGGCAACCAGTGCAGGGGCGGAGGTGCAGCGTCCGCTGGCGACGGTCGTCATCGGAGGACTCGTAACCTCCACGCTGCTCACACTCCTCGTCTTGCCCGCGGCATACGCGTGGTTCGCCGACAAACGTTCAGAGGTCGAGCCCAACGGAGAAACACAATGAAAGAAATAAGGGCGATTATCCAGCCGTTCATGTCTCACAAGGTCTTCGATGCGCTCCGCGGAGTCGGAGACCTTCCGGGGCTCACGATGTCTCGCGTGGTGGGTTGGGGTGAAGCCAATGTGCAGGGTGCCGATCAGACGTTTGAGGAGGGTGGGCACACGTTCGCGCACAAGATCATGCTCGACATCGTCGTCCCCGATGAGCTCGTGGACGTGATTGTTGAAACCATCCACCGGGCAGCCCATACCGGAAACTTCGGAGACGGAAAGATCTTCGTCTACGACGTTGCAGATGCTTTGAAGATTCGGACAGGTGACCGCGGGCCGGACGCCCTTTGAGCACGGGTGGCACCATAACCATGGAAGAGAACGAAGAGCGCCGATCGAATGTTGGGTTCGCTCAGTACCGCATCCGCGGAATGGACTGCGCGGAAGAGATCGCCGCACTCAAGGGAGCCCTGAAAGACGTAGTCAAGGTCGACGAGCTCCAGTTCGACCTCCTAGAGGGCACGATGCACGTGCCGGCCTCTGTGCCTGCCGAGACCGTGATGACTCGCGTGGCGGGCACCGGCATGCGCGCCGAGCCGCTCGCAGCCGGTTCGGCCGTCGTCTCAGGTTCTTGGCTCGAGCGACATCGCCGCACGCTGCTTACCGTGATCAGCGGCCTTGGCGTGTTCACGGGTTTCGCCGTGCATCTGTTCTTAGCGGGCCTAGAGGCAGCAATCGGCTCGGAAGGCTTCGGCGACCAACACGCCGTTCACGACGTTCCGCTTGCGGCGGTGCTCGCGTACGGGGTCGCCGTGGCTGCGGGCTTAGCCCTGGTTCTCCCCAAAGCTTGGTACTCGGCCAAGAATTTCCGGCCGGACATGAATCTACTGATGACGCTGGCCGTGGCCGGAGCCATCGGTCTCGGGGAGTGGTTCGAGGCGAGCGCCGTATCCTTTCTTTTTGCCCTGTCTCTTACCCTAGAGGCGTGGAGTGTCGGACGTGCGCGGCGCGCCGTCGAGAAGCTCCTGTCGCTCGCGCCGCCCCGGATCCGCATCAAGCGCGGCGCGGTAACCGAGGAGGTAGACCCTGCCACCGTGCCGGTAGGAACGACCTTCATCGTCCAACCGGGAGAACGGTTTGGGCTCGACGGGGTCGTGGTCGACGGTGCCTCCGACGTCGACCAAGCGCCCATCACTGGAGAAAGCGTCAGAGTGCCCAAGGAGGTTGGCGATGAGGTGTTCGCAGGGACCATCAACGGAAACGGTGCTCTCGAGGTACGGAGCACCAAGGTCGCTTCCGATACCACGCTCGCGCAAATCGTCCGCATGGTGGGCGAAGCGCGCAAGGACCGGGCCGGCGCCGAGCGTTGGGTAGAGCGCTTCGCGCGCATCTACACCCCGGTCGTGTTTGCAGCCGCGGGCGCGGTGATGCTGCTCCCTCCCCTGTTGCTTAGCGCAAGCTGGGGCGAATGGTTCTATCGAGGCTTAGTGCTCCTCGTCATCGGCTGTCCATGCGCGCTGGTCATTGCGACACCGGTGGCGATCGTTGCAGGCCTAGCCGCATCCGCCCGACACGGAGTGCTGGTCAAAGGGGGACGTTTTCTCGAGATGCCGGCGACGCTGAACGTGGTTGCCCTCGACAAGACCGGCACCCTCACCGAGGGCAGGCCGCGTGTCGCAGACGTGGAGCCGCTGAATGAGCACACCGCGGACGCGCTGCTGGCCGTGGCCGCGGCGATCGAGTCACGCAGTGAGCACCCTATCGCCCGGGCCATCATCGAGCATGCAAACGCGGCGCGGCTGGATGTTCCGGCCCCCGAGGCGGTGAATATCGTGCCTGGCAAGGGAACGACTGGGCGCGTCAACGGCACGCAATATTGGCTCGGCTCGCACCGATGGCTCGAAGAGCGCGAGCAGGAGACCCCTGAAATCCACCAGGCGCTCGAACAGCGATCGCGCTCGGGACGGTCCGTCGTGGTGGTCGGGACGGACGACCACGTATGCGGCTTCATCACGCTGGTCGACACCATCCGAGCGGATGCCAAGCAGACGATCGCGGAGCTCCACGACGTCGGGATCGCGCGCGTCGCAATGCTCACGGGCGACAACCAGGCGACGGCCGAGGCGGTAGCCTCGGAGGTAGGTATCGACGACGTGCGCGCCGAGCTCTTGCCCGGCGACAAAGTCGAAGCGGTCGGCGCCCTCGAGCGTGACGTCGGTCGCGTTGCGATGCTTGGAGACGGCGTCAACGATGCCCCCGCGTTGGCGCGTGCCACTATCGGTGTGGCAATGGGCGCGATGGGCACCGATGTTGCCGTAGAAACGGCAGATGTCGCGCTCATGACGGACGACATCTCGAAGTTCGCCTGGCTGGTCAAACACTCTCGGCGGACACTACGAATCATTCGAGAGAATACGGTCTTCGCCCTCGCCATCAAGGTGCTCTTCGTCGTCCTCACGTTCGCAGGCTACGCCACGCTATGGGGAGCGATCGCCGCGGACATGGGCGCTTCACTCCTGGTCGTGTTCAATGCGTTGAGGCTTTTGCGAGGATAAGCACGCCCACGGGTATCAACCTTGCAGCTAGATGAAGTGATACGAGGATATGGACGGACCGCACGCGGTTACGATCGGCGCTTGCGATTCTGGTTCGGCACGGTGCTCCGAATCGAGAAGCATCGCGAACGCGCGGTCGACCTGCTCGGTCCGCTCGAGGGCGCACGAGTGTTGGATATCGGCTGCGGAACAGGGGCCAACCTGCCATGGTTGGCACCCCACGTAGGAGAAACCGGTCACATCGTCGGCTTGGATTACTCGCCTGCGATGCTGGAGCAGGCCCACCAACGCGTAGAGTCGAACGGCTGGACAAACGTGGAGCTCGTGCAGGGAGACGCGGTGTCCCTGGACGCGGTGCAGGGTTCCTTCGATGCCATCTTGTCGACCTATTGCTTTGGCCTCCTGTACGACATCGAGCAGGCGATGATTCGTGCAATCGACCGACTCAAGCCCAATGGGCGGATCGCCATCCTCGACTTCGGCCGCGTTCGGCCGAAGGGGCCTCTTGGGCTCTTGTACCCCATCTACGCCGAAATGCTGGTGCGGTACGGCATCGACAGTAGGGAAGATCTTGACGAGGCGGTCCTTCGTGACCGCTGGGATCGAGGCAAAGCACTGATGCGAGCAAAGCTGGAGAACGTCGCCGAAGAACGCTTCCTCTTTGACCTCGGGCTTCTAGTGCATGGACAAAAGCCATGACGAAGGTAGCGAGAACGGTTGCAGATGCGTTGACGGTGACGGCGCTCGTCGGCGGGGGATGGGCTGTCCGATGATGGGAGTGAGCGACCCTCGGCTTCCGGTAAGCTTGCGCAATGAGCTCATCGACGAGATGCGAGGTGCCACCGCCAATGTCGATGATCCGAGCCGACGGACCGCAACCAGTAATCTGGATGAGCGCGAGAGACACCTCTGAATGAAACTCGTACCAACTTTGCCTCTCCGATCTATTGCGCTTGCACACTTGTTCCCAATGTTCGCGTCGGTCTGTCGTTCGTTGGGCCCTCGACGGGCACGGGCGCGCTCGATCCATCTAACGATGTCCAGGGACATGTGCGTCTCAGCAGTCCTCACAATACCGGCCCGGCGGACGTTATGTGCCAAGAAATAGCAGCTGGTCGCACGGTGCGCGTTGATCAGGACTCTTCCGCGCTCCTGCCGAGCGCCCGGATGACGCGCCGCAGACGCTGCTCGGCCTCCTCTGCCACGGGTTCGACCGCCGTGTTGTCGACAAGAGTGAACATCAGCTTCGGATCGGCGATAGAAACGACGACACCGCCGTCTTCTTCCTCTTGAACGACGACGTTGCAGGGCAAGAGGAGCCCGATCTGCCTCTCCGCTTCGAGCGCCTGCTTGGCGAGGGGCGGATTACACGCGCCCAGAATGACGTAGCGCCGAAAGTCGACGTCGAGCTTCTCTTTCAGGGTTTCCTTGACGTCGATTTCAGTGAGTACGCCGAAGCCCTCTTTCTTGAGCTCGTCGGTGACACGCTGAACGGCGTCGGCGTAGCTGACCCCCCGAAGCGTGATTTCGAATCCATATTGAAGGTTGGTCATGACATTTCTCCTCGCTTGTGCAGATCCTCATCTGCAACAGGGGGGCAGACGCTTAGGCGCGCCGCCCAGCGCCGGGGCACCATCGCCCCGAGAGCTTGGCGGGTCCATCATTGGACAGCCCATTCCTTGCTGCATCATGTCTCCGGGGCCCATCATGCGGCCCCGCATACCCGGGCCTCTCATGGTGCCCATCGGTCGCCCCTCCATGGCCGCCCGGACCATCCAACACGTTTCCCCCATGGTGCGACTCATGCCCGGAGGAGACGGGAGCTTTTGGAGGTACGTCCACAGCGCATCGCGCTCATTCTGAGCGAGGTGCGGGAAGGCCGGCATGGGTCCTACGCCGACGTTGAGCAGGTTCATCACTTGAGCTTTGGAGAATCGCTCGGTGGCGCCGGCGAGCGTGGCTGGCTGACACATCATCCCCGTGCTCGTGGCGCGGCCCGACTCGTGGCACGAGGCGCAATTGCTCCGGTAGATGCGCTCACCGAGATCTCGACCCGTTGGCGCCGCGACTGTGGGGCCGTCCACGGGCTTCGCGCCGCCGAGCACGCCGAGGTATGAAATGATGGCGTCGACTTCGGGTCGAGATAGATGCGGGAAGGCTGGCATGCGCTCCCCGCCGCGGGTGAGTCGGCCACGAACCTCACTGTCGTCGCCGCCACTGGCGATCTTCTGGGCTGCAGTCAGGAGAGTCGGCGCTTGGGGTGTACCGGCGCCGGCCGGTCCGTGGCATGCCTGGCAGTTGAGACGGTAGACGTCACGGCCCGACATGGATGCGCCAGGGGCGGCAGGGTCTAGTGACGTGCCGGCGACGGGTTTACCGGACGGCGGCACCATCGGCGCTTCGAGCTCGTCGCGCGAGCGTTCGACCTGCGCGGCTTGCTCATGCTCTTCCCCGCCGTCGGTCCTGCAAGCGCTGAAGGAAATCACCGAAAGCGCCAGCATTGCTGTCTCGATGCCGAGTAAAGAAATTCTCGTCGTCTTATTCATCTCTGTCTCTCCGGCCTCAGGAAGTTCGATGTGTGAAACCAACGCGAACCCAAGGTCTCCTGGTGTTGAAATCCCGCCGCCGCGGCAAGCCTCTTCACCGCTTTCTGAGAAAGAAAATGCGGATCGGGAAACATCTCGGTAATGGAAAGGCGGCCACCTGGCTTGAGGACGCCGAAGGCGTGCTCAAGGGCCTCGAGTTGCCGCGCTGCGGGTATCTCGCCGAGCGTGAGAGCCATAAGAACGACGTCGTACTCGCCCGGTGCCATCGCCTCAGCCGCATCCCCAACGATGCCCATTAGGTTGTCGATGCCGGCGTTGCTGGCACGCGCCTTCAAGCTCGCGATCATCGGCGCTTGGATATCGATGCCAACCGCCTCGCCGCCTGGCGAGATTCGCCGCGCCGCGGGGAGCAAGAGCCGACCTGGTCCCGGCCCAATCTCGAGGATACGCTGCCCGGGATGCAGGTGGATGCGGTCCAGGGTCGTCTCGGTGCGAAGGAGCCACGAGAAGAAGGGCCCCTCGACCCCCCATGAGAGCCAACTGGGACATGGCAATGAACGCCGGCGGCTCGTCCAGCGCCAGGCGATGTTCGCGGCAACAATCAACGTCAGTACCCCGACGACTATGAGAGCGAGTCTCATTTGAACGTTGCTCCCTGTGCGAACCACCCATAGATGGTGGGCAGGACGAAGAGCGTGAGTAAGGTCGATGTCCCAAGGCCACCGATCACGACGGTGGCGAGCGGCCGTTGCACCTCGGCGCCCGCGCCGGATGACAGAGCCATCGGCACGAAGCCAAGCGCAGCCACGAGCGCCGTCATCAGAACGGGCCGCATCCGCACGAGCGCTCCCTCTCGGGCGGCCTCCGCCGGGGCAAGTCCGCGCTCGCGCTCGATCTTACGCACGTACTCGATCAGGACGACGCCGTTCATGACGGCGATGCCGAATAGCGCGATGAAGCCGACGCCGGCGGAAATGGACAGCGGCATGCCACGCAGGGTGAGCGCGAGGATGCCCCCCGTGGCTGCAAAAGGAACGTTGAGAAAGATGAGCAGCGCGGGCCGAGCCGCATCGAAGGTGCCGTACAGCAGCACAAAGATGAGCAGCAGGGCGAGGGGCACCACGATCATCAGCCGGCTCGAGGCCCGTTCGAGGTTTTCGAACTGTCCACCCCATTCGATGGTGTAACCCGGTGGCAGCCGCACCTGCTTGTCAATGGCCCGTTTCGCGTCGGCGACGACCGAAGCGATGTCCCGGCCGCGCACGTTGAGCTCCACCGAGATGCGTCGCTGGATACGTTCGCGGCTGATCTGCGCCGCCCCCGGCTCGATGTCGAGGTCCGCCAGCTCGCCCAGCGGCAGCAGGCGTCCGCTACTGGCGGCTATGGGGATACGCGCAATGCGATCCACGTCGTTGCGCACCTCTGGGGGAAACCTCACCTGGAGTGCGTAGCGCTGCTGCCCCTCCAGGACCGTGCCGACCTCATGGCCGCCAAGCGCCTCGATGGCCGCGAGGACGTCGTCGGCGTTGACTCCGTGGCGGGCGATGGCGCGCCGATCCACGGCGACGGTTAGGATCGGAAGCCCGGAGACCTGCTCGACCTTCACATCGGTCGCTCCCGGAACCGCCGAAACCGTGCGGGCGATCTCGTCGCCCAGACGGCGGAGCTCTTCGAGATCGGGGCCGAACACCTGAATCGCAATCTCGGATCGCACGCCGGCAATGAGCTCGCTCACGCGAAGCTCGATCGGTTGCGAGAATCCGAATGCGGCCCCGGGGACGCGCTCGTTGAGAACGTCCTCCATAGCCTCGATCAGCTCATCCTTGCTCTCGTGGCGCCACTGGTCGCGCGGCTTGAGCATGACGAAGACATCGCTCATTTCCACGCCCATGGGGTCGGTGGCGATCTCGGGCCGGCCCGTTTTGCTGACGATGGTGTCGATCTCGTCTGGGAATGCTTCACGCAGCGCGCGCTCAAGCGTCCCCGACTGCTGCGCCGCTTCCTCGACCGAAACCGACGGCAAGCGCCACACCTGTAGAGCAATGGCGCCTTCGTCGAGCCGCGGGATGAACTCCGCGCCCATTCGCGAGGTGAGCCCCAATCCGCCGGCGAAGACTGCAGCCGCAACCCCGACGACCGCCCACCGGCGGCGCAGCGCGATGTCCAGCAGCGGGGTGTAACCGCGTCGCAGCATGCGAACCAGCCATGTTTCGTGGCGCTTCGGCGGCTTCTTGATGAAGAGCGAAGCGAGGACCGGCACGAGGGTAAGCGCCAAGATGAGCGAGCCGCCGAGGGCGAAGAGCACGGTCAGGGCCATCGGCCGGAACATCTTTCCCTCGACGCCCGTGAGCGTCAGGATCGGCAGGTAGACGATCATGATGATGCCCACCGCAAAGGCGACCGGACGTGCAACCTCCGACGTCGCCTCGCGGACGATCTCCTTCACAGGCTTGCCGGCGCTCCCCTTTTCGGACATGAGCCGGAAGACGTTCTCGATCATCACGACCGAGCCATCGACGATGAGCCCGAAGTCGATCGCACCGAGGCTCATGAGATTGCCGGACACGCCGGCGCGGACCATGCCGATGAATGCGAAGAGCATCGACAGCGGGATGGCCGAGGCGACGATGAGACCGCCCCGGACGTTGCCCAACATCAGTAGCAGCACGGCGATGACCAGGAGGCTCCCCTCGAGCAGGTTCGTCTCGACGGTTCGGATTGTGCGGCGGACCAGATCGGTGCGATCGTAGAAGGCATCGATGGTGACGCCCGGGGGAAGGCTCGCCCTGATCGCTTCGATCTTGTCCTTGACGCGATTCACGACTTCGCGGGAGTTCTCGCCCATGAGCATCATCACGATGCCAACGACCGCCTCACCACGGCCATCACGGGTGACCACGCCCTGGCGGACCATCGGCGCGAAGTGGACCTGTGCCACATCTCGCACGTACAGCGGCACGCCCTCGTCGCTTGCGCGGATGACGATGTCCCCGATGTCTTGAAGGCTTTCGATGAGCCCTTGGCCCCGGATGACGACCTGCTCGCGGCTACGCACCAGGTATGCACCGCCGACGTTGCGGTTGTTGTGCTCGAGCACCTCGAAGAGCTGAGCGAGTGGAAGGTCGTGGCTCTGCAGCGCCGCCGGATCGGGCGCCACCTCGTAGGTTTTGAGCTCGCCGCCGAAGGTGTTGATCTCCACGACACCCGGGACGCTCTTGAGCTGGTAGGCGACGAACCAGTCGAGAATCGTGCGAAGCTCCATGGGCGAGTAACACTCGGGCGTGTCATCGGTGGAGGGGCACGCCGGCTCACCGCGGACCTCGAACTGGTAGATCTCGCCGAGACCCGTGGCGATTGGACCCATTTCGGGGGTCCCGTAGCCCTCGGGAATAGCCTCCCGCGCCTCTCCGAGTCGCTCCTGGACGAGTTGCCGCGCGCGGTAGATATCCGACCCCTCCCTAAAGACCACAGTGACGACAGACAAGCCGAACTTGGAGACCGAGCGAATCTCCTCGACGTCAGGCAGCCCGGCCATCGCGGCCTCCACCGGAAAGGTGACCAAGCGCTCGACCTCGAGGGGTGCCAGAGCCGGTGCCTTGGTGAGGATCTGGACCTGAATGTTGGTGACGTCGGGCACCGCGTCGATGGGCAAGCGCAGCATGTGCTCGACGCCCGCAGCCACGAGCAGGAGCCCGAGGACGACGACCAGGAAGCGGTTTCGAAGGGACCAGGCGACGAGCTTCGCAGCCATCTACTCCTCCTCCGCGAGCGTGGACCGTAGGAGCTGACCCTTGAGAAGGAAGCTGCCGTCCGCGACCACCTCATCGCCCGGTGACAGGCCGTCGAGGATTTCCACGAGCTCGCCCTCGCGCTCGCCGGTGCTAACGCGCCGCAGCTCGAACGTGCCGTTACCGACCTTCACGAAGACCGAGCGATGGCCAAGGACTTCCTGGAGCGCGGCCCGTGGAATCACCAAGAGACGCCGGGGCTCGTGGGCGGGGTTGCCCTGGATGCGGGCCGTGGCGAACATCCCGGGCCGAAGCCGATGCTCCGGATTCGGCAAGACGACTCGCACACCGATGGACCGGGTTCGTTCATCAAGGGTACCGGCCACCTGTGCGACCGTCCCCCTAAAGACCTCGCCGGGGAATGCGCGGACTTCGACCTGTACGGGCTGGTCGACGTCAACGAAGCGCATCTCCCGCTCGTAGACGGATGCTTGAAGCCAGAGCTCGTCGAGGTCGACCACCTCAACCAGCGTCTCCGAGGGCCGGGCCCACTGACCCACATGGACCGAACGCATGACCACGGTACCGCTCATGGGACTCGTCAGCGTGACGCGGGCCGGATTGCGCGGAGCAGGCTCGGACGGCGTGACGCCGAACGTCGCAAGCCGGGTACGCGCTGCCCGTAGGTCGGCTTCCGCAACCTGTTGATCGCCTTCCGCCTCCTCGAAAGCGCGCCGCGAGGTGATGCGATCTTCGAGAAGCCCGCGCTCCCGGTCGAGCTTGCGTCGAGCTACCGCAGCCCGTGCGCGTGCTGCGATCAAGTCCGCCCGCGCACGGCCGACCTCGTCGCTTTCGAGCACGACGAGCGCCTCACCCCGCTCGACCCGATCTCCGACGTTGACGCCGACATCAACGACGCGTCCGGCCACGCGAGGGCCGACGGTCGCGCGCCGGTCGGGTACCGCCACGATCTCGGCCGGGACTTCGAGCGAGGGCGAGAGCTCGCGCTCCTCGGCTCGCGCATAGGTCAGCCTGAGAGACTCGAGCGCCTCCACCGACAGCGTGACCTGGTCGGGCGTTGCTTCGCGCGCTTCTGCTTCTTCTTCGTTTGTTTCTTCTTCGCTCGCGTTCTCCTTGCAGCCGGACGTCGAGATGAGACCGACCGCGAGGGCGAGCATCGACATTGTGGCGATGGCTCTATGCCGAACGCTCATGGCCTGCCTCCTTGCGGAGCGCCGGCCTGCACCAGCCGGTTGGTGGATGTGATCAAAATCAGGGGGTTGAGTCTCGACACAGTGTTGCTTCTCCAATCCGCAAAGTCCGAAGTCCCGCCCAGTGGGCGACTTCGCTATCAACGACGCCAGGCGGCTCCGGGCGGACGCGCCCGAGCCACGAACTGAGGTGAGCCGGATTCGGCTCAGCCCAGTTTGGGCGGATGGAAGATACGGTGACTGAAGTCGCTCGGATGGAGGTCTTGAGCTGACGCGGGCAGCTCGCCTGTGTCCATCGAAACCGCTCCGCCGACGGCAACGTCCGATGCGAGCGGTGCAAGTAGGTGACCGGGACAGCAAGGGAACAGGCAGCTGTCGTTACATGGGTCGCCGGGGGGGCCAGGATCTGAGGAGGACAAAGGTGGAGCAGAGGGACTCGCGACTTCCTCGGTCGCTTCTGCTGGCTGCGCAACGGCAACCTCCCACGGCATCGCCGAGACGAAA
>CBFCWN010000043.1:0-33035 GCA_965601515.1 uncultured Myxococcales bacterium | reverse complement strand
GACGGAGCGAAACGGACTCGGACTTCCGACATGGCCGGAGAGCTACCCGCCCCCCGACACCGGGTCAAGGTCTACGCCTGGCCGACCGGCTTCGCGTTGGCTTGCGGCACGCCGTGCACCGACACGGGCGCCAATAGAATCAAACCGAGCGGTAGGTACTTGCCGGTCAGAATCATGAGACCGGCGATGACCTCTACGGCCTTGACGATCATCATGAAGTAGCCCGTCGCGACGAGTGCGCACATGAGCGTGCCGGCGCTCGCGTCCATTTCGGGCGGTGGCAGGAAGTTGAAGAACCCATTTGCCCCGAACACCACGAAAATGAGGCCAAGCAGCATGCGCGCCCCGATGATCGCAAACTTCATATCCCGGCTTCCTTTCAAGGCCCGAGGGCCTCGCCCATCGTCACCCGATTCCGCCTCGGGCAGAACACCGAAGGCCGATTCATCGGTAATTGCAGGGGAAACGGCTTGACCGGGGGGGGTGCGATGCGCACGCTCCGCGGCGGATGACGACGCCAGCGCAATGGGTCGAAGGGCTCAATCACGGCGCAGCCAAGCGCACGGCGCACTGGACGTTCGTGCGTGAGGATCGATTCGGAGAAGCGCTCCGGCTTCGGCGGTTCCGTCTCGGAAATGGGCTTACGCTGCTAACCGTGGTCGACCGCACCGCGCCGACCGTCAGCTATCACACGTGGTTTCGTGTCGGGTCGCGCGACGAGCGAATCGGCAAGACCGGGCTCGCGCATCTCTTCGAGCACCTGATGTTCAATCAGACCCGTAACCACTCCCACGGGGAGTTCGACCGGCTCATGGAGCGATCCGGCGCGGAGGCGAACGCAGCGACGTGGACCGACTGGACCTACTACTACGAGAACGCTCCGCGGAGCGCGCTGCCTCAGCTCGTCGAGCTCGAGGCCGATCGGATGAGCAACCTGCTCCTCAGGGCCCCCCAGGTTTCATCGGAGAAAGAGGTCGTCGCCAATGAGCGAAAGCTCCGCGTGGAGGACGACGCCGAGGGAAAGGCGCTCGAGCTCCTCTACGCAAATGCGTTTCGTCGACACCCATACCGATGGCCGACCATCGGATGGATGGACGACATTCGCCGATTCACAGTCGCCGACTGTCGCGAGTTCTATCGAAAGCACTACTCGCCGAGCAACGCCACGCTCGTCATCGTCGGTGATTTCGACGAACGACGTGCACTGAAGCTCGTCCAGAAACACTACGGCACCATCTCGAAGACGCGTTCCAAGACACGTGATGCGCTTCCGCAAGAACCCCCGCAACGGAGCGAGCGCGTGCTGGAGCTTCGGGTCCCGACACCGACGGAGAAGCTGTTGCTTGGGTATCGGTCGCCCTCGTTTTCGCATCCGGACATGCCGGCGTTGGTACTTGCGAGCGAGGTGCTGTTTGGGGGTCGAAGCTCTCGTCTGCATCGGCTGTTCTGCATCGAGCAGGAGCTGGCGCTTTCGGTTCGCGGCTCGGTGTCTCCATTCGTCGACCCCGGTCTGTTCGAAATGTGGATTTTCGTGCGGCAGGGCAAGTCACGTTCGGAAGCGCTTCGACTTCTCGACGACGAGCTTCGAAGGCTCGGCGCGGAGGGGCCCGAGGCCGCTGAGCTCGAAAAGGCGGCCAGTCAGCTCGAGCTTTCGTTCTTGCACAGCATGGAGACCGCGGGCGGAAAGGCCGAGCAAATCGGGTTCTACGAAACCGTCCTTCGTGATGCGACGGCCGTGTTCGAGCGACTCGACGCCTACCGGGCGGTGACCGCGCACGACGTTCGGCGCGTTGTTCGGAAGTATTTGCGCCCCTCTCGGCGCACCCGTGTGGAGATTGTGCCGAGCGCATGACGTTGCTTGTCGAATCGAGCGATGTGCTGCCGCTGGTCGACGTGGAGGTGGCGTTTCCGGTGGGCAGTCTCATGGACCCGACCGGCCGTGAGGGGCTCTTGCAGCTCTCCGCACACCTCGCTCGCCGTGGGCCCCGCGGCATGTCGCAGGCCCGTTTCGAAGACGAGCTCGCTCGGCTTGGCGCGAGGGTGTCTGTCGAGGTTTCGATGCGGGCAACTCGGGTTCGAGCAACCGTCCTTCGCCGCAACCTGGAACCACTCTTTTCTGCGCTTGCGAAGCTGTTGTGGACCCCAGCTCTTCGGCAGTCGGACTTCGCAAAGCTCAAGCGTCAGGCAGAAGCGGCGCTGCTCAGCCGGCTCGACGACGACCAAACCCTCGGGGCCCTTCAGTTTCGGCGCGCGCTCTTTGGCGGGCACCCCTACAGTCGGCCGATCGGCGGCAGCCCGTCGAGCCTCGCTTCCATTGGCCTCGAGAACGTGAAGCGCTTCTACAACCGAGTCCTCGCGCCCGCGCCGTTTGTCGTTGGAATGGCGGGCGACGTCGAACGTTCGGAGGCAGAGCGACTCGTCGACACCTATTTCCCCTCTTCGAAGCCCTTCCCGAAGGGCGGTGTGAAGGTCGAGCCCACTCGTCTTTCGCGCGGGCGGCGGGTCGTCATCATCGACAAGCCGAACCGAGCTCAAACCCAGCTATTCATTGGAACGCTTGGGGTTCGCACGCGGGACCCGAACCTGTTTCCTTTGATCGTGTCCAATACTGCGTTCGGCGGGACGTTCAGCGGACCGCTCATGCAGCAGGTCCGAGGTGTTCGTGGTTGGAGCTACGGCGCGTACAGCCGTTTGCTCCACTCCCGCCAGCGTGACGCCTGGTACATGTGGACCGCACCCGCCGCGGAGTACTCCGCCGAGTGCGCGGCGCTTCAGCTGGAGCTGATGGAACGCTGGGTCGACGGGGGAATCAGCGCAAAGGAGCTCTCGTTTGCAAAACGCTATCTCGTCAACAGCCACTGCTTTGATCGAGACACGCCGTCGAAGCGACTCGAGGCCGACATCGACGTTGAGGTTCTCGGAGTGCCCCGACGCTACGTCGACGCGCACGACGAGTTGGTCTCGGAAGTGACGCGGCCAAAGGCCGTCGAAGCGACCCGCGCGCGCATTCGGCCGCACGACCTCGTGATGGTGGTCGTCGCCAGCGCTCCGGACGTGGCGCCCGCTTTCGAAGCGCTTCCCGGGGTTCGGTCCGTCGAGGTCGTGCCGTACGACCAGACCTAGTTGGTCAGCGCTCGGCGAAGCTCCGCACGGCTCCAGATCTTTGGCGCGACGACGAACGGAAGCTCTGTGAGCTCAAGTGCTCGCGCGCTGAGCGCACCGTTGGGTTCCGGCAGGATGATGGTGCGAAGTCCTTCTGAACGCGCGAAGAACTCGACGACGTCCATGGCCGCGCGGTCCTGCGCCACGGAGTGGATGATGAGGCCGCCGTACTCCGTTTCGTCGTTTTCGAGCTCGTCGACCGCCGCGGCTAATGAATCGACGGTGGACACGGGAAGACCAAAGCTTCGTACCTCACACTCGATCTCTTCGCATACGCGACGCCGCGGCTCGAAGACCAACAGCGGAAGGTGCTCGGCCTTCGCTTCGCGACGGAGCAATACCCGAAGCATGGCATCTTGGATGGCGTCTTCCTGATCGGGTGACAGCGCGGGGAATGCGATCGCGAGGCCAACGCCGTTTCCATTCGTTCGGCTTCTTGATCGGCGTACCGCGCCCGTAAGACTCATGGTTTCGCTGCTCGTGTCGAGGTCGATCAATAGGTGCACGAGATGCCCCGCGCGCGGTTTCCGATCGCCAGAAATCCACACGCCTCCTGCGGAAAGATTCTCGAGCGAGTACTGACCGACACGATCGCCGCGCTGGAAGAGGACCGCGCGCCCATCGAGATCCACCCTATGGTTCGAGCGTCGATCCCGTTGTGCCTTGGCATGCCCCATCGAGTCTTCAGAGTGCCGAGCCCTGACTCGAAAAGCTAGTCCGCAAGGGGTGATAGCCCAATCGTGAGCAGTCGTACGAAGCCTCTTCTCAAAAACCTAGATGATTGTATAATCAGCAAAAACGAGGTGAGCCGATGCTGAATCCGCGCGTTCGAGACGTTCTGCGAAAGAAGGGGGATCAGATCCATTGTGTGGGGCCGCTTTCTACGGTGATCGACGCGGTGAATGTCATGAACGATCACCACGTCGGTTCGGTTTTGGTGATGGAGGCTGGCGAGCCGGTGGGCATCTTCTCGGAGCGTGACGTGCTCGTTCGAGTCGTCGCGGCGCACCGAGACCCGCGTCAAACGCTGATTCGCGATGTGATGACGACTCGCCTGTACACGACTTCACCCGACGAACCCCTGCTTTCCGTGATGAGGTTGATGACCGAGCGTCGTTGTCGACACGTTCCAGTGGTGGAAGGCGACGCCCTTGTCGGACTGATTTCGATCGGAGACATCACGAAAGCGACGCAGCGAAATCTACAGCAAGAGGTGCGCGAGCTTTCTAGTTATATTTCAGGTCCTTACCTCGGCTGACGAAAGCAAAGCGCGTCGCTGACGCGTGCCACGCCGTCTGTTACAGTCCCGGCCGACATGCCCAGCCTCAAGTGGATGGCGCCTGAGGGTCGGCCTCGGGTCTTTGGGATCTACAAGCGCGTCACGTCCATCGGAAACGCCGGGGCCAACGACGTCGCCATCGATTCGCAGGGCCTTGCGCCGCACCACGCGCAGGTGGTGTTCGACGGCCGCGACTTTTCGATCGAGCCCGTGGACGCTGGCGCAGCGCTCCACGTCAACGGAAAGAAAAAAAAGAAGTCGAAGATCTTTCACAACGACAAGCTGACCCTCGGCGAGGTCGAGCTCGTGTTTTCGCTGTACGACGAAAGCGGTAGCCGCGACGCGACACCGGAAGACCACGGAGCGCACACTTCGGAGATCGAGGGGATGATGAAGCTCAGCGACTTCAATCGAAGGTTGCTCGAGATTCGAGAAATTCCGCACCAGATCGAAGCGCTGCTCGATGCGGTGATCGAGGTGGTGCACGCCAACAAGGGCTTCGTGATTCTGCTCCGGGACGGCGACCCGGAGATCGCGGCTGCTCGAAACGTGGATCGCGAAACGATTCCGGACGCGGTCACTCAGCTTTCCGACAGCATCCTGCGCCGGTGCATCGACACGCGGCAACCACTGATCGTGAGCGACGCGGTGAACGACACGATGTTCAACTCGAGCGAAAGCGTCCTCGACCTGCAGCTGAGCTCGGTGATGGTCGCGCCGCTCATCGCTCAGGGGCAGCTGCTCGGGTTGATCTACGTCGGGAACGACAACGTGGTGAACCTGTTCGAGCAGTCGAGCCTCGAGGTTCTGACGGTGTTCGCGGGACAGGCGTCGCTCATCCTGCAGAACGCGATCCTGTTGAACCAGCTCACGACCGATCGAGATCGAATCGCGGAGGAGCTCGAGTCGCAGCGGTTCGGCGACATCATCGGGAGCTGCGCGAGCCTTCAGGAGGTGTTCCGACGGGTCGACAAGGTGGCGGGCGCCGACATCAACGTACTGATCACCGGCGAAACCGGGACAGGGAAGGAGCTCTTCGCGCGAGAGCTACATCGGCGATCGAACCGCGCGGACGGCCCGTTCATCGTGGTGAACTGCGGCGCGATTCCGGAGAATCTGATGGAGTCCGAGCTATTCGGACATGTTCGCGGGGCATTCACCGGGGCCGTGTCAACGCGACAGGGGTCTTTCCAGGCTGCGGATGGCGGCACCCTCTTCCTCGATGAGATTGGCGAGATGCCGCTTGCGCTCCAGGTCAAACTGCTGCGCGCACTGCAGGAGCGAGTCATCGTCAAAGTCGGCGATACGAAGCCGGAGTCGGTCGACATTCGCGTCCTAGCGGCGACCAATCGAGATCTCGAAGAGTCGATCAAGGAGGGCACGTTTCGCGAGGACCTCTACTATCGGCTCAACGTCGTGAATCTGCACTTACCGCCCCTTCGTGAGCGCGGCGACGACGTGGTGGTCCTCGCGAAGTACATGCTCAACAAGTACGCGGCCGAGTTCGGAGCCAACGTCAACGGCTTCACGCCGAAAGCTCTCCAAGCGATGCGCGACTACGAGTGGCCGGGCAACGTTCGTCAGCTCGAGAATCGCATCAAGAAGGCCATCGTGTTGGCCGACAAGACGCTGATCGGTCCGGATGACCTCGACCTTGGCGGCGAGCAGCAGCAGAGCATCGCGTCGCTAGCGCAGGCACGCGAGGATTTCACGCGCAGCTACATCCTCAAAGTCCTCGAGCGAAACGGTGGCAACCGCACCCGCACCGCGCGCGAGCTGGGCGTCGATCCGCGGACGGTGTTTCGCTACCTCGAGCGTGACCCCGACGCTCCGGATCCCGGTGGGGCCGCTGAGGGCTGACATTAATGTCATAGGTCCGGTCCGGTTTTCGTGGAATACTTCGAAAATCGCTGGGCTTTTCGGCCTTGGGGCTGCGGCATGACCTTTGCTTCCATCACTCGCGGGATGTCCTTTGCTTTTTCCGTGTCGCTTGGCGCGCTCTCGACGAGCTGTATCGCGGGTCGCCCGATCGAGTTCTCCGACGAAGAGAACTTTCCCCCGTCGATCATCAGCGAGGTCGACGCCGAGTATCCGTCCCGAGAGATCGGACAGCTCGATCTCGACGCGCCCGTCGAGTCGCCAGAGCTGCCGCTCGAAGTCGTCGTCCGAGATCCCAACATCGATCAAACGCTCGAGTACCGGATGTTCCTCGACGCAACAAACCCGCCGTCGAACACCGATATCCCGATCGAGCAGGGCGTGATCGAGCCGACCGGAGACGTGGAGCGGCCAAGGACGTTTACCGTTCCGTATGTGGATCTCATTCCGGGCGTGTGCCACAAGATCGAGATCACGGTGTCCGGGCGCTTCGCGGGCTTTATCGAGCCGCGTCGTCCCGAGATTGAGGGAGACATCGACAACCGAACATGGTGGGTCGAAGTCACTGACGCCGAGTTCCCGGTCATCGGGGTGGAGTGCCAATGAGGGTTCTCGTCATCGGTCTTCTGCTCGCGTTCGTCGGCTGCGATTTCGATTCCAGCCCAATGGTGGAAACCGTCGAAAACCGGTGTTCGGGAGAGGGGAGCTGTGCGGAGGGCGTTTGCTCCGGCGACATCTGCATCGACTCTGCGGGCAGCTCGATTGAGGTCACCGTCGAGATCTTGAAAGACGGTCAAAACGAGACGTCGTCGATTCCGTCGAGCTGGGCATTCGCGCCGGAACGCTTCACCGGGCCGAGCGTTCGAGACTGGACGCTGCCAACGACCCGCGAGGTGCGGGGCACGGTGCGATGGGATGGGGCGCGAGTTCCCGCCAAGCTTCGCTTCGTTCGGCGCATGCCAAGCTCCGTCGACCCGCTTCCTCCGGTTCCCGTCGAGGTCGATACGACCCGAGTCACGAGCGCCGCCGACGAGCAGCTGTCCTTCGACTTCAGTGCCCGTCTCGTCGCGGGGGAGACCTACGACCTCATCGTGCTCCCCACAGAGGACGCCGTCGTCTCGCCCCAACGCACGGAAGCGCCTGCGATTCGTAGCCTTCCGCCTCTCTACCTCGAGGTGACGGTTGACGCCGCGTCCACCGACCCCCTTCGCTACGACATCGAGTTTCCCGACGCGATTTCCTTCGTATGCGACTCGGTCGAAAGCACCGGGTGTAGCCTTCAAGGTCAGGTGCTGACGTTCGATGGCGAGGTGGACGTCCCCGCGGCGGGGCTCCAAGTCCGCGCGGTCGACGTCGAAACGGGGCTCGTCGTATCGTCGGTCGCACAAACCACCAAGTCCGGCCGCTTTGCGATTCGGCTCGGGCCAGACGTCACCGACTACTACATTCGGATTACGCCCAGCGTCGGCGGGCTGCCGTTCCCCGCGGTTTCCGTCGTTCCCGCAATCGTGTTTTCCGAAATCAATCCAGCCAAGGTGATCCGCATTCCGCGGCTGGAATCGGTGCAATACAAGGGTATCGTTCGCGATGAAGCCGGCGGCGCGGTGGCTGGCGCCAACCTGCGATTCGTTTCGACGGGAGTCTTTGACGATAGCGAGCTCGGCCTGCTTGGTTCGTTCTCGGGGTCCGCGTCCACCAACGAAGACGGAACCTTTGGGGTCGCGCTGCTTCCCGGCGTCTATTCGCTGCAGGTGATACCTCCCGAAGAAGTGGAAACCGCGTGGGGAGTTCTCGCGACGGAGGTGACCGTTGTCGAACAGATGGACGATGCAGAAGCGTTCGTAGTCCCCGAGAAGGTCGAGCTGATCGGTGGCGTTACGACTTTCGACGGAATGCCTGCGCCTGGCCTCAACGTGTTGGCACGAGCACGACAGAGCGAGGATAGCGAGGGCATGAATCGCTCTCAGGAGGTTGCGACCGACTCCGAGGGTGACTTCCTGATGCAGATGGACCGTGGCCTCTACGAGCTACGCATCACGACGGCGCACGAAAGTGGGTACGGTTGGATCGTGCAACCCGAGCTCGTGATCGAAGAGAGCATCGTTCGCTCCTACGCGCTCGCGCCGCCGGTGCCGGTCGAGGGCAGCGTGCTTTCAGCGGACGGCGAGCCGGTTCCTGGGGTCAAGCTTCGCGCCTACGCGTTCACGGGCGAGGGGGACGAGCGACGGCTGCTGCAGGTTGCAGAGACGCTTACGGATGAAGAGGGGCGGTATCGTCTTCTCGTCGCGCCCCGGCTCGCCGACTGAACAGCATCCAGGCGAGCACCAGGAGCGAAAGCCAGCCCGGCCAGTCGCCCAGCTTGGTGTAGAGAGTGTCCTGGTTCATCAATCTCACGTCCGTGCGGAGGTTTTCGCGGGTGAGGAGACCGCTTTGCGCGACGACCCGGCCAAGCGGGTCGACGACTGCACTGATCCCGCTGTTGGTCGAGCGAACCAGGTAGCGTCTGTGCTCGATCGATCGGTACTTCGAAAGGACGAGGTGGATGAACGGCTCTTGCGTGTCGCCGAACCAGGCGTCGTTGGTCAGATTCATCAGGATGTGCGGCTTGGCTTCGCGCACCATCTTCCGCGTGAACGAGGTGAGGATGTCTTCGTAACAAACCGGCGTCGAGATTCGCCACTCGCCGAGCTCGACCGGACGAACGTGGCTTCCGGCGGTGAAGCGTCCGCTGTTTGGTGAGAGCTCGTAGAGCACTGGAAAGGTCTCGCCGAACGGAAGGTATTCGCCGAACATCAAGAGATACGTTTTGTCGTAGGTGGCGCGGACCAGTCCATCCTCATCCATCAAAAAGACGCTGTTGTAGATCTTACGTTCGCCGTCGACCGTGTCCGTCGAGATGCCACCGAAGAGCAAAGGCGTTTCGAGCGGACCACGGATGAAGTCTCCGTTCCAGGGAACGTCACGGCTGAGCATCGAAATGTAGGCGGACTCCGGCCAAACGATGAGGTCGAGCTCGCCTTCGTCTTCGAGCGCCTGGCTCTGCTCGAGATGCCTTCGATGTCCTTCGAGCGCCTCGGAGCGCTTCTCGAAGATGCCCATGTTGACTTGAACGACCCCGATCCGGAAGAGCGGCGACTCCGCCATCTTCTCTTCGACCTGTCCGATACGAACAGCCCCGTAGGCGAGGCACCCGATGCTGGCGGCGGCGGTGGCGACGAGGAGAACACGCGGAGCCGGGCGACGTCCGAGGGCCCAGCGACCGGTCTCGTAGAGCGCGAGGTTGAGCAGCACGATGAGCGCGGACACCAGCAACGGCCCGCCGAGGTCTGCGACCTGCGTCGGAAGCACGAGCATGTGAAAGCTGTTGGCAAGATAGGTCGGGAAGAGGGCGGGGTAGGCCCACTCCATCAGCAGCTGAATGGGGATCGCGATGGCCGCCGTCGTCCAACTTCGGCGACGGAGCGCTCGGTATGCGACCGCGTAGAGCGCGTAATCGAACCCGAGATACATACAGAAGAGCAAGAAGAAGAACGAGCTCGCTACGATTCCGTAGCCCGAGAACACGTCGAGGAACTCGACGAGCCAGTGGTATCCCCCGAGGTAGCTGACGGAGCCGTACACCCAGCCCATGGCGAGCGAGAAACCCCACGGCTTCGCGAGGCTGAGCTCGAGCGCTGCCCAAAAAGGGACCATGCAAACGAGGGCGAGCGGCCAGATGCCGAAGCCCGCCCAACCGAGAAAGTGCAGCGCGCCGGCCAGCGAAGCCAGGGCGACGGCGCGTGTTCGCAGACGTGTGGGCGTGGACGCGGCGTCGTTCACCTGGCGCTCAATAGCACGCGCTCGGTTGATGTGCGTACGATGTCGAGCAGTGTCTCCAAGTCGTCGTCGTCGATGGTCAACGGCGGTACGATGTAGACGGTGTTGCCGAGAGGTCGAAGGTGGGCGCCCAGCTCGAAGGCGACGTCGGAAATCTGCCAGCCGACTTTGCCCATGTAGCCCGACTCGCCGACGTCGAAGGCGGCGCACATGCCGAGGGCCCGCGGGTGCGACACGCCTTCGATCGAACCGATATCGGCGATCGCCGAAGCGACGCGGCGAGCCTTCGGGGCAGCAGTCTCGAGCACGTGCTCCTCGCGGTAAATCGCGAGCACTTCGCGGGCGAGAGCGGCGCCGATCGGGTTCCCGCAGAACGTGTGGCCGTGCATGAGCGCCCGGCTCTTGTCGCCCCGGAAACCATCGTAAATTCGTTCCGTTGCAAGGGTGGCGGCGAACGGGAGCATCCCGCCCGTCAGCCCCTTGGCGGTGCAGAGGAGATCGGGCGTGATGCCCGCGTGATCGCAGGCCCACATGAGGCCGGTGCGCCCGAATCCGGTGAAGACCTCGTCGGCGATGAGGAGGGCGCCGGCGCGTTCGGTTTCTGTCCGAAGCTCGCGCAGGAGCTCTGCCGGGTACATTCGCATGCCCGCAGCTCCCTGAACGATGGGCTCTACGATGACGGCTGCGACCTCGTCGCCTCGCTGCCGCAGGTCCTCGAACAGCGCTTCGAACACCGGAGCCCAGTCGTGATCGACGGGCTCTGCGGGTCGGTCGACGTCGAACATCAGCGGGCGGAACACCGCGGAAAACTCATCGACGGCGCCCGCGCTCATCACGCCGAGGGTGTCGCCATGGTACGCGCCGGGCAGGGAAAGAAACGTGGATCGCTCGGGCACTCCGTTTTGCTGCCAGTATTGGAATGCGATCTTCAGCGCGACTTCGACCGAGGTGGACCCGTTGTCGCTGTAGAAGACACGCGACAGTCCTTTCGGTGCGACCTCGACCAGCTCGGCGGCCAGCCTTGCCGCCGGCTCGTGCGTGGCCGCCGCAAGCGTGCAGTGCATGAGCCTCTGCGACTGTTCGACGATCGCGCGACGCAGTCGTGGATTCCCGTGCCCGAGGTTGTTGCACCACCACGACCCGCTCGCGTCGAGCAGCCGCCTCCCGTCGCTCCCGATCAGCCACGGCCCTTCCGCCCGGTCGACCACGAAGAGAGGCTTGTTCTCGTGGTCCTCACTCGACGTATAGGGCCGCCAAAGAAACGCCCGGTCCATCGCAACGAGCTCGTCATCACCAGCCATGCTCCGAGCCTGAACCACGAGAGTTTCGGGCGCATCCCAAAAGGGGACACGCAGCCCCTCCAAAACCCAAACCATTCCAACCAGTTACCGATCGACCCGCGCGATTTGCAGGTCGCGGCATGGGTTTTCGTCTGGCCTTGCCCAACTGGCCGCGGACAAGCGGAGTCTCGAACGGCGCAGAGTCACGACGCCTCCGGGTGGGCGGTGTCGGTGAGGCAAATCGCGCGGGTCGGTTTGTAAGCTGATGAAAAGGTTGGGTTTTTGGGGGGGCCGCGTGTCCCCTACATCGGGGAGACCAGGACTTCGCGGCGACCGCCGGCCTTTGAGCTGGGCGGGCCGACGACGCCTTCCTGTTCCATGCGTTCGACCAGCTTGGCGGCCTTGTTGTAGCCGACGCTGAGCTGGCGTTGGACGTGGCTGATCGAGCAGTAGCCCGCGTTGGCAACGACGGCGACAGCCTTGTCGTAGAGCGGGTCGTCGCTTTCGCCACCGGCGCCCTCGTCGTCGCGCGGCTTGAGGATTTCCTGTTGGTACTCGGGATCGCCCTGTTCGCGCAGGAAGTCACACATCGCGCGAACCTCGTCCTCGCTCACGTAGGCAGCGTGCACGCGCTGGAGGTCGCTCGAGCCCGGCGGGATCATCAGCATGTCGCCCATGCCGAGCAGGTGCTCCGCGCCTGAACGGCCGAGAATGGTCATCGAGTCCTGACGCTGCGAAACCTTGAACGCGACGCGCGCAGGGAAGTTCGCTTTGATCATGCCGGTGATGACGTCGACGCTCGGACGCTGTGTGGCGAGGATGACGTGGATGCCGGCGGCACGCGCTTTCTGCGCAAGACGCGCGATGCACGCTTCAACATCTTTGGCCGCCACCATCATCAGGTCGGCAAACTCGTCCACGACTACCACGATCGAAGGGAGCCTTTCCGGCTCGAAGTTCTCGGCGTCCGCGGACTCCCCGTCGACGGGATCGATCAGCACTTCCTGACCGTTGGCGTCCTGCGCGCTGACTTTGCCTTTGCGCTTCGGCATGAACTTCTCAATCGAGAGCTCGCCCTTCAGCACGCGATCGACCCGTCGGTTGTACGTATCGATGTTGCGCGCGCCGGCGTCGGCGAAGAGCTGGTAGCGCCGCTCCATCTCGTCGACCGCCCATCGCAGCGCAAGCGCGGCCTTCTTCATGTCGGTGACGACAGGCAGCAGCATGTGCGGGATGCCGTCGAAGACCTGAAGCTCGACGACCTTCGGGTCGACCATGAGCATCCGAACCTGGTCCGGCGTGCGCTTCGCAAGAATCGAAGTGAGCATCACGTTCAAGGCAACGCTCTTACCGGAACCGGTGGCGCCTGCGACGAGTACGTGCGGCATGCGGGCGAGGTCGGTGTAGACGGGCTGACCGCCGATGTCCTTGCCGAGCGCCATCGGAAGCGCCCCGCCGTGCTTTTCCCAGCGCCGATCCTCGAGAATCTCGCGAAGCGGGACCACCTGTCGGATGTCGTTCGGCAGCTCGAAGCCCACCCGCGCCTTGCCTGCGATCGGTGCGACGATGCGAACCTTTTGAGCGGCAAGTGCCATCGCGAGGTCGTCGGCGAGACCCGCGATCTTCGACACTTTGGTGCCGCTTTGCGGCTCGAACTCGTACATCGTGACGACCGGCCCCGGATGGATCTCGTCGACGCGCCCGCGGACTCCGTACGCGGCAAGCTTCTCGGTCAAGAGCTCTGCGTTCTCGCGGAGCTGCTCGGCGTCGACGTGAATCACGGACGCATCGGGCTCATCGAACAGCGTCGTCGGTGGCAGCTCGAAGTCGCGGTGACTCCGCCTCGACTTCGTCGACATCTCGAGCGGCGCCTGCTTGGTTTCCTTCGGCGCCACGATCTTCGGCCCGTCGCTCTTCGCCCTCGCCGGGGGCTCGGGCTTCAGCTTCGGAAGCACTTTCGCAACCGATGGACGGCGGGGCGCTTCCGACTCTCGCGGCTCGTCCTCCTCGTCGAGATCGACCCCCATGATCCGCGGTTGGCTCGCTCGAATCTCCTCCTCGTGTAGCTCTCGCGCCTCGGCCCAGGCCTCTCGAAGGGCCGTCATGACGCTCCGCACCTTGGCGACGGCAGCGTGCGCGACCCGAGCCAGCGCGGCGCCCACCTCCTCGAGCGACCACGGCGTCCTGAGAATCACCGAGATACCGAGCACCGCAAAGCCGATGATCACCGTGCCGTAGAACCCGAGCAACGAGCGAAGCACCTCCCCGAGGAGCTCGCCGACGGCGCCTCCGGGCGATGCGCCCCACACCGCACGCGGCTCGACGAGGAGATGCGCAAGAGCGGCGCCCATGATGACGAGCACGAGCGTGGACCCCATCGTCGCGACGCCAAGCATCGCGGAACGCCGCCGAAACAGGCGGTAGGTCAGCAGTGCGCCCTCGAGCGGCAGGAACCATGCAACGAGGCCGAACGCCTGCATGAGAGCGCGCGCGATGCGCTGACCGACGGGCCCAACCAGATTGTTCCCGCCGTTGGTCGCGTCGTACGACACGAGCGCCAGGGTCAGCAGGACGGTGACGGTGAGGGCCAGGATCGCGAAAACGTCCTGCCGCCTCCCCTCCGGCGCCATCAGGTCGCCGGAAGAGGTGGTTTCATGTGCGCTCAAGTAAGAGGCCTCCTACATCTGGAGGCTATGCGCCAGGCCTCGGATTCGTCAAGAAATCACGAGCGTTAGACGTTCTTGATCCCACCGGCGAATCCTCTATTATCCCCGCAGGTTGCAAGGCCCTCGGGGGGATTGCGATACGAGTCGGATGGGTTGGACGACCAAGATCCTCACGCTGTGGACTGCAGCGGCGTTGCTGCTGGCGGGCTGCAAGGTCGATAGCGACGACGTTCAGGAGTGGAAAGAAACGGTGAAGGGGCCGACGCGTCTGGTCGCCGTCATCGGTAGCGACCGGTACACGCCGGAGCTTCGGACCGAGGCTGCGCTCGCCATCGTCGAAATGGACCGCAGCGACGTTGACGCGCTCTCGATGCTCAAGAAAGCGCTCGACGATCTACGCACCGACGATCCGTCGTCGAGTCAGTCCATCGTCTCAGGCATGGTGCCTCGCCTCGAAGCGATTCTGGTGTCCGAGACGCCGGACGGTAACGGGCCCGATCCCGTTCAAGTCCGAGCCAAGGACGCGGCCTACATGGTCATCGACTACGCGCCGCTCGAACAGAAACAAGAGCTGATCCGCTCGGTCGTTCGCTGGTACTCCGACGACTTCGAAGGACGAAGCCTCGCGGGCGACTACAGCGCGGAACAGGTCACACGCGCGCTTGGTTCGGAAGCCGCTGAGCAGCTCGTCGATGCGCTCCACGAGAAAATGACGCCGGCCGCGATGATCAAGATCTCCGAGATCATCGGCGACAGCGGTGATGCGGAAACCAAGGAAAAAGCGGGTAAACGGCTGGTCGAGATCGAACGCGAAATGGAGACATCGTCCTTCGTCAAGTGGCTTGGCGAGCAGATTCGCGTCTCGCTCGACGCCTCGGGAGAGACCGCCGACGACGCGCGCATCAGCCAACTCGCGCTCTATAATCGAGAGAACTACATCAACAACGGCGCCCTCACCGCGATGAGCCACCTCGGCGACCAAGAAGTCGTCACCACGCGACTGCTCGCGATCGCCGATACCAAGCCCGGCCCCGAAGACCCCAAGGCCTGGGCGGAGCGCCTCAACGCCCGGCGTGCCACCGCGCTCAAGGCGCTCGACGGGCACGTCTCCCGCGTCCACCTCAATCGTCTGCTCGCGATCGCGCTCGACCCCGCCAATCCGATCGAAGTGCGCGACGACGCCTTCGACCGCGTCGGCGACATTCGAAGCCGCGACGCCATCGGTCGTCTCTGGCCGCTCGTCGAGCTCGAGGGATGCACCGCGGAGGGCTGTACCTCCTCGAATAGGTTGGACAAACGGCTGCGCTGGCGCGCCGGCGAACTCGTGCTGTCGCTGGGCGGTCCCGCCATGATTCCGCAGTTTTCTCAGCGATTGCCCTCCGTTTCGGGTATTCAATACGAGCCGGAAGAGCTCGAAGGGTACGCGACGCGCATGAGCCAAATGACACCTCCACCTACATCGACGGTGCTCGAGCTGCTCGATTCGCAACAGTGGTGGAATCGTGTGGTCGCATTGCGCTATCTTGAACGGAGGGGTGGGGAAGAAGACATTCCCGCCATGAAGCGATTGATGTCGGATGAAGCCAAGGTCGCAGGTCGTGGGTGGTCGGAGCTGAATCCGCCGGTGGAGACCGTTGGCCAGGTCGCAGACGCCGCGATGCAAGCGCTTCGTAGCCGAGAGCAAGGGGACCAGAAGTGAGCAGTCGACGAGATGGGTGATCAAGGCGACAGAAAAACCGTCCGCGCGTTTCAGTGCCGCGACTACCTCTTCGATATCTACGATCGGATGAGCTCGGAGCTCGAGTGCTCCGTCGACTACCTGATCAACGAAGCGATGCGGGAGTACGCGCGTGCGCGTGAGCAGACGGTCGCAGGCATCGATGCCGAAGAGCTGATGAGCTCGGCGGCCGTCGGTGCGGACTCCATGCCGAGTCCCGCGGCCGAGCGCAGGGCGGCGCCGATGCTGACGCCCGTCCCACCTGCCGTCGAGTCCCTGCCGGCGGAACCGATGCCCGCGTTGACCGCGCCACCTCCTCTTCCCGGGCAGCGTGCTTCGCAAGCTTCTGGACGTCGACGTCTCGTTCTCAAGTTCAACGGACAGACCATTCCGATCGACAAGGACGAGTTCATCATCGGTCGCGGCGCGCGCACAGCCGACCTCGCGATTCGCGATGGCAACATTTCTCGTCGACACGCCGCGATCGTGTTTCACGATGGTGTGTACTTCATGAAGGACCTGGGCAGCACGAATGGAATCGAGTACGCCGGTCAACGTGTCGAATCGAAGCGCATCGACGAGGGCGACGTCTACAGCATCTGCGACTACGAGATTCGCTTCTCGTTCCAATAGGGCGCTTCGACCATTCATCGCGGGCATCCTCGCCTGTGTCGCCATCGCGACCGGAGATTCGCTTGCTTTCGGTGACGCCGGCACCGCTCTGAGCGAGCTGCCCGTGTTGGAGGCGCGCCTCGAACGCGTGTCGACGCGAGACGACGCGAAATACGCCCTGGGCGCGATCGGACAAGCGCGTCGAGCGCTCAGTCGAGCCGGTCAACCTGATCAGGACCCTGCCACTGCAGTGCGATCGATCGAGTTGGCGCGCGCGGCGCTCGTGCTTTCCGAGCGGCAGCTCGAGCGTCGTAGGACGCAGGAGGCCTTGTTCGAGACGCAGCGACGCCTCACGGCGACCAAAGAGCGCGCCGAGGCCCAGCGTCGCGTGCTCGAGGCCCTGCTGCGTGAGCGCGCGATTCTTGCGCGAGAGGCAGACCGACCGTGATGCGATGGTGCATCTGCCTCGTCGGCATGATGTTGGCGGGCTGTGCGGCCCAACAAGCCGCACGAACGACCGATACCTTGTTCGAGACTCCCGAGGCGCAGAGCGCAAAGGAGCTCGCGCCTGACCTCTATGGTCGAGCCGAGGCTGCGCGCGCGCGGGCGAGCCAGCCTGAAAACCGACGCGACGACAGCGAAACGGAAGACTACCTCGCCGAGGCCGAGCTCTGGCTCTCGGCGGCGGTGGCCGAGTCAGAGCGGATCCAGCTCGAGCGACGTCGCGCCGAGCTTCAGCGTGAAGAGGAGCGGTGGGCAAAGCAGCTTGCGCGCGACCAGGAGGCGTCGGCCGTCGTCGCAAGCGACATCTCTCGATATGAGGCGCGACGTGTAGCTCTGATCGAGGCCGAGCGAGTCGCGGCGCTCGGCGACTCTCCTCGAACCGACGCCGCGACCCTCGACGCTGTGCTCACCCGGGTGCGTCTCAACCTTGCGCTTGCAGAGGCGTTGGGGGCCACCGAGTCGGAGCTGAGTGCTCTGCACCAACGGACCGATGCCATGGCGCGGGACAGACCGACGTCCGCCAAGGCCGCCGAGTCGCTCCTTCTCGACAGCGAGGCGCTACTCGGGAAGATGCGGTTCCAATGGCCGGAGCCAAGGCCGGGCGCATCGATCGAGCTCGTGGAAACCGCACAGCTCACCGGGTTCGCCGCAGACCGCACGTCGAACGGAGTGGTCGTACGGTCCGAGCGCCTCTTCGATACCGACGGTCGACTGTCGGACGCAGCGGTCACACGGTTTCAAGGCCTTCTCGCCGCGTTCCCCCACGGGCCGGTCGCGTGTCAGGTTGCCGTGCCCGAGGTGCAGAGCCGGGCCTGGTCACGACGAGTGGCGACGCTCGTGGACCGCCTTCGGCGTATCGACGAGCCGTCGCGAGTGTCGACGAGCATGGTGGAAACCGAGTCGATCCGCGCGGGCACCGTCCAGTGCACGTTCGCTGCGTATCGTCAGCCCTGATCGCTCAGTCGAGCCTCTGCCACTGTTCCCGGGCTGCGGACTTCGTTTGGGTCGCCGAGGGAGCGTATTCCGGCGGGGGCGGGATTTCGCGAATCTGAATGCGAACGAGGTTGCTTCCGATCTCGAGGATCGACACGTCGATCTTCGTCGGATTGACCTCTGCGCCTCTCACGCTTGCGTGTTTGTACACCGCACCATCGCCGACCTTCTTCACGTTGCCCGTGATGAGACGCGGGCCGAAGTATTGGAGCACTTTGTCGATCGGTGCGCGGATGCGGTACACGCGGGTTCGCTCGTCAGCGCGGAAGAGCTCGACGCCCATGGGCAAGGCAACGCCCCCCGCGTACTCGTCCGAGGCGTACAGCTTTCCTTCCCCGTCGAAGAGTCTTGGAGGCGGAACCTCCTTGGCGGCTTTCGCGGTTGCCGGTTCCTCCAGCTTCGATTCGGGGTCGTTCTGCTGTGGGTTGACGCGAGCCGGGTCTGACGAGCAGCCAGCGGCGATCATGACGAAAAGAACAATGGCAGTTCTGCGCATGGATCACTCCAGGGTCTCGGCCATGGCCGATACGACGGTGAAGCCCTCGGGCGCGCCGATGTTCTCCTCCAGGATCGCGATCGAAAGCCCACCCGACAGCGCCGACGAGCCGCTCAGGTGGCCCATGAGCTTGAACTCGCGTCCGCTCGTGGCGTAGGGCATCGCGAGGGTGCGCGATGCGCCCGTGAAGGGATCGATGACGTTGATCGACTGCGTAAGCGTGCACACCGGCTGTTGAGCCACTTGGAGACCGACCAGCAGGGCGTTGCTGAGCTCCGGAACGTTGGTCGCGTCGAGGAACTCCACTTGGTTTGAACCGTCTTGGAGCAGCGGAACGAGGTCGCCCGGGCTCGTGGGATCGTCGAGGAAGTTCACGCCGAAGATCCGGCTGGTACCGAGCGGACATGCGTTGACGGCGCTTCCGGTTCCTGATTTGAACGTGCCGAAGTACACCTGGCCGCCGAACAGTTCGAGCGGTCCTGTCATCTGCTCCCCCGGGAGAAGCTCGATCTCCCAGTTCAAGCGTCCATCGAGCTGGTCGACGAAGCCCGTACCATCGAACGTGAGCTGCTCCGTGATCGAGACGACCTGGTTCACGGCGGTGTCATCGTCGAGAACGTCGATGTTTCCGGTCCCCACGAGCACGACGATCTCGCCGTCGCTGTTGATCGTGAGTGCAGGCGGGTAGTACGTCGGTTCCGCGTCGTCGTATGCCCCGTCGTAGTAGAGGTCGTGAAGGGCCTCGGCGTCCCAGTCCTCCGGATCCGCCGACGACATGTCGATTCGCCAGACGATCCCATCGGCGTCGACGGTGTAGGCCACGCTTCCGACGGTGCCCGTGTCACCGCGGAACACGGAGACCGCGCCGTTGAGGGGCGCTGGGAACCGATCCTCACCGATTTCTCGGATGATGGTTCCAGTGATCAGGTCGATGAAGTACAGGCTTCGTCCGTGACGCAGCTCTGCGGGGCTGGAAGTCGTTCCACGCCAGCAGCGTCGGTCGCTTCGAGGCGTGATCGTGGCGCCGGTTGCGCTCTCCATGCCCTGCGGGAGCTCCGGTCCCGGTGTCGTGTACGTGCACGGACTCGCCCCCGCGTCTTCGACGCCCTGGCCGCCAGGGAGGAGAATCACGCCGCGCGACTGCCGAGGGTTGAACACGACGGGCCCGCCCGCGTTGCCCTGCGGCGTTGGTGAGCTGTCTTCGATGAAGATCTGAGCCGCGGTCGGCTGACCGTAGGTGTCTCCGAGGTTCGGGTCCGTAAACTGCCAGAGGAACTCCGGTTCGCACGGGTTGGTCACGTCCAGCGCGACCATGCCCTGCCCGCCGTTTCGGAAGCTCAAAAACAGGATGGTGCGCCACACGTTGGTCTGGCCAGCGGGAGAGTCCTCGACACCTCCGCTACCGTCGCTCTGCGAGAACGTGCGAACGTCGTAGACGTTTCGAATTTGAATGTTTCCGTCGGCAAACCACTGCTTGCTGCCGCCGACGAGCAGGTCATCGAGGTCGTCGAGGAACATCGGGGGAATGAAACCCCAGAGCTCCGTCCCCGCAGCCTTGCCATTCGCGCACGAGAACTCGTCGAGGTCGTTACCGGAGTCGAATGCGGTGGCACCGTAGTCGTCGGCGAGGAACGCGTGGATGATTCCATCGTTCGTCGAAGCGTAGATGACGCGAGGCCTTTCGCTGAGCTGCCATCCGGGGTCACGTGTACCGTCGGGGCTCTCCTGGAACCCGAGGCCGAGTCTCCAGTCGTTGTACGAGGCGTCCTCGAGGTCGTCGATGAGGGGTCCGACGATTGCGGGCGTCGAGTGGTAAATGTCGCCGAGTCGCTCGTCGTCGCGATCGGTGCCGGGCACGCCGTGAATCCAATCGACGACCGCGTCGCGTCCAGCAGTATCGGTGCTTCCGACTCCAAAGAAGTACTCCGGAGAGAGGGTCGAAGAGAACTCGCCCGCCGCGACGTTGCGGACTTCGAGCCCCGTGTTGGTCGGCAGGTCGATCGCGCTGCTGGAAAGAGCCGTGAGCTTGTCCTCCCCGTTGCCGATGAGGTATCCGTTGATGTTGGCGGGGTCCGCCGGCACGATCGTCCACAGGTTTCGTGAGAACCCGCCCGTGAAGGACACCGATGCACCTGAGCTGTACGGCGTCACGGCCCCCGGGGCGGCGCTTTGGTTGTTCAACACCTCGTCGAAACGGTCTCGATCTTCGACGTCTTGGGCGACCGGAACGCCGTTTTGGCACTCGATGCGACGGCGTTCGAGGATGCCGTCCCACGGATCGGTCGCATCGGCCGACACGTTGAACCCTGAGATGAACTCTGCCTGCACCAGGCCTGGTGTGAGCCCGGTCTGCACGGGCGCGGTTCGACTCGTCGCGCCGGGGTTCTGTTCGTTGAGGATCTGGCTAAGCGCCGAAACGAGCTCGTCTCGGTTGTTGACGAAGTAGGCGGAGTCGGTGTCCCCGACCGACGCGATGTCGTTGAGCAGCGCCTCGACGGCGAGACGCTCAGTGGTGTTGGAGACGTCGAGCGCGAAGCCGATCACGTAGAACTGGTCGAGCTCGCCCGCCGAGATCATGTCCGAGACGATGTCCGCGCTCTCGGGATACGGGCAACCGCTCGCGCCCGGGGGCTGACCGAGGTTCTGGCAGTTGACCGGGTCGCCGCGCATGACGCCGTTCGGGAACCCATCGGTGATGAGAATCGCACTTCGTGGCCGGCATCCGTAGAAAGCGTCGCCCGGACCTCCAGCCGACACCTTTTGAATGATGTCCGGGTCGTTTTGGAGGAAGTACTGAAGGTCGTCGATGAGCGCGTCGGTCGGCGTGGCGCCGAACGGACGAAGAGGGTTCTTGCCGAGCCCCGAGTCGCCGAGAATCGTCGCCTGAATGGAAGCGTTGATCGCGGTCATCGACGCCGTGCTGTCGGCGCCGACGCTGACGAGACCGCCCTCTGGTGCGCTGTAGTCGCGGGCGCCGCTGTTGATCATGTACGTGGTCAACGCGCTTGGGAACGAGAACGGCTTGTTGTCGCCGTACGAGTACATCCCCAGGTTGCCCGCCGAGTCCGCCGGGAAGGGCGCCGTCTCGAACGTGGTTTGAGGCACCAGCGGAGGCTGGTCGCTGAGCGTTCCGATCGCGTCAAAGGTCATGAGCCCGAATTTGATGCGCTCGAGGTACGTATCGAGAATCCCGTTGCCGCTTTGTGTGCCCGTGTATGCCGGCACGAGCTCCTGCGGCAGCTGAACATGAGGAAGGAAGTACCCCTCATCGTACTGGCCAGTGTAGATGCCGCCGATTCGGGTTTCGGAGTTGCACTCGAACGGGGTGAACTCCCCCGTGAGCGCCTGGGCGACGATCGACCAACGGTTCTGCTCGAAGGTAGGCGCGCTGCAGACGGGCAGACACTCGAGACACGCCGGGGTCGAACAAATGCACTCGGGGAGACGCTCCATCGAACCCGACGTGTCGACGAGGAGCATGACGTGAGGTCGGATGTTTCGGATGTCGGGCCCTTGCGCATCGGCCTCGTTTGAAAGCGAACCAAGCAGCAAAAAGGCAACAAGAATGGGAATCAAGAGTCTCATTGGGTCCCCGTCACGAAAGGCCCGCTGATGATGTAGGCGCGCATGTCCGCCGCGGACTCGTTGCGCTCTCGCTGGAAGTCGTTCGGGTTGGCGAGATCGGTCGCATCGCGAAGCTGCGCTCGACCGCGGGCCGTTAGGGTCGTGCGCATGTACTTGAACTTGGTTCCTCCCTGGGCTGCGGCTCCAGGCGCGAGCTTGTTGATCACGTGCTCGTCGTAGATGTCGGTGACGACGACCGGCCGGAACGCCGAAGAGGGTCCGAAGGAGTAGTTCGTCGTGGTGGATGGGTCGTCGTCGATCGGTCGGTCCTTCATGAGACCCGGGGTCGAGCCGCCGTCAGAGCTCTCGAGCGCCTGGTAGTGCTCTGGGTAGAGGCGGTACGCGCGGCGACCGTTCGCCAACGGGGGCTCGGGGTAACACCCCTGGCCGGCATTGCACTGAAAAGAAACTCCCTCCGTCGTCGGGTTCGTCACCAGGATGTCTCGCACGACCTCCGGGCCGAAGATGTCGAACCACTCGAGCGCGGCGATGATTCCTGCCCGAGCGGCGTACCGCGTCTGCATTTGCTGACGCGCAAAGCCGCTGCCGCGAACCTCGTGCGAAACGGTGGTGGCCGAGAAGACCGCGCTCGCGGTTCCGACCATGATGACCATCAGGACGACGAACAGTGCGGCGCCTTCGTTCTTCTTGCGGGAGCGCTTCACAGGTTCCTCCTCGCGACGTTCTTGACCGGGATCTCGATGCGCATGTTGCGAACCCGAGCTGAGCCCCTCTGTGTGTCGTCGACGTCGAAACGGGTGGGGGTCTGGATGGACGCGACGTTCGGGTCTTCGAGCGGGTTGCGGATGCCGAGCTCGACGACCACCGCGCGTACTCTTTCGGGGAACGCGTTGACGTCCGTAGTGCCCGTCGTCGCGTCGGTGCCCGTGAACGGCTGGGTGGAGAGGTCCGGCGCGTTCGTCGTCCCCGACTGTTGGTCCATGATGAAGCTCACTCGGAAGTTGGTGACGAACTCCGCCACGACCTGCGTGGTGTTCGGCTGAACGTCGCCGGTGTTTGCGTCGAGAATGCGGCGCACCAAGACGAGGTTTGGCGCCTCGCGAAGATCGTTGGCCGTCGTGTTCTTGAGTTCGAAAGACGGGCTGTTCGGATCGAGGTCAATGAAGAACATGCCGTCGAAGTCGAAGAAGTCCGCGCCGGCTTCGGCGACGTTGAACGGGTCGATGATTGCGTACTCGACCCACTGAAGCGGCGCGACAGTAGAGCCCTCAGCCGCACCTGGTAGGCAGGCCGTCCCGATGGGAAGCGGAGGGGTGATCGTGATCCGGACTTCGTCCTGCGTGTTTCCGGTGCGTCCGAACACCGAGCGAAAGAAGTGGCGCCCTTCTGGGGTCGAGATGTGAAGCAAAGAGCCGGTCTGGAATGCTCTCGCACCCTTCTGTGACACTCCGTTCCAGCTCGCCGCTTGGCTTCCCCATGCGGCGTCCCAACCCAGGTTGCCCTGCAGGTAATCGGGCTCGGCAGCCGTGACGTCTCCGGCGGCTTGCCCCCAGGCGAAGGTACGAACGTACGCCTGGTTCCCGCCCTGGATGACCACCACGTCTCCCGTGGTGCTGGCCGAGTTCAGCAAGAGCTGGTCCGTGAGATACAGGCTCGTGAGGACGCGGAGCCGGTCGGCGTGGACTCCCGCGTTCGTCCCACCGGGGTCGAGCGTCGTCGCGAGGTCGTAGTCGGGGTAGTACTGAAACGCGCCGAGGTCCCCGGTGCCGCCTATGAGCTGCGGCAAGTTGGGTGGCGTTGCGTCGCAGGTCGGTTCGTTGGTTCCGTTCGGCGAGCCGAAGAGGCCCGCGCGCGAGATGTCGCGCCGAAGCTCCAAGATGGCAATGCGCGACGTGCCCTGTGAGGTGGCGACGCGCTGCTCCTCGTAGAACTGTTTGCTCATGGCTGCGCCCAGGCTGTAAATCGACGAAACCGCGATGAGGCTGATCACCATCGCGACCATCAGCTCGATCAACGTGAAGCCGCTCTTCTTCTTCACGGGGCCTCCCTTCGAAGCCAGCGGACCACGGTCGAGGCCGTGACCATTTCGATGTTGGGGGCGACGTTGCGCTCCCAGTTGTCGGCCGTGGCGGCGTCGCAGTTGGCGGTATTGAAGTCACCACCGGTCACCCAGCTGGGATGCGACGCGCCCCCGGGGACGAAGCCTTCGCGCAGCCAAAACGTTCGCACGTCGACGCGCGCCGAGCTTCCAACCCGGACCCACGACATGGCGAGATTCACGCAGTATTTCGTGGCGTTGCCGGCGACGTCGTCGTCCCCAGCGTAGGTGAACGCAGCCGCTTCGACGCTGGGGTTGGCCGGGATCGGCTTGAACCAACCGGAGGCTTCCGTGGTGCCTGCGAGAGCGCGAAGGTAGGCCGTACCCGCGAGCGCCGCCCCGTTGAGGTCGTCGTCGGTCCAGCTGAGGGAGTCGCGTTCGACTCTCTCCATCCAGCGCTCCGTGATTGCGATCGCGGTGTTCATCTCGTGCGCCGATCGGTTGGCGGCGCTTACGGCGTGATGCATCGAGAGAATTCCGAGCGAGCCTATCGTCATGATGCCGATCGCGATCATGACCTCGACCAGCGTGAAGCCTTCTCGGCGCGTTCGATTCGTCGTCATTGCAGCACCCTCGGGGTTCCCGTGCCCATGGGGATCAGGACCTTTCGCGCCACGCCGAAGGGATCGCCGTCGCGCTCGCGGTACACCACGAAGCCGAAGCCGGCTCGCGCTACGCCGGTCTGCCAGTTCGAGAACAGCGCGGTGTCGATGAACACCTGGTTGTTCGAACCCGCCTCGTAGCAGAACGTCGAGTCGTCCCAGCCATCGACCCGCACCATGTCGTTGTCGCCCGGGTCGGAGTCGTAGGTGTTGGCATAGAGGTAGTCCGTGCAGCGATCGTTGGCGCCACAGCTCAGCGCGGACAGCGCCGTCGTGTTCGCGTTGAAGTCGTTGAGTGAACACGCTCCAGCAACGCCGCGAATCGTCTCGAACGCCCAGGGCTCATTGGTCAGCCCGGTGCCGGAGTCGTTCGCGTACACGATTCGATGGGCGCGGCCGTACGCCATCGACATGTAGCGAGCGCGCCGAAACAGCGCGACGACGTCTCGTGCGACCATGGCGACCTTCCGATCGGCGAAGCCCTGGCTCATGCTGGGCAGCGCCGCGCTCACGAGAACCCCCATGACGGTCAGCACGACCATCAGCTCCACGAGCGTCAGTCCTTGCAGCCTTTTCCGAGATTTCAGTGCCACGAACACTGACACTGCAACTCTCGTACCGAACGGCAGAGGTGGGAATTACTCGGGTTTTTGGGGTTTTGGGGCCGTCGGGCGGTGCGGAAGCCCCTACTTCCTGCGTGGACTATGAAAAACTTACGGGGTTGCCGCGTTCGCGGACCGGGGCCGCCGGTGCGGCCACCGGTGCGGAAGAGAGGACTCGAACCTCCACGTCCTTGCGGACACATGGACCTGAACCATGCGCGTCTGCCAATTCCGCCACTTCCGCGAAAGAAGGGGCGGAATAGTGTTTGCCCTCTTTCCTGTCAAGGCTGGGTGCGAGGCTCAGGCCGCGTTCGACTGGCGGGCCAGCTTTTGAGCGCCGTGGAGCGAGACCGCGAGAACGAGTCCCTGCATCGAGAGCCGACAGCGTCCGGCGTCGACCAATCCTTGCGCTTCGAGGCCGGTCAGGATCCGTCGAACATCGGCTTCTTCCGCATCGGACCACGCCGAAAGGACGGTGGGCGTGGCATCCCTGTCGGCGCGACCGAGCTCGTACAGAGCCTCGAGCAGGCGCCAGCCTAGTGTTTCGTCGTCGATTTTCATGGGAGGTGGAGGATCGCTCAGTACTGAAAATCGGTCCAGTTTTTGGTGTTCAGTACAGATCGGCCGGCTCAGACCCCTGGATTCTAACGTGTTTTCGCGGCTGGCCTCAAGGGCTCACCGGCGCGAGATCGAGGCGCGCAGGTCCTTCCGTCGGGACGACCAGCGTACGAACCTCCTCAAACGTGGAGTCGTCCCTGTCGCGCATCGTGATGTGCAGCTGGTACCTGCCCGGTCTCAGCTTGGTTTCATGTGTGAAACGAGGGCGACTCTCGGCGGCTCTCTGGAAGCGAGCGCTGAGGACGGCTTCGCCTTCTTGAAGGATGTCGACGTCGAGCTCCCCGATGTTGGGTCCCACGTCGTAGATGATCGGCGTCTCGCGCGGCCACGCCTGGGCGAGCGTTCGCGCGACCACGAAGACACCAATCACGGCGATGATGGTCGCGATACGGCGACGGGTGGACATCGTCCCTATGTTCTCTCTTGCACCCGTCATGAACAAAGCAATCACGCACTTCGCAGAAGGGTCACTACCTTGGCACCAATTGGAGACGGTGTTAACTTGGTAGTTGTCCGCATTACACCGCTATGGTCCGCCTCACCAATATTCTTGAAAAGGTGAAGGGATACCATCCCCGAGCGGATACGGATCTGATCAACAAGGCGTACGTGTATGCCGCTCGCATGCACGATGGTCAGATGCGGAAGTCGGGCGATGCGTACTTCACGCACCCGGTGTCGGTCGCGGACATCATTGCAGACATGCGACTCGACGCGTCGAGCGTGTGCGCGGCGTTGTTGCACGACGTCGTCGAAGATTGCGAAGTGGACGTGTCGGACATCGAAACCGTATTCGGTGACGAGGTTGCGTTTCTAGTCGATGGGGTGACCAAGCTCGGTAAGGTCAACTTCGCATCGCGCGAAGACCGACAGGCAGAGAGCTTTCGCAAGATGCTCGTCGCAATGGCTCGGGACATCCGCGTCTTGCTCGTGAAGCTCGCGGACCGCCTCGACAACATGCGGACGCTCGACCACATGTCGCCCGCTTCCCAGGAGCGAATTGCCCGCGAAACCCTGGAGATCTACGCGCCGCTCGCGGGGCGCCTCGGGATTCAGTGGCTCAAGGCCGAGCTCGAAGACTTGAGCTTCAAGTATCTCGAGCCCGAGTCGTTCCAAGTTCTCGAAACGCAGGTCAAAGGCGTCTCGAAGAACACCGACCAGTACATGACCGACGTCACGGCGAAGCTTCAGAAGATGCTCGTGACGCGCGGGTTCTCGGTGCAGGTCAGCGGACGCCGCAAGCACCTCTACTCGCTTCACCGCAAGATGAAGGCGAGCAGTATCGGCTTCGAACAGGTTCACGACTTCGTCGCGTTTCGGGTCATCACGGAGAGCGTCGCGGACTGCTACGCGACGCTCGGTGTGATTCACTCCGAATGGACGCCGGTCCCGGGCCGCTTCAAGGACTACATCGCGCTCCCCAAGTCCAACATGTACCAGTCGCTTCACACGACTGTGATCGGCCCCGGGAATCGCCGCGTGGAGATCCAAATCCGAACGCATGAGATGCACCGCACGGCGGAGTTCGGCATCGCGGCCCACTGGCAGTACAAGGAACAAACCGGCGGCATCGACCCTAAGGACGCCGCTCGCTTCGTGTGGCTCCGCCAGCTGATGGAGTTCCAGAAGGAAGTCGTCGACCCCGAGGAGTTCTACGAAAGCGTCAAAGTCGACCTCTTTCCGGACGATGTGTACGTGTTCACGCCCAAGGGGGACGTCAAAACGTTCCCGCGGGGTGCGACGCCGGTCGATTTTGCCTACGCGGTTCACTCAGAGGTCGGCCACCGTTGCTCCGGCGCGCGGGTCAACGGCGCCATCGTCCCTCTTCGGCACAAGCTGCAAAACGGCGACGTCGTCGAGATTCTGACGAACAAGAACCATCACCCGAGCAAAGACTGGCTCGAGTTCGTAGTCACGAGCCGGGCCCGCTCCCGAATTCGCACGTACCTTCGAGCCGAAGAGCGAAAAGACGCCGTCAAGCTCGGAAAAGACCTTCTCGAGAAGGAGCTTCGCAAGAGCGGCATGTCGCTTTCGCGGTTCCGGAAGAGCAAGCGGGCACAAGAGGTGTTCAGGCGATTCCGGGTCGGCAGCGAGGACGAGCTGTTCGCGCGAATTGGCATCGGCAAACTCGCGCTTCCCACGGTGATGGAGGTCATCACTCCGAGCGACGACGGTGAACGAGAGAGTCTTCGCCCAGGTTTCCTCGAGCGCACGGTCCAGCGAGTCGCAAAGGCGAGCGACAAGGACGGCATTCGGATTCAGGGCATCGACAACATGCTCGTACGCTTCGCCCACTGCTGCAGTCCGGTACCCGGCGATCCGGTTACCGGATGGATCACTCGGGGTCGCGGCGTTTCGGTTCATCGCCGCGGCTGTCCACGCGTGCTCGAGCTCGATCCCGAGCGACGTGTGCAGGTGACTTGGGCCGACGACGTACAGGTGGATCTGCCGGTTTCACTTCGCGTCACCACCGATGACCGTGCGGGTATCTTGGCCTCGGTTTCCTCGGTGTTCTCGTCCAACGGCGTCAGCATCAGCGAGGCGTCGTGCCTTTCGAAGGACGGTCGCGCAGAAAACATGTTCCACTTCCGAGTCGGCGATCTCGACCGTCTCCGGGAGATCATGCGGGGCGTCTCAAGGCTCAAGGGTGTGCTCGACGTTGAGCGTGTCTAGTCGTCGATCGAGCCTGGCTCGCTTTCGGGCGGCATCGAACGCCACACGATCGTCAGCGCCGTAACGGCTCCCAAGAGAGAGACCATGACGAGCCATGGGCGGATGTGTTCAACGTGCTGCGCTAGCGTGTTGAACCCTTCGATGCGCACGAGGGTCCTGGGGACGAGCAAGGGTAGGGCGTTGACACCCGCGTGCATCGCGATGCTCGCGAGCGTGGAGCCCGTCTTGAGAGCGACCGCGCCGAGGACGACGCCCGCGACGGTCGCATAGAGCACCGCAGTTGGCTCGAGATGTACGAGGCCGAAAAGTATCGAGCTCCAAAGCAACCCTGCGCGAGGCCCGTAGCGCTCAGCGAGGTCCCGCATCAGCCATCCCCGAAAGAGGAGCTCTTCGGTGACCGGCGCGACGATGACGAGGCCGAGTAGCGCGGTCACTCCTCCCCACCAGCTCGTCGGATTCACGAGTCGCTGCCGCGCCGCGAGCTCGTCGAAGCTGACCGGCCAGATTTCTTGGGCGAGGTTTCCAAGCTCTGCGAACGGAAGCTGGAGCATCAAACCCGCAGCGAAGCAGAGCGCGGCGATACCCCCCGAAAGCGGGCGGACGTTGACGGCGTCCAGGAAACCTTCGCTTTTGGCCCTGTGGGGAAACGCGAGGATGAAGATCAATCCGATGCTTGCGGCCTGCACCAGTGCGAGGTTGAGCGGGGCGCTCGCCGCGGCTCGCATCGCTTCCCCCCAGCTTGCCGAAACGTCCCGGAGCTGCAGATACCCGGCCAGACCCATGAAGAGCTGCTGCAACAAGGGGACCGACATCGCGATCAACAAAGCGCGCAGGTATCCGCTCACGTCGAGACGTAGCCTGACACGCCACCGCCCGGAGTGCGCGCGCTATGAACGCTATGAACCTGCCCAAATCAGCCGACCCTGCTATAGCGGCCGAGCAACATGAGGACTGCGTTTCTGTTCATTTTCGGCGTGCTGAGCCTCGCCACGGCTTGTGCACGCCAGCCCACCGGCACGACCGCCGCGCGGGTGAAGGCGGCAGAACCGATCCCACAGGCCGAATATCCGGACGCCGAACGCCGGTTTTTGCGAATGGCGGTCGAGGACCCAGAGCGTGCTCCTCTTCGCGATCGACTGATCGCGACCGTGCTCGATCAGGCGGCCGTGCTCGCGGAGGTCGAGGACTACGAGGGCGTCGTTCAAGAGGTCGCCCGGCTCACGACCTATCTCTCGCCGAGCGACTACGGGTCTGGTGTGATTCCCAAAGACATCGAGCCGATCGCGATGTACATCGCCGACCAAGGGGGACGCCTCGGAGACGAAGGCTACGTTCTCGGGGCCAATTACCTGTTGCTGGGGATCACGGGCGATGAGGCCTATCGACGCGCCTACGAGCAGGTTGCGGCGTGGGGTCGCGAGTCGCGTGCCGACGTCGACACGGTGACCGAGCAATACGCGGGCCTCATTGCAGTTTGGTCGCGCCACGCCGAGCTCTCACCCGCCCCTGAGATTCTGGACACGCTTGCCGGTCTTCACATCGCGGGCCGCGACGCAGTTGCCGCCGAAACCAGCGAGACGCGGCAGCGCCTTGGCATCGGTGCCGAGCGGCAGCTTCGCCTTGCTCCCCTCAACGTCGCCGCGGTTTACCTCAAGCATGGCGACGTCGGTTCAGCGGTCGCCAAAGTCGAGTCGATGGCGGGCGGCGGCGAACTGCAGCTCCGGCTGCTGGAGCTCATGCGCGTCGCGAACAGCGACGACCCCGCGGCAGCATCTGCGACCTTCGAGCTCGTCGAGGCGTATCGCGTGGGGCGACCCGACGTCGCTCTCGGCCTTTGTCGCGCCTCCCTGCTTCGCTTTCCGACCGACTATCGCTTTCCGACGTGTATGGCACGCGTCTCTGCGGACGTGCAGCAGTTCGCCGATGCGACCGCCTGGTACGTGATCGCAATCGAGCTCGCGCCGTCCGAGCTCGAGCTCTACGACGAGGCCCTCGGTCAGTTGGACGAGTTCATCGAAGCTCGCCTCAACGATCCGCACCCAGAGCGCTCGAGCGCCCTTGCACGAGGGGCCGAGATCATCTTGGCCGAGCGACAGAAGCGCTGGCCCACCTCGGAGCCCCCGATCGCGCCGAATCGGCTGGAATTCCTCATCGGCATGCTCGAGATGAACGCGGGGCAGGCCGCCGAAGCCCAGGCTCGCTTTGAACGAAGCCTCGAAAAAGACGAGGAGGCCGCCGTGCTTCTCCAGCTCGGGCTGCTTCTCGAACGGACCGGGCAGCTCGACGAGGCCAGGGTGCGCTACCGGCGTGCTCTCGAGATCACGCCGACTGGGACGCTGCCGGACGACCTTCGCCGCTCGGAGATCCTCGAGCACCTCGGAGACGTCGCGCGTGCGCAGGGGCGAACCGAGGACATGACCAAAAGCTACGAGGCGGCGCTCGCGGCATGGACGGAAGCGCGCGATCAGGTCGAGGGTCCGACGGGAGCGCTCGTCGAGATGCGACGCGGTGTTCTGCTCGACCACCTCGGGCGGCACGAAGAGGCCATCGATGCCTTCGAGAGTGCCATGACCCACGCGCCCCAGTGGCGCGACGTCTACGCGACGATTCTTTCGCACCTCGTGTCTGCGAACCCGGATTACGACCTCGCGACTTCGGTTTGGAGGCGGTCGCAGCTTCAGCTCACGTTGCCCCCCGAATGGAAGGTCTACTTCACGCTTTGGATGCAGTTCATCGCGGCGCGTGCGGGGCAGTCGCCAGACCCGGAGCAGGTCGATCTGCTCCGCCGACTGGGCCAGGCCTCCAACTGGTGGGGCAAGCTTGCGAGCTTCGGTGCCGGCGACCTCGACTACGAGACACTCCAGAGCGTGGCATCGAATCTCGGCGAGGAAACCGAGGCGCTCTATTACCAAGCGACTCGACTCTACAACGAGGGCGATCGCGATGCAGCCGTCGCGCAGCTGCAGCGGGTCCTCGAGACCAACATGGTGAGCTTCTACGAGTTCGAGATGGCGCGTAAGCTGCTCATGACGCCCTCCACCCTGCAGTGATCGACTACGAGAAACTCGGAACGCTCTACCTCGGTCGTCACTACGACACCGAAGAGGGCAGACCGGCCGAGCTTCCGGTTCTCTATCCGAGCAAGGATCTCACTACGCACGCGGTCTGTGTCGGAATGACGGGCAGCGGGAAAACCGGGCTCTGCATCGGGCTGCTCGAGGAAGCCGCCCTCGATGGGATCCCAGCGCTTTGCATCGATCCGAAAGGCGACCTCGGGAACCTGATGCTCACGTTTCCTTCGCTCGACCCGGACGACTTCGAGCCCTGGATCGACCCGGCGGAGGCCGAGCGAAAGGGACGAACGGTCTCGGAGCACGCGCGCGCCGTTGCGACCCAGTGGCGAGACGGACTCGAAGAGTGGGGCCAGGACGGCGCTCGAATCGCACGTCTCAAGGACATGGCGGACGTCGAGATCTACACACCAGGCAGCGCTGCCGGCAGGCCCCTTCGGGTGCTGGAGTCCTTTGCCCCTCCGGGAACAGGCGGCGACGCAGACGCTGAACGCGACCAGATCATGGCGTCGGTGTCCGGTCTTCTCACGCTCCTCGGTATCGACCCCGACCCGGTGGCGAGCAAGGAGCACATTTTTCTCTCGAGCCTCATGTCCGACGCATGGTCTCGCGGCGAGACGTTGGGGCTCGCCGATCTCGTTCACGCGATCGCGAAGCCGCCGTTTTCGCGTGTAGGCGTGATGGACCTCGAGTCCTTCTATCCGGAGGCGGAGAGGCAGAAGCTCGCGATGCGGGTCAATGGCGTTCTCGCGTCACCCGGGTTTGGCGCATGGCTCGAAGGCGAGCCGCTCGACGTACAGCGGCTTCTCTGGACCGACGACGGAAAGCCGCGCATTGCGATTCTTTCGATCGCCCATCTCCGCGAACCGGAGCGTATGTTTTTCGTGAGCACGCTGCTGAGCCGGGTGGTCTCGTGGATGCGTCGTCAGTCCGGTACCTCGAGCCTTCGCGCGCTTCTCTACATGGATGAGGTGTTTGGCTTCCTGCCACCGGTTGCCGAACCCCCTTCAAAGCGTCCGATGCTTACTCTGTTGAAGCAGGCGCGCGCCTACGGCGTCGGAGTCGTGCTTGCTACTCAGAATCCGGTCGACATCGACTACAAGGCGCTTTCGAACTGCGGTACCTGGTTCTTGGGGCGCCTCCAGACCGAGCGCGACGTTGCCCGAGTGATCGATGGTCTCGAGGGGGCGACGGCTGCGGCGGGGAAATCAATGGACGCGGCCGAGGTTGGGCGGCTGCTCGCCGGGCTACGCAGCCGCGTGTTCTTGCTCAAGAACGCCCACGAACCCGGACACGTCCTGTTTCACACGAGATGGGCGATGTCCTATCTGCGGGGCCCGCTCACCAGGGCGGAGATTCGAAGACTCTGTCCCCCGCCGCCCC
>CBFCWN010000042.1:0-33140 GCA_965601515.1 uncultured Myxococcales bacterium | reverse complement strand
TTCTACAAGCCGACGCTCGTGAAGAACGTCGACCACACGATGGACCTGATGAAGCACGAAACGTTCGGCCCCATCGTCAGCATCATGCGCGTCAAAGACGTCGACGAAGCGATTCGTCTCGCGAACGACAGCGACTACGGTCTGAGCGGAAGCGTTTGGACGAACGACGACGCCAAGGGCGTCGAGATCGCCAAGCAGCTCGAGACCGGTTCGGTTCAGCTCAATGACGCATCGACGGCGTACGGCGTTCTCGAAGCGCCGTTTGGAGGGATGAAGGAAAGCGGCCTCGGACAGGTGAACGGCAAAGGGGCGCTTCGGAGCTACACCTTCCAGCAGCCGATCATCATCGATCGCTGGAAAAGAAAGACCGAGCAGCACTGGTACCCGCACACCGAAAAGACCGCCGAAGAGCTCGATCAGCTCGTGAAGTACGTCTACGGAACCTGGATGAAGAAGCTCTGGTTCATGGGCAAGTAGCTCGATGCCGCTCTCGTCATCGCCACCGATTCCCAAGGGCCCGCTCGCCGTCGACGGCGGGCTGATCTTCGACGACATGGCCGACGTCCGCGCCAAAGTCGAAGAGCTGGAGTCGATTGGTTACGACGGGATCTACTCGTTCGAGGGCGCAAGCGACGGGTTCATGCCGTTCGTCATCGCGGCGGAACACACCGACACGCAGATGCTCTGCACTCAGATCGCCGTCGCGTTTGCTCGAAACCCCCTGACGATTGCCTACCAGGCGAACGACCTGCAGATGCTCTCGAAGGGACGCTTCATTCTGGGGCTCGGCACCCAAGCCAAGCAGAACATCGAGAAGCGCTTCTCGATGCCCTGGGGCAAGCCGGTCACCCGCATGCGAGACATGATCGGAGCGATTCGGGCGATCCAACACACCTGGCAAACCGGCGAACCGCTTCGCTACGAGGGCGAGTACTACCGCCACACGAAGATGCAGCCGATGTTCACGCCGAAGCCGAATCCATATGGACCGTCGCCCATCATGCTCGGGGCCATGGGAAAGCCGATGACGAGGACTGCGGGCGAGCTCGCCGACTGGTTCGTCGTGATCCCCTTTCACACGCCCGCGTTCATCGAGCAGACGACGCTGCCCGCGCTGGCCGAAGGGCTCGACAATGCCGGACGCACGTGGTCTGACTTCAAGATCGCGGCGCAGTGCATGATCGCAACGGGCGCCGACGAACGCTCGTTCTCCGAGGCGCTCGAACGTACCCGCTATCAGATCGCGTTCTACGGTTCGACGCCGATCTACCAGAAGGCGCTCGACGCCGAGGGTTGGGGAGACCTTCATCCGACGCTGCGTCAGATGACGCGCGAAAACCGCTGGCTCGAGATGGGGCAGCTGATCACCGACGAGATGTGCGAACGCTTCGCGGTGGTCGGAGAGCCGAAAGACATCGCCCCGAAGCTCGTCGAGCGATTCGGCCCGTGGGTCGATCGCCTGAGTTTGATGACCACGTACGAGCTCGACCCGGAGGTGGCTTCGACCATCGTGTCCGGAGTGCACGAGCTCACCGCTCGGAGGGGACAGTGATCGCGATGAGCCCGCCGAAGCCGTCGACACGCTTCGGCTTGACCACGGGCGTTTCGATTGCGGCCGACACGTACGGGGACCCAGCCGACCAAACCGTGCTCTTCCTCCATGGCGGCGGTCAGACCCGCCATGCGTGGGGAGGCGCCGCAGAGGTTCTTTCCAAACTCGGCTTCTACACGATCTGCACGGACCACCGAGGGCACGGAGACAGCGGCTGGTCGAATGACGGAAGCTACAAGCTCGACGACTTCGCCTCGGACCTACTTTCGCTGGTCGAACACTTCGACGAACGGCCGATCGTGGTCGGCGCCTCGCTGGGCGGAATCTCCGCGCTGAGAGCCGAGGCTCTTTCCGAGGAGCCCGTGTCGAAGGGCCTCGTCCTCGTCGACACGACCCCCAGAATGAAGGCGGAGGGAGTCGCACGGATCCTGAACTGGATGCTCGACGGCTTGGACGGTTTCGCGTCGCTCGAAGAAGCCGCCGACGCCATCGCGGAGTACCTGCCTCACCGCAAGCGTCGCACCGACCTCAGCGGGCTCGCCAAGAACCTGCGTCTCGGCGACGACGGCAGGTACCGATGGCACTGGGACCCCGACATGATCCGCTCCTGGAACCCGGAGAACTGGAGCGACAACCGCGCCAGCCAGGCCGAGATCCAGGAACGCCTCGACAGCGCTGCCAAGCTGACGATTCCCATGCTGCTCGTTCGCGGCCGAATGAGTGACGTGGTCTCCGAAGAGAACGCCAAAGAGTTTCTCGAGTACGTGCCTCGCGCCGAGTACGTCGACCTCAAAGACGCGGCGCACATGGTCGCAGGCGACCGCAACGACGCATTTACGGAGTCTGTAGCCGACTTCATTCTTCGCCACTTCGCCCCCGAAAGAGAGATCGCTCAATGACCCACGACCGTATGTTCGACATGCCACTCCTGCCCCATCTCATCATCGATGGGCTGAACCGCTACGACGACCGACCCTTCTTGTTCCTTGGCGACGCGACCATCACCTACGCCGAGGTCCGCGCACAGGCGAGCCGCTACGCACAGGCGCTCGCCTCGAAGGGGATCGAGAAGGGCTCGCGCACCGCGATCCTCTCGGCCAATCGTCCCGAGGTGCTGTACAACCTTTGCGCGAACATGGTCCTCGGTTCGTGCAACACACCGCTTCATCCCCTGGGCTCCGCCGAAGACCAGGCGTACGTCCTCGAGGACGCGGAGATTGGCACGTTGGTGTTCGACGCCGCGTACTTCGGGCAGCGCGCCGCGGAGCTCAAAGAGCGCGTTCCCGGCTTGCAGCTTCTCGGGTTCGGTCCAAGCGACGCGGGCGAAGACCTCAACGCGCTTGCTGCAACGTTCGAACCGGAGCCGCTCGTTGCACCCGACGTCGCGCCCAACGATCTCAACACCATCGTCTACACGGGTGGCACGACGGGCCGACCGAAGGGTGTTCGGCAGCCTTATCGCTCTGCGGCATACATGACGATGGTGCAGATGGCCGAGTGGGAGTGGCCCGAGGAGATCCGCTTCCTCATCGCAACGCCGCTCTCTCACGCCGCGGCCGCGTTCGTCGTCCCAACACTTCAAAGCGGGGGCGCGTTCGTAGCGCTCCAAGGCTTCACGCCCGACCTCTTCTTCGACGCGATCGAGCAACACAAGATCACGTCGACCTTCTTGGTACCGGTGATGATCTACCCGCTGCTCGACCATCCGCGTGCAGCAACCGCAGACCTTTCGAGCCTCGAGACCCTGTTCTACGGGGCGTCCGCGATGAGCCCGGCGCGTTTGAAAGAAGGCGTCGAGAAGTGGGGGCAGATCTTCTTCCAGTGCTTTGGCCAGTCGGAAGCCCCGATGGCGCTTACGCACCTCAAGAAGAAAGAACACGACCTCTCGAAACCTGAACGATTCGCCTCGTGCGGCCGACCGAGTCCGTGGGTGCATCTTGCGCTTCTCGACGACGACAACAATCCCGTTGCCGAGGGCGAAGCCGGCGAAATCTGCGTCCGCGCGCCTCTGGTCATGGAGGGCTACAACGGGCTGCCCGAACAAACCGCCGAGGCGTTCGCCGGTGGCTGGCTTCACACGGGCGACGTCGGTCGCTTCGACGACGACGGCTACCTCTACATCGTCGACCGCAAGAAGGACATGATCGTCACCGGGGGCTTCAACGTGTTCCCACGGGAAATCGAGGACGTGATCTCGGCGCACCCCGCCGTTGCCATGGTTGCCGTCGTCGGCGTGCCCGACGAACGCTGGGGCGAAGCGGTGAAAGCCGTCGTCATCCTGCGGCCGGGGCAGGAACCGAGCGAAGCGCTCGCGGCCGAGCTTCAGTCGGCCGTCAAGGAAGCCAAGGGTTCCGTCCAGTCGCCGAAGTCCGTCGACTTCGTCACACAGATTCCCCTGTCGCCGCTCGGCAAGCCGGACAAGAAGACACTTCGAGCGCAGTTCTGGGGAGACCAGAAGCGCGGCGTCAACTAGCCGGGTAGAACTGCGCGTACCACTTCCGAAGATCGTCGATCGGCCCGTCGCCGTCGCTCCCCCGCCTCAGATCGCCAAACGACGAGATCCCGTCCGAAGTAGCGGGCTGGACGAACCTGCGAAGGCTCGAGGTCGTCGCTGAACCCAATGACGAACCAGCCTCTTGGGAAGGGCGAGGTCACGGCGACATTCTTGCCGGAGTCCGCCCCGCCTTCAACACCAAGAGCCCCTCGTCAGGCGCTGCGGAGTTGAGCTAGAGTGCCGGGTCGTACACCGGCTTCTCCAATGTAGAGCCCTTCAAGCGGGCTTTTCGACGATGGACGGGCATGACGCCCACGGAGTTCGTAGGGAACAAATGAAAAAGAAAACGGCATTGGTCACGGGCGCGGGTGGTGGACTCGGGCACGCAACGGTCGAGCGGTTGGTTGCAAACGGCTGGAAGGTGTTCGAAGCGGACATCTCGAAGGATCTCCTGCGGTCCTCGATGCACGATCCCGACGTTGTTCCAGTCGTGATGGACGTCACGGACGATGCGAGCATTCAGAGCGCGTTCGACGCCGTGTCGAGTCAGACCAACCGACTCGACGCGATCGTGAATTTCGCGGGGATCATTGGCGTGGGCTCGCTCGTCGACATGCCGGAAGCGCGCTTCGAGAAGATCATCGACGTCAACCTGATGGGCACGTTTCGGGTGAACAAGAAGTTCTTCCCGCTGGTCGAGGCCGCGAAGGGTCGCATCGTGAACGTGAGCTCGGAAACCGGGTGGCAAAGCCCGGCGCCCTTCGCTGGGCCCTATGCGATCAGCAAGCATGCCGTCGAGGCGTACTCCACGGCCCTTCGACGAGAAGTCGCGTTGGTCGGCGTCAAGGTAATCGTGATTCAACCCGGCTCGTTCAAGACCAACATGGTCAGTGGAATCGAGTCGGCGTTTTCGCTGGCCGCAGACGAGAGTGAGCGCTTCGGCGGGCTGCTCCACAAATTGAAGGGACTCGCCGCAAAGGCGGCCGGGAAGGCGGGTGACCCGAGCGTACTCGCCCAAACCATCGAAACGGCGCTCACGGCGAAGCACCCCAAGCTCGCCTACTCGATCAAGCCCGACAAGGCGCGGTCGGCGCTCGAGCTGCTACCGGAGCGCGCGGTCGATCAGATCTATCTGAGCGTGCTGCGCAAGGGCCGAAAGCCATGAGCGATCACGGGCGGATGCGCTGAATCCTGCCGGTCCGGACTTTGGCGCGTTCGATCGGTCCGCGATTGGCCAACCCTGAGCTCCTCGCTAGAGTGCCTGCGATGACCACGGACCTCATCGAAGTAAAACCCAAGCCGGACGGGCTCGATAAGCCCTACGTCAAGAAGATCATCAAGACGATCTCGAAGGTCAACGTCGCGGTCTATCGCTGGACCGGCGGCCTTCTCGGGTCCACGTGGCGGGTAGGGAGCGCGTTTCCGTGGGGGATTCCGGTGCTGCTTCTGACCTCGATAGGACGCAAGAGTGGCGAGCCCCGTATCGTACCGCTCCTCTACATCGAAGACGGGCCGAACATCATCGTCGTCGGCTCGCAGGGGGGCCTCCCGACCGACCCGCTTTGGGTCAAGAACCTGGACGCCAACCCGACCTGCGAGGTCCAAATCAAACGTCGCAAAACGAAGATGCGCGCTCGCACGGCGAACCCAGAGGAGCGCGCGGAGCTATGGCCGAAGCTCGTCGCCCACTACGCCGACTACGCGAGCTACGAGACGTGGACCGACCGAGTGATCCCGGTGATCATCCTCGAGCCCGTCGACTGAAACGACGGATCTACCAGCCTTGCTTCAGGCGGTCGCGCATGTCGTGGATCTCCTGCCGAAGCTCGAAGTAGGACGGGAGGTGCATCCCGGGCGTTCTCAGCTCCGAGCTCTCGGCTTCGATCGCGTCGAGCTGCGCAAGGCTCTCGTGAGGGTCGTGTTGCGGATTCTTCTCGATCGCCGCGAGTCGCTTCCAGAACCTCATCAGCTCGAGCTTGAGCTTCCATTCGAGGTAGACGGGAATCCCCTTGAACACAGTCGACAGCACGACGATGAACGGGAGCCCGATGTTGATGATCTGGTCGATGACTGCGGCGACCCAAAACGGCAGGTACTTGCGAAGACCCTTCGGCCCCCCCTCGTAGTAGCTGACCGCGTCGGGGTTCATCGGTAGCGAGGTGTAGCGCTCGCCCGGAAACTCCCCCTGCTCCGAAAAGAGCGTGGCTCGCGAATGGAAAAGCGTGGCCGCGTCGAGAAACAAATCGACGAGCGCGGGATGGAACCCTTCGTGGGCGACGAGATTCATCGTCGGGGCCATCACGACGATGTCCTCCCGAGGAATCATCTTCGCGAGGCTGAAGAGGCCCTCGGGAATGCGGAGCGCGCCGACTTCGGGGTGAATCCGTGTGAAAACCTCGGAGTGGAGAGCGGAGAGCGGCCGGAGCGAATCGTCGGCAAGGAGTGTCTGTATTCCGTCCGACTTGCCTACGAAAATCCCTGCGTCGATCTCGCCCTTGAGGAGAGCCGCAGCCGCCTCCGAGGCGGTCCACGCGTCGAGCTCCTCCGAGGTCGGCAACTCGATTTCGTAGACCTGGGCCAGTTTCTCAGCCGCCTCACGAGCCTCGCTTCCAGGTCGTCCCCAATAGACCCGCGCGCTTGCGAGGTCATCGACATCGGTGATTCCGGACTCTGCGCCCACGATGACCCAGATCGGCTCGAAGTACAGGCTTCCAAGCGCCTGGACGTCGGCGGCCGCGTCGACATCGTCGCCTGTCTGCTCGGCGCCAGACTGCAAGAAGCCCACCGTCCTTCGAGCGGCTCTCTCGTCGAGGCCCTCGAGCACGGTCAAGACGTCGCCCGAGCCAGCGGTGCTCACGACCTGGGCGCGCAAACTGTGTCCGCGAGCGTACTTGGCGTACCGCTCCGCCCACCTGTGGGTCCGACTGTTCTCGGGCCCGGCGACGATGACGATGTCCTTCGGGACGCCGGGGCGAACCCAAGCCATCAAACCGAGAAGAAGCGCCAGTAACCCGAGCGCAATTAACGCAATGAACCACTTCTTCTGAAGCAAGGACTCCATCAGCGGGAGATCTCAGTCATCCCTCGAGTTGTCAAGCTAGGTGGCTCGGGGGTTTGGGGTTAGTATGCGCGCGATGGTCCGCGCCAGTGGGGCTCTGTTCGCAGCGTTGCTGACCGTCTCTGCAACGGCGAGGGCGGGCAATTCAGAAGACGTCGTCGCCGGCGCCGACGTGGCTCTCACGGGTGGCGCCGTCGTGGCCAACGTCCACACCGGCGGTGCGATGTGGTTCAACCCCGCAGGCGTTGCGCGTCTCGACAGCCGTTCGGTCGATCTCACCGGCGCGGTTCTCTCTTACAACGTCATCCGTGCTCCCGGAGCCATTTCCATCGAGACGGGAGAGCAAAGCGCCGGCAATTTTTCAGCGGTTCAGGCGATTCCGAGAGCGCTTACGTTCGTGGCGTCGCCACGTCCTCAGCTTCGGTGGGGTCTTGGTTTCTTCTTTTCTCGTTCGCTGTCGCGATTCCTCCAGGACACGGTGGTGAGCGACCCAGATTCCGTCATCGACTCCGAATTCTTCGCGACGACGGACGAAACCAAGACGCTCTACCATCTGAGCTCCACCCTCGCCTGGAAGAAGAGCGAGAAGTTTTTGCTTGGGGGCTCGTTCGACATCGTGTTCGCCAACCAGCGCCTGACGGAGATCGTGTCGGGAGCCTGGGCACAAGGAGCCGACGGCACCTTCAGCCGAAACCTGAACAGCGCGCTGGCGGGTGGCGGACTCCAAATCAAGGGAGGGCTTCAGTGGGCTCCCATTCCAAAGCTGCGCGTGGGGTGGATGGTCTCCACGCCGAGCTACCTCGTCTATCTCAACGACGAAACGACAGTGACGAGTCAGATCGCGCCGCCCGGTGGCGAACCCAGATTCGAAGGCTCGCAGCGAGACGACCTGAGCGGCACCTGGACGGGGGTCGAGCGAGGTCTCACACGCATCGGCGCAGCGGTACTCGGCGAACGCTGGGGCTGGCTAGAGCTCGACCTCATCATCGGGTTTCCGCTGAAAAGCGACCCGTTCGACATCGACTGGAAGACCACGGCGAACGTTCGTCTTGGAGGCGTGTTTCGGGTCATCGATCGGCTCAAGATCGGCGCAGGGTTCTTCACCGACGTCAGCCCAGAACGAACACCCGACAGCTTCGGCGACACTCAGATCAACTTTTTCGGCGCTACCGTCGGATTCGACTTCGCCAACCGCGACAGTCCTCCCGAGCGCGGCGAAGAAGGCTTCTACCTCGCGTTCGCGGTGGCGCTTCGCTACGCGCACGGCAGCGGCCAACTCGCCGGGATTCGCTTCCCCGCCGCGTTTCCCGATCCGCCGCAGCAGCCCGGTGAGGTGGAACTCGTGGACATCAACGTGAACGAGTACGCGATCAACCTCGCGGTGAAGGCGTCGTTCTAGGCGCTTACTCGTCGCAGACGCGCAGGGTCACGCGGGCCTCTTCGCCGCCGACCAGGCGAGCCTGACAGCAAAGCCTCACCCGATCCGGCGTATCTCCGAAGATATCGAGCACCTCGAGCTCGATTTCGTCGGCCGTCGAGAGTGCCGCGCCGCCCTCGACGACTTCCACCCGACAGGTTCCGCACGTAGCGGCTCGGCACGAATACGGGATATCGGCCGCAGGGTTGGCGTCGGTGATGTCCATGATGGCTTCGCCCGGCTCGGCGTCCACCTCGAAACCTGCAGGCTCGAAACGTACTCGGATGTGACTCATGAGTGAATGCGAATTGGGATCTTCGTGAAGCCGTGTGTGAACGCGGACTGTCGGCGCTCGGCGTTGTCCCAATCGATCTCGAAATTCTCGCCGATGCGCTCGCCCACCTCTTCGAAGTAGAGGCGAATCATCAGGCGCGCAACGTGCGCTCCAATGAGAAGTCGATTCGACCGGGCCGTCAAAGGCCATCGCGAGGCACCACCTCGGCTGCCGCCTCGAGGATCCGCTGAACCGCCAAGTCTTGGCGCTCGCTTTCGAGCCAGTCGGTCGAGGTGCTCATCTGGCTCGGAGATTAAACGAAACCGGCGCTGGAACAAACCAGCGCCGGCTTGGGTCGCAATAGTCGCCGTGGTCTACATCGAGCAGTTGATTGCGCCGGTGCAAGTATCGAGCGCCTCCGTGCAGCCTGCGGCTTCCTGACAGGCCAGGCATTCCGGCGTTCCCGGACCAAACATGCCGCCGAACTCCATCGGTAGGCACGAAGTATCGTTTTCGTTGATGGCGCACTTCTCGAGGCTACACTGAGAGTCGTTGCCGTAGCAGGTCGCGCAATCCTCACTGATGCCGGAGTTTTCAACGAGGCAGTCGGCGGTACCGGCCGCATCACCCCCCGCTTCCCCAGCGCAAGCTTCGACCGCATCCAACCAGCGATCTTCGCAGACTAAGTCAAGGTCGGCGCTGTTCGTGCACGCGTCCGTCGGCAGAATCGTGCCACCTGCGCCACCGGCGCCAGCGTCACCGCCCATACCACCGGCTCCGGCGTCGCCGCCGGCTCCGCCGCCACCGTTCCCTCCAGGGTTGTCGTCGCTGCTGCAGCCGAATGCGCCAACCGAAAGAGAGAGTCCCGCGATCAATATAAGTTTACGAATCATATCCACCTTCCCCATTCTTCTATGGTTCGCTTCCACTTCTCGGAAACGTGACCGGACCATAGCTTCTTTACCAAACCCTCGACAAGCGCTCCACAAACTACGCGGGGCTCTCCTTCAGCACCGTCGGAATGAGCATCATTTTGAACAGGCGCCGCATGCCCTCTTCGTCGGTCGCGACCTGGCTCGGCGCGTTGAGGTAGGTCCACAGCACGCGGAGCAGCCACTCGATCAGCAAGTGGAGGTCGAGGTCCTCGCGGACGACCCCCTGCCCCTTCGCCATGTCGAACATGGGCTGAAGTACGTTGACCCCGATCTCGACCATTGCGTTCGACCCCAGAAAAAGCGTGGTGCCGGAACGGGAATCGAGCGAGGTCACCAGCGATGCGAACACCGGGCGCTTCGGAAGCTCGCGCAGCGTGTAGAGCAGCCCCTCGACCAGCCAGTCGCTGATGTTGTCGAACCGCGCGAGGTAGCTCATCGCGTCGGCGGCTAGGTTCGCGGCCTGCCGCGACGCGACGCCGAGCAGCAGCGCGTCTCGGTTTTCGAAGTAGCGATACACCGTCGCGCGCGACATTCCGGCGGCGCGAGCAACGTCTTCCATCGAAGTCTTTTGTGGGCCAAACTGCTGGAGGCACTCCTCCGCAGCGTCGAGCAGCCGTTCTCGAACAGGCTTGGCTTTCGGTTCCGTTTTCGCTGCTGCGCTGTTGGCCGCCATGCGAGACAAATAACAAAAACTGTCTCATGTGTCAAGTCGAAAAGCGGTCGCCGTCCCTCGGAATCCTCGTGCTGATGCGCCGGATGATCTCCGGCCAGTACGCGGTATCGACCGCGACGAACGGTTTGCCCGTGTTCATCAAGGCGACGGAGAGGTCCCGCGACGGGTCGGCCCACGCCAAGATGTTGCTCAGGCCCACGTGGCCGAACGCCCTGCCACATCGAAACCCATAGAGGCCGAGCGGATCGGTGCCGAGCATGAATCCCATCGAGTACGAGATCGGCAAAAGGATCATCCGGTCGAGCTGCCACGGCGTCTGCGGCTCGACGGCACGGCGGACCGTGTTCTCTTCGAAGACCTGCACGCCGTCGTACGTGCCACCGCTCACGAGCACCTCGAAGAACTTGCAGATGTCGTTCGGCGTTCCGAACAGGTTCGCGGAAGGAACGACGCCCTCTCGAAATCTTCGGTCGTTCGAAAGTGTGATCAACTCCTCGACCGAAATGCCCAACGCCTTTTGGAAGATGTCCTTCAGCGGCCACAGCAGTCGTGGACCCGTGCAGGCGTCGGTCGCCGCTTCGTGCATTCGCGCGTCGGGAACGCCGTAGTTGAAGTAACTCATGCCGAGCGGCTTCGTGATCTCGTCGTCGAGGAACTGAGTGATCGTCTTTCCTGAAACGCGCTTCACGAGCTCGGCGAAAAGAAAGCCACTCGTCACGGCGTGATAGGCGGGCACGGTGCCAGGGGTGTACGACGGTTTGAGGTCGTAGATCAGCTCGAGGATTGCCGACGGATCGGCAAGCAGATCGAGGTCGGCGATCTCGACGGGCGCCTCCGGGATTCCACCGCGATGCGTGAGAAGGTCGCGAATCGTGATCAGATCTTTTCCGTGCGTCCCGAACTCCGGAATGAAGGTGGCCAGCGGCTCGTCGACATGAAGCTGGTTCCGCTGCGCAAGGAGATGCACGAGCATCGCGGTGACCGACTTCGAGCCGGAAAAGAAATTGAAGAGCGTGTTCGGCGTCGCGAGGACGCGCTCGGCGTCCGACTTGTCCCGAGGACCGTTCCCTCGCGTGTGGCCGATCGCTCTATCGAGGATGACCTGCCCGCGGCGCCGCACGCAGATGGCGAGCGCCGGGTGGAAACCGGTGCCGTAGAAGTCGACGACGGCGCTCCAGATCGACTCCGCCGCATCCATGTCGAGTCCGACGGACACGGGGTCGACTTCGTCGTCGCCTCGTGTCGTGACCAGGTCGGGTTCGAACACCCGCACCCGTCTCGATGTCAAACCTCGTAGTCGAAGCCGCGCCACGAAGACCTCCATATAGCGGAATCCTTTGCGCCAGCCCGCACAATCCTGCCGGGGAAACGTAACTCGATGCGAGAACGTCTGGAAGAACGAGACCTCGTTCGGCAACAGCGCACAGCTCGCGACGGAGAGCGGCGTAATTGGGGGCCGGGGCGCGACGTCGTGCCGTAGTCGTCGGAAGTCAGAGGGTCTCGAGCCAGTCGGCAAACCCGTTGCGTTGCACCGCTGCAACGGAGCGCTGAAGCAGCACGCGAAGCACGACGTCCATGTCGGTCATCGTGGACAAGCCGATCGACACGACCGAGGTCATGAGCGTTTGGAACGAATAGGCGCGGTACTGCGCCCACGCGTCGTCCGTTGAAAGCTCGACTCCGCGGCTGCGAAGCTCGGACGCGTAGTGCTCGACCAGGGCGCGCTCGTGTTCCGCGAGCCGCGCCTCGGTCATCGAGTTGATGAGAAAGTACTGCACGTCCCGAATTCCCTTGGCCCACTGAACGGCCTGCCAATCGAGCATCCCCATCTCGGCTCCGGAAATGAAGAAGTTCCCGAGATGGCTGTCGCCGTGAATCAGCGTCAGCGGTTCCGTAAACCAGAAATCGAGAAGCCGATCGTACTTGTCGATCGCTCGCGCGCACAGGTCGACCATGTCACTCGTGAACACGAACGGCGCTTTTCGATAGCAAGGGCTCAGCGCGGCGCGGGACAGCACCGGGCTCAGCGACCGAGCGTTGGGCGACGCGAACGGATGAAGCTCGGGTGGGAGCATTCGCGCGCGCTCCGCGGGGTCGATGCCCTCAAAGGCAGCGTGCAGCGTCGCGACTGTGCTCAGGCACTTCCTCGCGACATCTACGTCGACGCCCTCAATCATCGCCAGATTCGTGAACAGCTCGACCGAGGGATCGGTGTGAAGGTCTTCCAGCATCAGCACGAAGTGAGAGCCTTGGTCCGCAACGACGAAGGGCTCCGGGACGCGAAACGGAACTCGCTCCGCCACGTTCGCGTAGAACTCGCACTCGTTGCTCCAAATCCCAAGCACGTTGCAGAACACTCTCGTCCAGAGGCTCGTCGCCGGGAGCTTCACAAAGAGCGTCGACGGAAGCGCACTTTCGGCGGCTTCGACGCGAATGACGACGTTGTTGCAGTTGCTGCTGATCGACGTGACGTCGAGAAGGTCGACCCTCGACACCGAGGCCCCCTTCCCTCGCCCGACGCCGTAAAGCTCGAACAGCCGGTTGACCGCCGAGGTCTGGGCAACGCGCTCCGGCGAACTGGGTAGGGTCCGCCCGAACGGCTCGCAGATCCGGTCGGCACCGACTCTTCCGATGTGCATCGTCGATCGCTTGAGGAGACCGAATCTGGTGGAACTAGGCATCCGCTGTCAGTAGGCAGCGTGCGCGGGCTCGTCCGCCTCCACACGCCGAGCTCTTCCATCATCGGCCGAAGCGGACCCTGCGGTGCCGGTATCCACCAGAAGTAAGCCTGCGTCGGTTTCGAACGCGGCCAGATTCACGTAATCGGCCTTTCTCAAGCGAAGCCTCCAAAGAGGACGACGACTTGAAGCGCTCCAATCGCTGTGCCGATGACGCCGCCGGCCAAAATGAGCTTCCACTCGTCCTTCTGGAACACGGGGCGGAGAATGCCGCTGAACTGCGTCGAGTCGAGCGCAACGAGGTTCTGTTCGAGCTGCTTGTGGATGTGTCGCGACTGGTCGGCAAACCTCTTGATCTGCCGGCTATCGCTCATGTCGGCGCTTCGAACGCGCTCGAGCAGGTCTTCCTTGGCTTCGGCAAGCCTTTCCTTCGAGACGAGCATGCCGACCATCGCATCGCGCTCGTACTCCTTCATGCTCTCCTCGACCTGACCCTCGATGAGGTCGAGCACTCGCTGCTTGTTCGGCCCTTCGCTGATGTGCTGCACCATGTTCTCGGGGTTGAGCACGCGGTCGGAAATCACGTCCGCAAAAGAACTCGCAACTTCTCGCTGGCGCTTGATGAACACGCCCTGAATCCGAAACGGACCTATCTGTTTCGGCTCCTTAGGCTCGAAAATCAGGTTCAACGCCAGCCAGTTGGTGACGTAGCCGACGACGAAGCCCGCCGCCGGCAACACCCAACCAGCGGGATACACGATCCAAACGCCCATCTGAACGACTCCGAAGAGAAAACCAAACCAGAGCCCGGAACGTTCGATGAACTTGAACTCCGGCCCGGCGATCTCGACGAGAACGCGCCCGAGGAGGGCCCGGTCCTCCACCATGGCGTCGCGCACGATCTTCTCGATGTCGATGAGGTCACCGGCCTCTTTCGCCATGCGGTCCCTCATTTCCGCGGTCACTGTGCGAACGTTTCGCCGCACCAGGGTGTTGATGTAGTCGCGCAGCTTCTCTCGTGCGCGCGCCCACGAATCGGGCGCGATGTTGGTCGAGAACTCCCGGATGATCTCCACCGAGACGTCTTCGACGATGCGGTCGAGCTCTTCGTTGTCGTCCTTGTCGAGGCCCGCGAAAATCTGCTCCATGTCGACGAGCTTGTCGCGAATGAGCCCGCTGAAGCTTCGGGACATCTCCTCGGCGTTCTTGGGAATGACCCCTTGCCAACCGAACGGAGCTACGCCCACGAACTCCACCGGGTAGAGAGTTGCTTTCACGGCCAGCCAGTTGGTGAACCAGCCGATGAAACCCGCAATCAGCGGGATCAGCAGGACTAGAGGATTGAAGTCGTCCATCTATCTGTGGCGAACGGGCTACTCGGCCGCCTGGTCCTTCGCGCCGTCGAGCTTGTCGAGCACGACGCGTGCACCGTTGAGCCCGGGGATGCAGGTCACACCGGGGCCGGGATGACACGCGGCACCCGCCATGTAGAGGTTCTCGAGAGGTGTCTCGTGGCCGCCATCCCAGCCTGGGACCGGCCGGTCGCCGAACATCTGACCGGGGTGAAGAAGGCCTAGCGAGAAATCTCCCTCGGTCGCGTTGAACACGTTCTCGAAGTACTGCTGGGTGAAGACCGCCTGGTCGATGATCAGCTCTCGGAAGTCGGGGATGACCTGCTCCATCGCGGCGATCATCCGATCGACCATGCGCTGCTTCATTTCGGGGAGCTTCCCCGCGGGGATATCCGTCGGAAAGTAGTGAGAAAACATCGTGCACGTGTGGGTGCCGTCACCTGGGGCGAGACTGGGGTCGAGCTGCGACGGGAAGTAGGTGTACACGGCCGGATCCTCCGCGACCTGTCCCGCGCGGGACTGCTGCCACGCCTTGTGGAGCTGCTCAGGCCCCTTGATGTACGCCACGAGCCAGCTCTGCACGGTCCCGTTCACGAACTCGAGCTGCTTCGTGAACGTCGGGAGCCGCTTGATGGTCATGTGAACCTGGATGTACCCGTTGGTGTACTCGATGTCGTCGACGGAGTTCGCGAAATCAGTCGGCAAAACGCTGGAGTCACAAAGCTCGGAAAACGTCATCTTGGAGTCGAGCGTCGAGACGACTGCATCGCTGCGGACCTCTTCCCCATTGGCAAGGCGGACGCCGACGACTGTCTTCCCTTCGAGCAAGAGCTCGTCGACCGGGCACCTGAAACGTACCTCTCCGCCGTACCGTTCGAAGACCCGAAGAAGGGACGTCGACACGGTGCCGATGCCGCCCTTCGGAATCTTGAAATCATAGGTGTCGCCCGCCGTGTAGTGGTACGCCATCGAGACACCGCTGCCCTTCGTGTAGGGGCCCATGTGCGTGCCATCGATCGCCGAAGCGCAGAGGGAACCTTGAATGCAGCCGTGCTGCTCCGGGTCCGGGAAGAAATCGCGGAGGATCTCGACGGCGCTGCCGTACGAGAGCTTGGAAAGCGCCGCGCGTGCCGTCGCGTCGGGTTCGTCCGCAATGATCCCCTCGAGCGTCGGCGGCTTCTCGTGCAAGTACTTCTCGAACATCGTCTTGAAATGCGAGAAGAAGGAACCCAGCCGGTTGAAGCCGTCGAGCGCCTCGAAGCCGTGATCTTCAGCGAGATGGTTCGCGAGATCGATCGGATCGGTGTAGCCGATGAACGGCGCTTGACCTTCGTCTCCGAACACGGTGAACGAGCTCTCGGGTCGAATGAGCTCGAATCCCTCCTGGTCGAGCTCGAGGTGTTTGATGAGTGACTCGCGGAAGATCAGCAGCGCCCACGCTCCGACGCTGTGCTTGTAGCCCTCGAAGATCTCTCGCGTGGTCGCCTGACCCCCGGGGCCCTTCGTCTTCTCGACGATCAGAACCCGCTTGCCGGCTCGCTGAAGCTCCACTCCCGCGGTGAGGCCGTTGTGACCTGCACCGATGACAATCACGTCGTAGTCGGACATCGTGAGCGACATCCTGGCACGAAATGAAACAACATACAAGAATTGTTTTATGTATTATTCACGGAAGCTCACCACCGTGGGCATTCCGCGGTCGCCGGGGTGCATCGAGAGCTCGGTGACGACGTCCGGCTCGAAGCCCTCGGGGACCGTGATGTCGACCCGCTGCGCCAGCGTCGCGAGGATCACGCGCATCTCCATCATGGCGAACTGCTTCCCAAGGCAAACCCTCGGGCCCCCGGCAAAGGGGGTGTACGCACCTCGCGGAAGACTTCGCTCGAACTCGCGCGTCCAGCGCTCCGGACGGAACTCCATGGGGTCCTCGAAGTACTTCGGGTTCCGTCCCATCGCGATGTGGCTGATGGTGATCGCTTGGCCCTTCTTGATCGGGTAGCCCTCGATCACCATGTCGCGCTGAGCCTCGCGCGCGTAGGCCCAAACCGATGGCATCAACCGAAGGGTCTCTTTGATGACCATCTCGAGGTACGGAAGGTTCGGCAGGTCCGAGACGTCGATGCGTCGGCTCCCGAGCACCTGGTCGACCTCCTCGCGAAGCTTCGCGGCGGTGTCGGGGTTTTTCGCAAGCAGGTACCACGCCCAGGTGAGAGCGTGAGCGGTGGTCTCGTGGCCGGCGAAGATCAACGTCATCGCTTCGTCGCGAAGCTGCTGATCGGACATGCGTCCTTGCTCGTCTTCGACGAACACCATGTGCGAGAAGAGGTCGCCGCGGTCTTGCTGGCTCTCGAGACGTTCCTTGTGAACGCGCTCGATGATCTTCTCGATCTCCTTGATCGCCCGATTTTTGCGGCGATTGTCCTCCGTCGGCCACCAGTCGGGCCGCGGGAACATCTTGTCGCCGTCGGTGACTAGAATTTCGCTCACTTCCCCAATCGCATCGCGGATGGTCTTTGAGTCATCCTTGCCGATATCGATGTCGAACAGCGTGTCGGCGACGACCTCGAGCGCGAGTCCGTTCATCTCGACGCGCATGTCACGTCGCTCGCCTTCCGCCCAGCGATCGATCATGCGGTTGGTGAATTCGACCATCGTGGTGGCGTACGCGTCGATCCGCTTCTTGTGGAACCCGGGAAGGATCAGTTTGTGTTGGCGCTTCCAGGAGTCGCCGTCGTTCGGAACGAGCCCGTTCCCGAGAAACGGCTTCCACATCCGCTTGATGTGCTCGGGCTTGTAGAAGTCGGCCCAGTGCGTGACGTTGATCGCGTAGACCACGGCGGGGTCGCGAACGAAGAGCAGGTCACGAAGCAGCGCGCGCGAGACGAAGATGTCGCCGTGCTCCTCGTGTTTGTCGACGAGGAACCCGGAGCGGTCTGCGATCATTTCCATCAGGCACCCCCAGAACCAGTGCCCTCTGCGTCTTGGCAGGGTGCGCGTGGGCTCAGGGCTCGGCGTCGCGGGAATTGCAGCCTCTGTGGTCACAGAATTTCCTTCGTCATGAGGGCCGGCACCGACCGGTGAAACTCGTTCTAGTGCCAAGCCCTCGGCCATCGCAAGTCGCGAACGAATGATGGTATAAGCGGTCGTCTCTTTTTCGGAGGTGTCATGCCTGAAGCGCCCCAAGGTCTGCCCCTGAGCATGCGAAGGAAGGACATTTTCTTCGTCGCCGCGTTCTCGTTCTTCGCGTTCTCGTCGTTCTTTTCGGACTCCTGGCATGCGCTCGGACTGCTCGAAGGCGACGCGTTTTGGTCACGCGCCAACCGTTGGTACGGCGAAATCGCCCAGGACCACTTCTTCTTGGCCGATCACGACTACCTTCGCGTGAACACGGGGATCTCCGGCATGATCTACGGGCCCTTCTACCTGGTGCTCGTCTACGCGTTCGTGAAGGGCAAGAACTGGATTCGCACGCCAGCGCTCATCTACGTGGGCGCGATGCTCCACGGCTGCACCGAGTTTCTGATCTACGAGTACTGGATCGGCCCGCCTCCGGGGAACGCGCTCGTCTTTTGGGCGTTCAACGGACCGTACTGGGTCATCCCGTTCTTGCTCGGCGTCCGGATGTGGAAACCGGAACCGTTCGGACGAGCTTCGGGAGCTCCGCTCACCGCGGACTCGCAGTCGGTTCGCGGCGCCGCGACCGCCTGACGCTTTACCGAGCCCCTCGTCCCGGGCTATATCGACCCCCAATGATGAAGCATCGTGTGGGGTTGTCCTTGCTTGCTGGCTTGGGCGTGTTCTTGGTGGCGTGCGGAAGCGACGACAGCTCGGGGAGCCCTTGTGGGCCGGACGAGGTCCAATGCGAGAGCTCGTGCATTCCTGCGCCCGACGGGTCGCTTGGTTGGGTCCAGGCCGAGGTGTTCGACACGTACGGCTGCGCGAGTTCCTCGGCATGCCACGACGGAACGAACACGCTTCCCGCCGTCGGCTTCAACCTGAGCAACGAATCGGAGTCGTTCGCCTCGTTGGTGAACGTCGAGTCCGTGCAGGACGCTCCGAAGCTTCGCGTCGCTCCGAACGACGTCAATGGTTCGTATCTCATCAACAAGCTGACGGGCGTCGGCCTCGCACCGGGCACGCAGCTCATGCCGCTCGGCGCCCCAATGCCGATTTGCGACGCCGCGATCGACGGAGTTCGCGACTGGATCAACGACGGCGCAAACCCATAGCGACGACGCGGACCGTTGCTTAGAGGCCGCGAAGCGCGTCCCGCGCAGCCTCGAGCGCCTCGTCATAGGGTTCGCCCGCATCGAACGCAGCCACCGCAGCGTCGAGCGCTTGAATCGCCTCACCGGTCGCCGACACCGCATCGGAATCGCCGCTTCTAATCGCGACGGTTTGGGTCGCATCGACCCGCACGATCGCCCGCCTTAGGTAGTCGCGCGTCCCGATTTGGTCGGCCACACCGGAGTCCGCACGCTCGATCAGGTCGAGCCCCTGAGCCACGCCGGAGTCGATTTGGACGTCGCCGGGGAGCTCCTCGACCGAGGCCGGCACGTAGCGCGTGTATCCAGCGAGCGTCCCCTGGTACACCATGCCGTCGGGACCGACCGTCGTCGCCGCATAGACCGAGTTCTCGCAGGAATCCGGAACCACTTCGAGGACTTCGGACACCCCGGGAAGAGCGCCGGCCACGCCGTCGCCATCGCCAGGGCACACCCCATCGCCCGCCGGGACCCAGACGCTCGAGTCACCCGTGACGAAGTCGAGCCCCTCGAGACCCCATTGCCCGTCACGCTGCCCGGTCCCGTACACCAAGCCTGCGGTCTCACTGATGGACGGGATCGCGTTGGGGATGCTGATCTCGGCGTTGGCCCAAATCGTCTCACACGTGCGCGTCGCCGGATCCCAGTCGATCCGTTCCACGCCGAACGGAGCCTTTTCGGGGATTCCTCCTTCGAGAGCCGACACGAGATTTTGTGCGATCGCGGCAAACGGCAGATTCGACGGCGGGTTGATCGTTGGATCGGTGAGCAGGTCGTTCACGACGATGGCCGAGTAGCCTCGCACCGCAACGGACTGCTCCGAGATGGCGGTGGTCGTTCCCGTTCCAAAGTCCACCGCGAACTCGCACGCGATGCGCCGATCTTTCCCCGGACCAATGGGCTCCCAATCCGTCGGGATCTCGTCTCGCCAGAACAAGACCAGTCGCATGAGCGCCTGGCCATCGGTGATGACGACGAAGCGATCGTCATCGGCTTCCGTACCCATCAGGCTTGGCGTGGAGCCAGAGCCCGGTCCCAGTCGGATCGGGCTTGGAACGGCAGCATCGACTTCGTATTCGGCTCGCCAGGCCTGCGTCAGGTTCGCCCCGTCCCAGTCGAAGCGATACATGGCGACGCTGGTCAACAAATAGATGCCACCCGACTCGTCCACGGCGAGGCTATTGGAGACGATTTCGAGCTCCTCCGCGTCGCTGGTCGGGCAACTAGGATTGGCAGACACCGCAGTCGCCTCGACGGCATCGGGATCGACGTCCGGGGACATGACGAAGAGGTTCCCGAGCTCCGTCGCGAACGCCAGGTTGCCGTCGAACGTAAGCGTCATGCCGGCAATGACGTCGTCTTCGTTGCAGAAGAGCTCGTCGGGCAGAAACACGCGCTTTTCGAGCTCGATCGGAGACGAGCGGTCGCCTTCCGTGCTGTCTTGGTAGAAGCCGACGAAGCGGGTACGACCCGCAATGAACCGACCGCGGGAGTCGATGGCGGTATACGCGCCACTCACGCCGAGCGAGAACGTGGGCGGATCCACTTCGCGCTCGCCGGGTACATACCAGTCGATGATCTCGAACGTCTGATGGTCGAGCTTGACGATGCCTGCTTCGATACCCGTGACGGTCGACCAAATCGCGCGGCCCCCGTCTTCATACGGCTGACTGAACACGGGGACGATCGGAACGCCGGCGGCGGGCAGGTCGATGTGCTCGCTCGTCGTGCTCGCGGAGTCGGAGGGGCCCGCCAAGGCCGACGAACCCTGCGCGTAGCTTCCGCGATGAGACGCGGGCCATGTGCCGTCGTCGAACGCCGTGCTGCAGAGCGGTTCGTTCGGTGCGAGCGGTGTAACACACAGGTCGGAAACGTCCGTGATCGGCCGGATGCCCGACTGGGTCTCCGAATCGCACGCGGTCACCAATAGAAGAAGTGGGAGTAGAGCGGCGAAAACTCTCGGGATAAGCATGGCCTGGTGTTTTAGCAGCAGATGCGCGCCGGCCAAACGGCGTTATGCTCCGGGCATGTCTGCATTTGAGTCACTCGCCGACGCTCAGTACGTAAATCTCGAAACATTTCGCAAGAATGGAACCGGTGTGCAGACGCCGGTCTGGACGGCTCCGAACGGCGATGAGCTGGTGATCTTCACGAACGGCGACTCCTACAAGGTGAAGCGTCTGCGGCGAAACCAGAACGTTCGAATCGCAAAGTGCGGAGTGCGCGGCGCTCTCAAGGGCCCCTGGCACGAAGGAACCGCGCGGCTCGTCGACGACCCTTCGGAGCAGCAGGCGATCCTCAAGGCGTTGCGGAAGAAGTACGGCTGGCAGATGGTGCTCGCGGATTGGGGCGGTGCGCTCCGGGGATCGAAAAAGAAATGGGCCTACATCGCGGTCCGGCTGGCTGAATAGCGTTTGGTCCGGCGAGGTCCACGACACATGCGTACTTGGCTTCTGATTTCACTTTTCCTTTCGGTGCCCGTCTCGGTGCTCGCGCAGAACGAAGCGGAAAACGCCGCGGAGGAGGCAAACGCGACGGCCGACGTTCGCTCTGAAGACGAGATCCCGGACGACATGCCCGAGGCGCCGGAGGACGCGCCTCCTGCGGAAGCAACGGCCGTAGGCGCAACCGACGATCGACCGCCGCACCCGAAGACCCCCGACCCGCTGGAAGAGGTGCAGCCCACCGCGGAGATGCTCGCCAAGACGATGTACCACTGGCTCCCGGGCCGATGGGTGTGGACGAGCGAGCAGTACGAGTGGAAGAGCGGCGAGTGGGTCTACAAGGTGAAGGACATGATCCTCGTGCCGCCGCGCTGGGAGTGGAGCGAGGACCGGAAGCAATGGGTCTTCCATGAGGCCGGATGGGCCAAACCCGGCACCAACGTCGCGCTTTACAGCCCGACGCCCGCGCCCGGTGGTCCCGACGTTGCACAGAATGCAGAGCAAGCCCCCGCCGACTCAGAAGAGCCGAAAGCGCGGCAACAGGCTCAGGTGACCGTCTACGTGTGGACCGGCGTCTACCGCGCTCCGATCATCGTCTATCCGCGGTGGCACCCCCACTATCACTATCATTGGTACCACCGGCACCCGCACTACCGGGCGACGCCCTACTACAAGAGCAAGCGCTACAACTACGCGAAGGCGCACCACTACAAGCACGGGAACCACCCCTCGCAGCAGCCGGGAGGACCCGGTGGAAAACCCACGCAGCCGACAGGCAAGCCGTCTCAGCAGCCGGCCGGGAAGGCGAGCCAACAGCCGGCGAACGCGACACAGGCACCGGCCAGCTCATCGGCACGCCGAACGCAAAAGAACTATCAGGAGAGCCGCGCCCCGGCGAGGGGCCGGCCACGCCGCTAGGTCAGCGGCGGCGGACCAGTACGCCGACGTACGGCTGAAGCCACCAGCCGGTCTCGTCGAAGAAATTGCCCTTTCCCGAGAAGGAGTACTGGAAGCCCACGTCGATGTGGACGCCGCTTTCTTTGATCCGAAACGCTGCTCCCGCGCGGCCGGTGAAGCCCGGCGTGAACCGGTAGACCGAATAGCGGCTGCAATACCAGTATCCGCACCCCACGGCGGTCTCTTGGAAGTTCCAGAAGTTCATGTCGAATGAGCCCGAGATGTAGGGGAGGACGACCTTGAGGCCTGGCACCTGGAAGCGAACCTCCGGGAGGGACAGGTAGATGCGTGTCAGCGGACTGCGACCGTTGAGGATGGTGCCGTCCGGTGCGCGGAAGTTGTCGAATCGAATGGGGTTCCACTGTAGGCCCGCGGCACCGCCAATGATGAAGAAGCCGAAGTCGGCGCCGCCAAAGAAGAAGATGTTGGCGCCGGGACGAACGACTTCGCGAGGCACGTCGAGAATGATCGGAACGCCGATGCCGAGCGACCAGGTGAAGCCGACTTGGAGGGGCTTTTTTTGGTCTCGAGGTTCCTGAACCGGCGGAGTGTCGGACACCATCTGGTCGGGCGGTGCCGGCGGCGGCGGTGGCGCGGCCGTGTACGACGAATCCGCTCCAGTGGTGCCCTCGGTCGTCGAGGCATCCCATTGCGCCTCAGCAAGCGAAGCAGGTGCCCAGGCAACGAGAGCCAAGGCCACAATCATCCATTTCGAAGTCATCATCCGTACCTCCCCGGAAGCGCGCCGACTGTATCGCTGTCCAATCGAGAGTTCAACGCGCAAGAGCGGCTTGAGACGCTCCTGCAGTTCGACTAGCACTAGCGCCCGCCTGAGGGTCACTTCCTCGGTCGGGCAAGATTCTTCGAGGAGATTACATGGACATCGCAATGCAACGGTTCGGTTTCGGGCCGCGCGCAACCTTTTCGCTCATCTTCATCTTTGCCGTCTCGTTGTCGGCGGTGGCATCCGCACAGGAGGGAGGCGGCGGCGCGAAAAAGAAGTCACTCGAGACTGAGATGAACGACGTCATCGCGGAGGTCGAGACGCGCCGCGTCGAGATCAACGAGCTCGCCAAGAAGATCGAAAAGAGCTCGGACCGTGCAGCAGCGGTCATCATGGAAGACGAGCTCTCGAGCCGCCGCGAAGACTATCGTCGGGAGGTCGAACACCTCGTCGAGCTGGTCCTCGAGGGAGAAGAGACAGGCGCCGACGTCGTCAAGGGCAGGGAAACTGCGACGAAGGTTCTCGAAGCGGACGCGCCGAAGATGAAAGAATCCCTCGTCGAAGAGCGGAAGGTATTCATCAATCTCGTCGACACCATCGCCAACGGCACGCCGGAGGAAGTCTCAAAGGCACAGTCGGATCTCGTCGACGAGATCAAATCCTCCACCCGCCTTTTGAAGTATCTGAAGAAGAACGTCGACCTGCGTCAGTCGCTCGGCCTGGACGTCGAATCCGACGTGGCTTGGATGAAGGACTACCTGAAGTCGCGAGCGGACTTTACCTCGGGCATGCTCAAGGAGGCCAAGCAGAAGATCGACGATATCGCGAGCCGATCCGGCGTCGACAAAGACCCGGAAGCTCAGAAGCGATTGGTCACTCTGCGCAAGCAGCGGACCGTGCTCGCGGAAAGCCAACGAGTCACTGCGGACCTGATGGACGCGTACGGTATGCAGACGGCGCAGATTCGCCGCGGCATCATCAGCGCAACAGGAAAGCTCTCGGAAGACATTCTCGACGCCAAGGTGGCGACGGGTCTCGCCGAATCGATGGCGGCTGACAGCGTGGACTGGCTTCGCAGCAACGGGGCGCAGCTCATCTTCCAGATCGTGACGTTCTTCTTGGTGCTGCTTGCGTTCTGGATCGCGGCCCGCATCGGTCGAAGCGCCGTGCGGAGAGGCCTCGATCGTTCGAAGCTCGACATCTCGAGCCTTGCGAAAGAGTTCTTCATCAAGTCGACGGGGCGTCTCATCATGCTCATCGGCGTGATCATCGCGGTCGCGCAGGTCGGGGTCGAAGTCGGTCCTCTCCTCGCCGGCCTCGGAATCGCAGGCTTCGTCGTTGGTTTCGCGCTGCAGGACACGCTGTCGAACTTCGCGTCCGGGATGATGATTCTCGTCTACCGGCCGTTCGACGTCGGCGACGCGATCGAGGCCGGCGGAGTCACCGGCAAGGTCGACCAGATGAACCTCGTCTCGACGATGATTCTCACGTTCGACAACCAGCTCTTGATCGTGCCGAACAAGCAGGTGTGGGGTGGCATCATCCGCAACATTACGCACCAGGACAAGCGACGCGTCGACATGACCTTCGGCATCGGGTACTCGGACGACATTCCGAAAGCCGAGAAGGTGCTCACGGAGATCGTCACCTCGCACGAGAAGGTACTGAAGGATCCGGAGCCCGTCATTCGACTGCACAACCTCGGCGAGTCCTCGGTCGACTTCGTCGTTCGACCGTGGTCGTTGACGGACGACTACTGGGACGTCTACTGGGACGTCACCCGGGAAGTGAAGCGTCGGTTCGACGAAGATGGGATTTCGATTCCATTCCCGCAACGCGACATCCACGTCTTCCACGACAACGCGAACGGCGATGCACCAAGCGTCGACAACGTGCAGCATTCGAACACGAGCGAGTCGGCCCAGACACCGGTGCCGGGCGAAGAAGACGATGACGTCTAGCTCTTCTCGAAGGCGCGACGGCGCCGCCACTCGCCCACTCGCAGGAGCGGCTTGAGCACGCGAAGCGATGCTGCTGGAAACGGTCGCATCGCGTGGGCGAGTGCGGCCTCTGCGCGTGGGACGCTCACGACGAGCTTTGGCTTGTCGACCAGCTCGACGACGACGCCGGCCACCTCTTCGACGGTCAGCAGACCGGTGCCCACAAAGGCAATGTCGGCGCCGCGCATGTCGGCCACCTGCTTCACCATGTCGGTGTTGATCGCGTGCGGGCACACGGCGCTCACGTGGATCGGCACCCCGGCGCGATCGAGATCTCCGGCGAGAGAAACGCTGAATCCGAGGACCGCCTGCTTGGTGGCGCCGTACACCGCTAGACCGGGCACCGGGGTCACCGCCGACAACGACGCGATGTTGATCAGGTGTCCGCCCTCGGCGCGCATCGCATCCACAGCGGCGCGAGCTCCCCAGAACATGCCAAGCACGTTCACCTCGGTCATCTGTTGGATGACCTCATCGTCATGCTCCCAGGCGTCGCCTGTGTAGAGAACGCCAGCGTTGTTGACCCAGAGGACGAGCGAACCCCGCGTACTCGCCGCCCGCGCCACCGCGCGATGGGACTCCGGATCGCGTACGTCGTGCGTCATCGACCACGCCCCGCCTCCGATCTCTCGCGCGGTAGATTCCGCGGATTCGCCGTCGATGTCCGTGACGAGCACAGAGAACCCCTTGCTCGCCAGCCGCCGCGCGATCTCTCTTCCAAGCCCTTTTCCAGCACCCGTCACGACCGCAACTCTCATGGCGCTTTTATTGTCTGCTACCGAGTGAAACTTCAAGAGCAATCGGATAGCCTTCCGGCTCCATGCTCGAAGAAAGCCATCGCTACTTCCACAAAGCCGCAGACGTTCTCAAGCTCAGCGACAAGATTCGGAGAATCGTGCTGACGCCAACCCGTGTCGTGAAGGTCGAAATCGTCTCCGAAAAGGACGATGGCCAGCTGATGCACTTCGTCGGATTCCGGACGCAGCACGCGGACGCGCGCGGCCCGTTCAAGGGTGGCCTTCGCTACCACCCTCACATGGATGAAGACCACGCGACCGCGCTCGCGAACCTGATGACGTGGAAGACCGCGGTGGTCGACGTTCCGTTTGGTGGCGCGAAAGGCGGCATCAACTGCGACCCCAATGAGCTCACGAAGACCGAGCTTTCGAGAGTCACTCGCGCGTTCGTCCAAGGCATCAAGGAAATCATCGGCCCGACCCTCGACATTCCGGCGCCCGACGTCAATACGAACGCCGAAGTGATGGGCTGGATCATGGACGAATATTCGCAGCACTACGGCTTCTCGCCGGGTGTCGTCACGGGAAAGCCCGTCGACTTGTTCGGGTCGCTCGGACGCAACGAGGCGACGGGCCGCGGGGTGATGTACGCGCTGCGCGAAGCGCTGAAGGACCAGGGCAAGGCGATGGCCAACATCACCGTCGCGATGCAGGGCTTTGGAAACGTGGGGAGCCACGCTGCTCGCCTCATCGCAGAGGCCGGCGGCAAGGTGGTCGCAGTTGCGGACCATCTCGGAGCCGTCGAGAACCCGGAAGGCCTCGACGTCGACGCGCTCATCGAATGGACACACGAGCACGGCACGGTGAACGGGTTTGCCGGAGGAACCCCGTTCAACGGAGCGGACGTGATTACCTGGCCCGCCGACGTACTCATACCGGCTGCCCTCGAAGACGCCATCACCGAGGAGAACGCGCCTGACGTGAAAGCCAGCGTCATCGTCGAGGGCGCGAACGGGCCGACCACCCCCGAAGCGGACGACATTCTGCGGGAGCGCGGCGTCATCATCGTTCCGGACATCCTTGCGAATGCAGGCGGAGTGACGGTGAGCTACTTCGAATGGGCCCAGAACATCCAACAGTTTCGCTGGGAGCTCGACCGCGTGAACTCGGAGCTCGAAAAGGCGATGATTCGTGCGTACCAGTCGGTGCGCGACGTCGCGCGCGAACACTCGGTCGACCTTCGGACCGCGGCTTTCGTGCTCGGCATCCAACGTGTTGGGCGCGCGGCGATCGCGAGGCAACCGATCCGCGAAGAGATCACGCTCGGCTGAGCCGAGGAGCCTCGTCGACACTCCCGAAGCTTGCGTTTAGGATCCGCAGCCATGAGGTTCTCTGTCATTTGGGTTCTTGCGTGCACCCTCGCTTGCGCGCTTGTGGGATGTGCCTCGGACTCTGGGGTCGGCGGCAGCGGCGGGAGCGGCGGCTCCGTGGGAGCTCCGGGCGAAGGCGGCGCGGGCGGCGGCGGTGGCGGTGGCGGCGCGGTGCCGGCAACCTCGATCGGCTGCGACCCGCTGGTTCCAACGTACTGCGGATTCCCCTACCCAAACGACTACTTCACCGTCTCGGACGAGTCGACGGTGACCGGGAGACGTCTTGCGCTTCCAGAAGTCGCAATGCCGGTCGACACCGGCAACCGAGTCACGGCCGCCGATGCGTTCAACGAGATGGACGGGTTCTCGCCGGGCATCGCGGCGATGGCACACCTTACCGGAGCTTCGGTCACCGGACTCGCGACTCCGCTGACCATTGAGGACTCTCTTGGAGCGGACTCGCCAACGGTGATCATCGACGCGGAGACCGGCGAACGGGTGCCTCACTGGGTCGATCGCGACGAGTGGGTCGTCGAAGCCAAGCGCCGCGTCGAGGCAGAAGAGAGCCGGCCGGACTTCGAGATCCCGCGTGAGCTCGCGGAACTCGAGCAGGAGCAGGCGTTGATGCTGCGCCCGGCGATACGTCTCGATGACGCAAGACGTTACATCGTTGCGATACGCGATGTCGTCGATGGCGCAGGGACGCCCGTGGAATCTTCGCCAGGGTTCTTGGCGCTTCGTGACGGAGCTCCGGGAGACGACGTGATCGAGTCTCGACGCGCGCACTTCGAAGGGATCTTCAGTACGCTTGCCGAGGCTGGCATCGATCGGGAAGACCTCCAGCTCGCCTGGGACTTCACCACGGCGAGCAAGGAAAACACGACGAGCGCGATGGTGCACATCCGAGACGACGCCTTCGCGAAGTACCCGGACGGCGTCCCCTACACCATCGACGTGATCGACGATCCGATGGAGGGCATGGCGTGCCGCCTCGAGATCACCTTCGACATGCCTCTCTACACGACGTTCGGCGAGACGGGGTCGCTCCTCAACCTCGGCGACGACGGACTGCCCGAGCAAAACGGAACCTACCCCTATGCCGCGGCGATGTTCGTGCCGCTTGCTGCGCAATCGTCCCCTGCACCTCTGGTGGTGGTGGGGCATGGTCAGCTCGGTACGAAGGAGCAGGTGTTTGGCTACCGAGACATCTGGGCCCAGTCGAACCTCATGGGCTTCGGTCTCGACCACGTGGGTTTCGCAGCTGACGACGTTCCGACGGTTCTCGTCGCGATCACGGGTGGCGATTTTTCCGAGTTTCGGAAGATCCCCGAGAGGATGCACCAGGGACACTTGAACTTCCTCATGGCGATGCGAACGCTTTCACGAGAAGCCGAGGGCGGCCCCGACACGCTCTTCAATCAAACCCTCGCGGACGACTGCGGCGGCGCGATGGCGGACGGAACACGCCGATACTACTTCGGCGGAAGTCAGGGAGGCATCCTCGGAGCGAGCATCATGGCCCTCTCGCTCGATATCGAACGCGCGCTCCTCGCCGTGCCGGGCCAATCGTACAACCTCCTGCTCAACCGCAGCGTCAACTTCGACCAGTACGCCGGCGCACTTTACGGGCTCTACGACTGGAACGCGCTCGACATCCAGATGGCCCTCGCGCTGATGCAAGGACTCTGGGATCGCGCGGAGCCCACGGGGTACTCGAAGTACATTCGGACCAACCGTCTCCCGAACACACCGGCGCACGAGGTCGTCATCCAGGTCTCGAAGGCGGACCACCAGGTGACGAACTTCGGAGCTCACATCATGGCGCGAACGATCGGCGGTATGGTGAACCTCGCGCCGCTGATTCGTCCGGTCTGGGGCATCGAGGAGAAGTCGGGGCCGCACGAGGGCTCGGCCATGCTCGAGGTGGACTTTGGCAATCCGGACTCGCCCCTCACCAACACTCCGCCGTGGGCCGATGAGATGCGGGACCCGCATGGGCGAGCGACGGAGCTTGCGCCTCTAGGGCCGGCGCTGCTCGAGTTCTACGAGACTGGAACCATGCGAAATCCGTGCAACGGTCCCTGCGATGCGGACGACTTAGTCCCCTAGACGGGTCCGATTCGCAGCCTTTTTGAAAGGTTCGTAAGCCGCGCTATCCTCGGGCGGTCGACGTGCGGTGAGCGCCGGCAAATACCGATTTCACATGCTTCGTTTTCTCGTCAATCGCTGGACGCTTTTCGGCTTCCTAGGCACGGCTCTCGCTCTCGGAATCTTCGGGGGCGCGTTCGAAGAGGGGGCCGCAGGACAGGACGCGTCCGCGGTCACCATGGCAGACGGCCAAAAGGTGCTGCGCGCACCCGATCTCGACGGGTGGAACGCTCACAAGAAGAGCCCGCGTACGAACTACGGCAACTCGGGAACCTTTGGCGCGGCGTTCCACTACGACGCGCATGTCTTCCAGAAGACGTCGAGCAAGCCGCAGGTGGCGGGCATCATTCGCAGAGGCACCACACTCAAGCTCGGTGACAAGGTCTCGGGGCCCGGCTGCAAGAACGGCACTTGGTATCAGGCCGTTCCGTTCGGCTACGTCTGCTCGTCAAACGGGTTTCATGTGAGCGACGAACCGGATGCAAACTCCTACGGCGTCCCTCCCGCGAAGGTGACCAACCACCTTCCCTATCAATACGCCCGCGTCATCACCAAGCGCGCGCCGCGGTACTTCCGCATCCCGACCGTCGACGAGGAAAAGCAAGCTCGCCGTGCGATGGAGAAGAAGGGCCCCACGCCCGAGGTCGTGTCGTCGCTGATGGAAGGCGACTACTTCCTTGCGCTTGCAGACAAAGAGAAGCGCGAGGCGGACGGCGCAGAGTTCTACCGAACGGTTCGGGGCCGCTACGTCCGGGTGACGGACCTCGAGCTTCGTCACCCCGATCCGGTGCGTGGCGAAGAGCTTGGCCGGAACGGCTGGCGGCTTCCGATCGCCTTCGTCTGGGGCGAGGACCGAGACCTGTACGATGTGAGGGGCTCGGAGCCCCGCATGATCGGAAAGGCCGAAAAACACGCGCGATTCCGGGTTACGGAGGAAACCGGCAGCGGTAAGAACGCGTTCATCGTGGGCACCGCGGGCGCGGTCCGCCGTGGAGACGTTCGCGTTGCGAGAGCGGTGAAGGCGCCAAATGGCGTGCCCTCCGGCTCGAAGTGGGTGCACGTGGACCTCGGCGAGCAGACCCTGGTCGCGTACGAAGGCGGCAAGCCGGTATACGCAACCGTGATCTCGAGCGGCAAGGAAGGCTACGAACCTCCAACGGGCTTGTTCAAGGTTCAGCAGAAGTACATCTCGACCACGATGAACGCGACCGATCCGATCGACGGGTTCTACGAGGTCGAGGAAGTCCCGTGGACGCTCTACTACCATCGGGGCTACGCGCTTCACGGCGCGTACTGGCACACCGATTTCGGGAAGGTTCGAAGCCACGGCTGCACCAACATCGCGCCCGTGGACGCACGTTGGATCTACTACTGGAGCGACCCGGAGGTGCCGCCCGCATGGCACGCAGTCCGCTTCCAGCCCGATACGACCTACGTGTACTTCACCAATTGAGCACGCCGCGCGCGAGCAGCAGCATGGCCGAAACGCCTGCGATCGCTACGATGGCGTTCTTGAGGCGGGGACCCTCGACGTGAGGAATTAGACGCCGACTCGCGCGAAGCCCGAGGTACGCGGCAGGAAGAAGCGCGAGACCAATCGCGACTTCCACGAGGCTCACCTCCCCTGCCGCCGTGCGCACGCTCAACGTGATCGTGAGGCCGATCGCGAACACGAGAGCGAGATTGGCTCGCACGGTCGGACCTTGGTCGTTGCGATAGAGAAGCGCGATAGGCGGGCCGCCGATCGCCGAGACCATCGCCATCGTTCCCGAGGCGACGCCCGCCGCGAACTCCCTCGGTGCGGTTCGCCGGAACGTCTTCGTGGCGACGACGAGTGCGACACCCGCAAGCACCATGAGCGACATCAGTACGTCCAGCGACGGCGTCGAGAGGAGCTTGAGCAACGCGACGCCGATCAGGGCCCCGGGTATGCGCCCCACCAGAATCCAGATGATGCTTTCGGCCTCCACGGCGTGTCGTTCGCGCCAAACCATGGCGAGCGTGAGCGGCCAGACGACGATGAGCTGCGGCACCGGCGCAAACAGCGGGTTCAACAAGAGCAGCAGCGGCACCGAGATCAGGGCGAACCCGAATCCGACCGTCGCTTGCAACGCCGCGGCGGCAAAGGTGATCACGAACGCGAGCGCGAACTCGGGTGTCGCGATATGTGCTACGGCTTCCAAGGGCGGTGCTAGGGTAGTCAGCCTCCGATCATGCGGCCAACCAAGAGGAGTCATCGAAGTGGGTTCGCGCGTCCGCTGAGTGGCGCGCTTCGTTTCGCGTCGTCGGCGCTCGATGCCTCGGTCCGCAATCTGGACAACGCACGCAGGATCACCAAGTTTCTGCGGGGTCGACTCGACTTCGAGGTCAGGCCAGACGACGTGTTCATCTCGAGCTACCCGCGCTCAGGAACGACGCTCACACAGTGGATCGTCCACCTGCTGGCGCATCGAGAGCAAAGCGACCCGGATCATCTCACCCAGGTCTCGCCATGGTTTGAGCGTTCGCTGGCGATCGGGGAGCTCACCGCGACGACACTCGAGAGCTTCCCGTCACCTCGGGTGTTCAAGAGTCACTTGCCGCGCGAGTGGCTGCCCAACGGCGCGCGATACATCTACGTCGAGCGGGACCCACGGGACGTGCTCGTCTCGTACTATCACTTCTACGGCGCTTACCTCGGGTTCGAGGGGACGTTCGACGACTTCTATACTCGCTTCATGGCCGGCCGCGTGCAGTACGGTTCCTGGTTCGACCACGTTGAGGGCTGGCGTTCGCACGCGGGCGAGGCGAACGTCCACATCATCCGGTACGAAGATCTCGTCGGCGATCGGCGGGGCTCCATCGCTCGCATCGCGGCGCTGCTCGACTGGGACCGCGACGACGCGTGGCTCGACCGCGTTTTCGAAGAAAGCAGCTTCGAGGCCATGAAGCAGAAGGAGTCTTTGTTCGATCACGCGACCGCACTTCTCCTCGAGCGCGGTGTCAGTCCGGAGTCGTTCCTTCGCTCGGGCACCTCGGGCGCCGGGGAAGCTCAGCTCAGCGAAGGGCAGCGGCGTGAAATCAGGGAGCGACGCTCTTCGGTGCGCCCGCTCGCGTTTCGCGGGCTCGCGTCTTTCTTGCAGTAGTTTCGACCGACGACACGTCGACGACGAACTGGAGAAAGCTCTCGGGGGTGCCCGGGTCTTCGCCGGTGAGATGCGTGTATGCGCGCGTGAGCTTGGCGATGAGCCGACGGTAGCCACGCATCGCGGGCGAGCTCTGGTCCGAGTAGAGCTTGCGCACGGCGTTTTCGCGTGTGCCGAGAAGCAACCGATCGGCAGGCGCTCGACAAAGGTAGGGACAGGCGCGCGGTCGCTGCGGGTTCAGCGTCCGGCCGCCGATGGTGTAGACGAACGTGACACCGTCGCCGAAGCGGTTGCGATAGAGTCGGTCGAAGTAGGTCTCGTCGTAGGTGCACGCGGAGAGCGCCCAGCCTATTTTCACGGCGGCGCCTCGCTCACGCATGATGTCGGTTTGAACGAGCTGCTGAGCGACGTAGCCGTTGTCGATTTCGAGGGCCGCCTGCCTTGCCTCGACGACCTTCGCGGGGGCGAGCATCGACGAACGACGCACGTCGATGGGAAAGCCAAAGCGCTCGATGAGCGATTCGAGCGGGGCCTGTGCGAGCGATGCGGCGCGGTGAACGTCGAGACGAGGAACACCCGCGTTGCAAGCGTTGGAGTCCGCGATGAGGATGGAGCTCTTCGAGAGGCCAAGCTCGCGACGCACCATCTCTTGAGCAAACATCAAGATCAGAACGTCGACCGGAAGACCGCAGCTCGCATCGTCGGCAGCAACGCCGACGCCGAACCAGGTGGCGGACGTCTCGTCGAGCGAGCGCTTGGAGATGACCGGCTCGTACTGCCGCCGAGAAAACAATTCCTGGCGGTTGGCCAGCGATGCGAGGCGTTCCCCCAAAATGTCAGTCCCTCTCCGAATGCTCATGTCGCGGTACGCCACGCGGCTCGATCCGCACAGTAGCGGACCTCCCGGAATGCCGCAAAACTATTGCGCGGGGCACTC
>CBFCWN010000041.1:0-33355 GCA_965601515.1 uncultured Myxococcales bacterium | reverse complement strand
GCGGGGGACCCCATCAAGCGCTCGAAGCCTTCCATCTCGAGCTTCCGCGCCTGAGCGATCTTGTCGCCATGCATGGCTTGCATGATCCGTTTGATTCCGACGAGCGACTCGATGGGCCACTGGGCCATCTCGCGCGACTTCTCGAGAGCGGTCGGCAGAAGCTCGTCGTCGGCGAGCACGCGTGTCGCCATTCCGTAGTCGAGCGCCTTTTGGGCGTTGAAGAACTCGGCGGTGAACAGGAGCTCGGCGGCCTGCTTGTGACCGATGGTCGCCGGGCCCAGATAGGCGGCCGCCGCCTCGGTGACGAGGCCGAGACTCACGAAGGGAAATCGAAGCTTCGTGCTTTCACCGAGGTAAACGACGTCCGCGTGAAAGAGAACGGTCGCGCCAAAGCCGATGGCGCAGCCCTTGGCCGCACAGACCAAAGGTTTTTCGAACGCGCAGATCGCGTCCATCATCCGCTCGAACGGAGGCTCTCCGTCGCGGCTCATGTCGAGCGCAGAAAGGTCGAGCCCGGAGCTGAAGTCATCGCCCGCACCGGTAAGCAGGACCACGGCCACCCGGGGATCTTCGTTGGCTTCTTGAAACGCGTGGCCCAGCGCAAGGAACGCTTCCGAGTTGAAAGCGTTCCTTCGCTGCGGACGGTTCATCGTAAGCGTAAGGACGCCTTGATCATCGAGCGCGCTGAGGACGGGTGGTTCGGACATGTTCCGCTTAGTAGCACAGCTCGCACATCAGAACGCGCGCCCTCCCTTGTCGCGAAGCATGCGGGTGAGGTTCTCGAGCACGATGGGACGCGTCTCGTCGTTCTCGAGCGTGGCTGGGTGGAGCAGGTGCACGGGTCGGAACACGTGCGATGCGCCGATGAGCTGACCGTCGCGGCTCCAGGCGGTGGTGCTGAACTCGGCGCTGAGCTCGTGAATGTTGAAGCGGTCACCGCCCGAGAGCGCGAGCCGGAACTGCTTCGGGAGGCCTGAGAATAGCCCCTCGCTCGCGGAATGTACGTTGGCAAGCCTGCCGTCGACGGGCTGCGTTCTGCTCTCTTTTGGGGACGCCCCGAAGAGCTCTGCGACCGGGCCGACGGCGTCACCGATGGCCAGGACCGGAGCCCCGTTCCAGCAGAGCTGGCGAGCCCACTCGCGGAGACGCGCACTTCGCGCCGAGCCCGCGCGCGTGGCCAAGACGGCGAGGTGCGTCGGCTCGGCGTGACGCGGCGAGTGCCCTAGGAGGGGACCTTCGGCGACCTCATATCCACGATCTCGAAGCTCGGCGGCTAGGCGGAACGCCATGCCGTCGTGGACGACGGTCGCTCTTCTCGAGGGCGGCCGTTTTCGCGATTGTCTCTTCTCGGCGTGTTGTCGTTGTGTCCGTGCCATCGTCAGGGCTCCAGCCCCTCTCACGACGGCTTCTAGTGACTTAAACCAGAAAGGCCGCCCTGAGAGGCGGCCTTTGAGCGACAAAGCGCGCAGGCCACCTCAGTCGGTGAACCAAAAGTAGTAGTTGCGCAGGATGTCGCAGTGGGTCTTCATCTCTAACCCCAGTCTACGGGTGGCCGAGAAACCGTCAAGCACCCGACCAGCGCCCAGATGGGATTCGCGGCAGGGACTCGGATTCACCCAAATAGACGTACGTCCAGGCGAGTTTGGGCCCCTGATTGGTGAGCGCGCTCACCAATGAGCGACGGTAAAGCGATTCGATGCCGCCGTATCCGGTGAAGTCCTCGTATTCGTCCAGCTCGACCAGCAAGTGGTCGACTTCGTCGACCTCGTAGAGCTCGCCGTGCACCGTTCCGTCCGCACCGAGGACAAGCCCTGGATACCAGTCGATACGAACGAGCGATGCGCCCTCGATGCGCGCCGGACCATGAAGGTGACGCATCCGCGTCTGGAGCAAACGATGACTGCGCTCACCTTGCATTAGGGTCCCGTACACGAAGATCGAGCGCGGGTTCGGCGGGACGCGTTGGCCTTCTGCGGCGGCCAGAAACGCATCGGTCGAATGGCCGAATCGGGCGAGCCCTCGGGTGACGAAGGTCCGGTACTCTGGGCTTGGCGCGACGAATGACCCGACGCGGTGGTCGCACACCGTGTACGTCGTCGCGGGGTGAGCGTGACCGTCTTCGGTAAGCGCGGTCACCTCGAGGCGGCGGTAGAAACGACCCGACACGCCCTCTTTGGCGTCGAGCCCCGCCCAGTCGTGTACGCGAAAGAGCGCCCCGGCGACTGCGCTCCCCTTTTTGGGCCGCACGTCGAGCGCACCGCCCGCACGAAGCCGCGACTGGTAATGAAAGACGAGCTCGTGATCGGGCAGCCATGCGCGCCCCAGCGCCTCGATCGAGCGAGAATCAAACCCCCGAGCGCGGCACCAACCCTCCCAGTTGTGCTGGTCCAAGTTCGACCCGTACCCGAAATACAACACCGCCTTAGTATAGGGGACACGCGGGGGACCCAAACCCCCCGGCTCCCTGTGGTATACGGAGGCGTGCATTTGGATGGACGGTGCGGGACCTGCGGGTGGTTCATTCCGAAGAGCGAGGAAGAGGATGGGTCTCGGGTTGGGAACTGCCGGCTTGGGGTCCTGCAGTGGCCCGTTCGCGATTCAGCCACCTGTTCGAGTCACAAGCCGAAGGACGTTCCCTGGGAGCAGGCTCTCAAGCGCAAGCCCGCAGCCGGTGCGCCTCGGCGCTATCGAGACGAGGGCCCGAGCAAACCACGCCCGATCATTCCCGCGGAGATTGGAATCGACATGGATCAAGACACGTTTCGTGAGGTACTTCGTGAAGTGCTGCTCGACGAGCTCGGTGTGCGAGACGTCGAGCTAGGCGACCGGTGGAACGACGGGGAGATGGTTCTCGTCCCAGGTCGCGAAGGCACACAGGAAAAGCGCATTCCGCTGGACGTCTTCTTCAAGAAGATCGTGATGGTCCGCGACAAGCTCCGCGTGCTCGAGCAAAAGATCAACGCCCACAAGGGGCTCAGCGACGAAGAGAAGATTCAGCTTCAGCAGTACATCACAGGCTGCTACGGGTCGTTGACGACGTTCAACGTGCTGTTCAAGCGCAAGGAAGACCAGTTCAGCGGAGCGAAGAAGTAGCGGGCGCTGTCAGTACTTCAACCCCAGCGCTTCACGAGACGTGCTGTCGCTTGGCGAGTTGTGAAACCAGTAGTCGTCCACGATGGCGTTCGTGCGCACCGCGGTCGTCCGGAACGGGCCTTCGACCTCTTCCCAGGCCTGGATGATGAAGGGAAAATCGGGCTCGTAATAGATGACGAGCGTTCGCCCGAGGGGCGGGTACTCGACCTTCAGCGAGGTGATGGGATGGTCGACCAGGTCGGTAGTCGCGCCCTCGGTTCGCGTCACCACCGCGGGATACGGGCGCAACGCCTTGTGGCGCATTCGGATGTAGTCGCTCGCGGGAATCAGCTGCTGCGAGCCAACCGGAACTTCGTTCGGTGCGATTCGAATCTGCGCCCAGAGCCCATCCTCGAGGGTCGCGACTGGAAGCACCATGTCCTGATCCGCCTCGTTCTGGAAGTACGAGTGGACCAGCGCGTGTAGGCCGTCCTTCCGACTGTTGATCTGGCTGTACACCTGACCGCACCACTCTTGAACCGTACTGCTCAGCTTGAGCGTCGGCGCGCCGTCGGCCGGTGTGAACGACGAAGTCATCACCGTGTACGGATAGATGCCCGTGTAGAAGCGACGGTAGGCGTTGAGCTTCAGAACAGAGATCGCGTCGGGCGATTCCCCTTGCTCCTGCTTGACCTGCTTCTTCGGCAAGAAGTCTTCCGTCACGAAAATCAGGACGGCTTCTCCGTCGTGCGCATCGCCGTAACGCGCCTGCCGGAGCTGATAACGGGTGAGCTCGGCCACGCCCTGGTACCAATACTTGTCGAAGGACGGAAACTGCTCCGCGAAGCGTTCCGGAGTCGGCAGGTTCGTCGAGCCCTCTTTCAGAGGCGCCGCTGGGGTCACGGGTTCTTTCGACTCCGAACAGCCAAGGGCAAGGCAAAGCGACAGTGAAACTAGGAATGGGCGGATCATCGTCCTTGGCATAGGGACCGCGTGTAAGTCGGCAACCCGCTGGCCAACGGCACCAAGAACCCTAGGTTATCGGGCATGCACGAGGGGTTCCCGAGCCGCTACTCGAACCGAGTTCAAGCTCGAAGACGGTTCGGCGACGATGCCGACCGCTACGGGGGCTTCTATCTCGTAGGCGACCCCATCGCCGACGATCTGGCCGCTTGGATGCGCTCGGGCGGCGAACCCGCGAAACGCGACTTCGAGACCGCCCTTCGCTCGGGACTCGACTCCGTCGCGAATCCCTCGCCACAGCTCAGGGCGTTTTTCGAGCGTGCCGAACACGTCCCATCGTGGGTCGATTTCGATGAGCTCGAAATGGGCGCACTCGCCTATCAGCGCTTCGGCATCATGGGCATGATCGTGCTCAGCGCTTGGGCGCTCATCAACGGTTACCATTCGAGCGCCGCGGTGAAACCTCTCGCGTTCACGGGTCAGCTCAAGCACAACACGCAGCGCCGCCTTGCGGAGACCGCCCGATACGTGAGCGAGGCTACTCAGGTCGACGGCTTACGGCGCGGGCGTCCCGGCTACGAAATCTCGCTTCGCGTCAGTCTGATTCATGCGCACGTCCGCGACGCGTGTATGCGGTCCGGCGACTGGCGTACCGACGAATGGGGTGTCGCGATCAACCAGTCCGACATGCTGGGCACTCTCCTCGAGTTCTCCCTGCTGATGATGGACGGCGCTCGACGGCTCGGCTTTCACGCGACCGCAGAAGAGCGAAAAGCCATCTTGGCCATGTGGCGGTACAGCGGCCACCTGAGCGGCATCGACCCGTGGCTCCTCGACCACTTGGCGACCGAGGGGCGCACGCGACGAATTGCGGACCTCGTAGGCCTCGTCCAACCCGGTCCCGACGAAGACTCGCTCATGCTGGCAAACCAGCTCCTCAAGGTTCCAGAGAGCGACGTCGACAACGGTCTCCCCAAAGCCGTGGTCACGGCGTTCAGTCGTTTTCACAACGGCCTCGCCCGAGCGCTCAACGGCCACGAAATCGCCGACAATCTCGGAGTCCCGGACGATGTGTGGCAGTACGTCGAATACCCCGTTCGCGCCGTGGTCATGCCACTCGAGCGCTTGCGCCGCTGGATCCCCGGTGCCGACCGGGCGCTTGCCCGCGCGAACAACGTCATCATTCGGAAGGACCTCGAGCGAAACCTCCGCGGCAGAGAAGCGGAGTTCCGGGTCGCCTGAGTCAGAGCATGCCGAGTTCGAGCTTGGCGGCGTCGCTCATGTTGTCGGGCGTCCACGGCGGGTCCCACACGAGCTCGACGTGAGAGGTCGACACGCCTTCCACGCGCCCCGATTTCTCAGCCACTTCTTCGACGATGGCACCCGCAACGGGGCACGCAGGCGCAGTCAGCGTCATGCGAATCTCCGCACGGCCCTCCTCGGACACGTCGACACCGTAGATGAGACCGAGTTCGTAGATGTTCACGGGAATCTCGGGATCGTAGATCGTCTTCAGGGTTTCGATGACCGCCTCTTCCACCGCCGCGGGGTCGATCGGTGAGGCGAGCTTCTCACCGGATCCACCAACGGCCTCGCTGACCGGCTCCGAGGGCGCATGCGGCACATCGGCGACCGGCAAGAACACGTGGTCGGACGTGCTCCGCGGCTTGATCTTGTGGATCTTCAAGCGTTCGATGTCGTCGCCCACAGCCTACTCCGTCTTCGCTACGCCTTGGTCGTTGTGGAGGGCCTGCTGAAGGGTGTGCCAACCAAGCGTGGCGCATTTCACCCGCATCGGGAACTCGCGAACGCCAGCGAACACCGCCAGCTTGCCGAGCTCGTCGGCGACGCCGGTGTCGTCTTCGGTCACCATCGCATGGAACTTGCCGAACATCGCTTCGGCTTCGGCCAGTGTCTTGCCCTTCAGCGCCTCGGTCATCGTGGAACACGACGCCTGCGAAATCGCACAACCCTGACCGATGAAGCCGATGTCGGTGATCGTGTCGCCGTCGAGCTGAAGCCGAAGCGTAATCTTGTCACCGCACAGCGGATTATAGCCCTTACCCTCGCGATTGAACGGCTCCGGGAATCGGTGGTTCCTCGGGTTCTTGCCGTGATCGAGGATCACTTCTTGGTAGAGCTCGCGAAGGTCCATCAGCCGAACAGCTCCTGCACCTTATTCAACGAGCGTACCAGCGCGTCGATATCGTCGGTGGTGTTGTACATGCCGAGCGAAGCCCGTGCGGTCGCCGCCACCCCGAAGTGCTCCATCACGGGCTGTGCGCAGTGGTGTCCCGTACGGATGGCAACGCCCTCCGCGTCGACGATGGTGCCGACGTCGTGAGGGTGTGCGGCGTCCATGAGGAAGGAAAGCGCCGCCACTTTGCCCGGTGCCGTACCAATGATGCGCAGCCCCGGCACCGTCTCGAGCGCCTCGGTCGCATAGCGAAGCACGTTCGCTTCGTGCGCATGCAGGGCGGTCCAGTCGAACGAAGTGAGGTAGTCGACCGCGGCGCCGAGGCCAATGGCGCCCGCGATGTTCGGCGTCCCAGCCTCGAACTTGTACGGAAGATCGTTGTAGATGGTCTCTTCGAAGGTGACCGAGCGAATCATGTCGCCGCCGCCCTGGTAAGGAGGCATGCCCTCGAGCAGGCGCTCTTTCCCGTACAGCACGCCGATCCCGGTCGGTCCATAGAGCTTATGGCCGCTGAACGCGTAGAAATCGCAGTCGAGCGCCTGAACATCGACGTCCACGTGCGAGACCGCCTGGGCGCCGTCAACCACGACCACCGCGCCTTGTTCGTGCGCGAGCCTTGCGAGCTCCTTGACGGGCAGCACGGTGCCGAGCGCGTTCGACACGTGCGCGAGAGCCACGATTTTCGTGCGCTCGCTCAGCTTTTCCTGGAACGCCTCTACGAGAACTTCGCCTCGGTCGGTGATGGGCACGACGACGAGCTTGGCTCCAGTCTGCTGACACAGGATCTGCCAAGGGACGATGTTCGAATGGTGCTCGAGCTCCGTCACGAGAATCTCGTCGCCTTCGCGTAGAAGAGAGCGGCCGAAACTCTGAGCCACCAAGTTCATCGACTCGGTAGTGCCGCGAGTGAAGATGATCTCCGACGTGCTGCGCGCATTGAGAAAGGCTCGGACTTTCTCGCGTGCCTCTTCGAAGCGAGCAGTCGCGCGCTGAGACAGGAGGTGCACGGCGCGATGAATGTTCGCGCTGTCTTTCTCGTAGACGCTGTCGACGGCATCAATGACCGCCTGAGGCTTGAGCGTGGTCGCGGCGCTGTCGAGATACACGAGAGGCTTGCCGTGCACGTACTGATGGAGCGCTGGGAAGTCGCCTGTCACGCGAGCCGCGTCGAAGCGGGCCGCATCGGCCACCGACACCGGTAAAATCGCACTCATGTGACGTCTCCAATCTCGTCGGCATGCGGAATGCGCGCCAGCAGTGAGTCGCGCATCCGCGTTCGGGTTGCCTCGTGACCGATGCGGTCGATGATCGACTCGAGGAACGCGAAGGTCAGCATCGAATGGGCGAGGTTCTCGGGGATCCCCCGGGCGCGCAGGTAGAACATCTGATCTTCGTCGAGCGCGCCTACGGTAGCTCCGTGACTGCACACCACGTCGTCCGCGTCGATCTCGAGGTGCGGCTTCGTGTGAATCGTCGCGTGCTCCGAAAGCAAAAGGTTCCGATTCTCTTGGTGGGCTTCGGTCTTCTGCGCGTCGCGGTGGACGACGACGACGCCGTCGAACACCGCGGTGCCTTTGCCGGACGCGATGCCGCGGTAGGTCTGCTGACTTTGACAGTGCGGCGCCTCGTGCTCGACGAGCGTGTGATGGTCGACATGGTCGTCGCCTTCGACGAGATACGCGCCGTCGAGCTGACACTCGGCGCCCTTCCCTTGCAACAGACAGCGAACGTCGAATCTAAGAAGCGCGCCTCCAAGCGTGATGACGGTGGACTGATAGCGGCTGTCGGCGGCCTGACGAACGTCGACGCGACCGACCTGAAGGCCCGCGTTTTCGTGGATGCGAACGTGATTCATCACGGCATTCGCCCCGAGATCAACCTCGACCACCGAGTTGGTGAGATGGTCGTCGCCTGCCACTTCGTACGTTTCGATGAGGGTGAGCTGAGCACTCTCTCCAAGCGTGACCAGGACTCGAGGATAGGCGACCCCTGGCGTGCCAAGGGCATGGGCGATTTCGACCGGGGCCTCGACCGTCACCCCAGAGGGCACATCGATCCACAGACCGTCGTTGAAGAGCGCGGTGTTGAGGGCGGCGAAGTGCTCTGGAGCACCTGCCAGGTCGAGCTTGCCCTCGAGAAGTTCCGGCTCGTTTTCGAGCGCGTCGCGAAGGCTTCGTACGTTCACACCCTCGGGCGCCGCCGAGCGAAGCTGGGGCGCCTCGACGACCGCCCGCGACAGAGTCGATTCGACGAGCTTCTTCGGAGGAGTGAATCGCCAGGCTTCCGTCTTGTGGGTCGGCAGGCCGTCGGCGCGAAGCACGCCCGCCGCTCGGCCACGAAGCGAGCGCAACCAGGCGGGCCCCGTCTCGAACGAGGCGGGCAGGTCACGCAACAATGGTTGGCGGGTGTCGGTCACGGGCTGATCGCGTCCCGAACCTCGCTGTAGCCGTCCTTTTCGAGTTGCTTGGCGAGATTCTTGTCTCCGGTTCGAACGATGCGGCCGTCGATCAACACGTGAACCACGTCGGGCACGATGTGATCGAGAAGCCGCTGATAATGGGTGATGACGAGCATGGCGCGCTCCGGGCTCCGAAGCGTGTTCACGCCCTCGGCCACCACTTTGAGCGCGTCGATGTCGAGACCTGAGTCGGTCTCGTCGAGCACGGCGAGCGAAGGCTCGAGCATAGCCATCTGGAAAATCTCGTTGCGCTTCTTTTCGCCGCCGCTGAAGCCGTCGTTGACCGAGCGCTTCATCAGCTCGTCGGGAAGCTGCACGAGCGCCGCCTTTTCCTTCGAGAGCTTCATGAAGTCGATCGCGTCGAGCGGGTCTTCGCCGCGATGCTTGCGAATCGCGTTGATGGCGGCCTTCAAAAAGTAGACGTTGCTCACCCCGGGAATCGCCACCGGGTACTGGAACCCGAGAAAGACACCCTCCGCTGCGCGCATCTCGGGCGCCATCTCGAGCAGGTCCTGTCCCTTGTACGTGATGCTCCCCTTGGTGACTTCGTAGCCGTCGCGCCCCGCAAGCACGTAGGAAAGCGTGCTCTTGCCCGAGCCGTTGGGGCCCATGATCGCGTGTACTTCGCCCTCCGCGACGTCGAGGCTGATGCCCTTCAAAATCGGCTTTCCATCCACTTCGACGTGCAGGTCTTCAATCGTCAACATTAGCCGACAGCTCCTTCCAAGCTGACACCGAGAAGCTTCTGAGCTTCGACGGCAAACTCCATGGGCAACTCCTTGAGCACCTGTTTCGCGAACCCGTTGACGATGAGGCTCACCGCGTCCTCTTCGGCGAGGCCTCGCTGTCGACAATAGAAGAGCTGGTCCTCGCCGATGCGCGAGGTGGTTGCCTCGTGTTCGAGCTTCGACGTGCTGTTGCGAACGTCCACGTACGGCACGGTATGTGCGCCGCACTTGTCACCGATGAGCAGCGAATCGCACTGCGTGTAGTTTCGAGCGTTTTCCGCGCCGCGCATGATCTTCACGCCGCCGCGGTAGGTCTGTTGGCCGTGCCCGGCGCTGATGCCCTTCGAGATGATGGTCGACTTCGTGTTCTTCCCGAGGTGAATCATCTTGGTGCCGGTGTCGGCCTGCTGGCGATGGTTGCTGAGGGCCACCGAATAGAACTCGCCGATCGAGTCGTCGCCCTTGAGAATGCAGCTCGGATACTTCCACGTGATCGCGGAGCCGGTTTCGACCTGCGTCCAGCTGATCTTCGAGCGCTCACCTTCGCAAAGGCCGCGCTTGGTCACGAAGTTGTAAATGCCGCCCTTGCCGTTCTCGTCGCCGGGGTACCAGTTCTGGACGGTGGAGTACTTGATCTCCGCGTCCTTGTGGGCGACCAGCTCGACGACCGCCGCGTGCAGCTGGTTCTCGTCGCGCATCGGCGCCGTACAGCCCTCGAGATAGCTCACGTAGCTGCCTTCGTCGGCGATGATGAGCGTCCGTTCGAACTGCCCGGTATTCGCCGCGTTGATCCGGAAATACGTGGAAAGCTCCATGGGGCAGCGCACGCCCTTGGGAATGTAGACGAACGACCCGTCGCTGAAGACAGCGCTGTTGAGAGCGGCAAAGAAGTTGTCGGAGACCGGAACGACCGAGCCGAGATACTTCTTGATGAGCTCCGGATGCTCTTGAACCGCCTCGGAGAACGACATGAAGATGACGCCGACCTCGGAGAGCTTTTTGCGGAACGTCGTGGCGACCGAGACGCTGTCGAACACCGCATCGACGGCCACGCCGGCCAGCACCTCACGCTCGTGCAGTGGAATGCCGAGCTTCTCGTAGGTCTCCAGCAGCTCTGGATCGACCTCATCGAGGCTCTTGGGGGCATCGTCTTTGCTCTTGGGTGCCGCGTAGTAGCAGATGTCCTGGTAATCGATCTCTGCGTAGTCGACCTTCGCCCAGCGTGGCTCCTTCATGTCGAGCCAACGGCGGTATGCTTTCAGCCGCCAGTCGAGCAGCCACTGGGGCTCACCCTTCTTTTTCGAAATGAAGGTTACGATGGATTCGTCGAGCCCGGGCGGAGCGTACTCCTGCTCGATGTCGGTCACGAAGCCGGCGTCGTAGCCCTTCCTGAGAATCTCGTCGATCGGTTCGGTAGCTGTGGACATTCGTTACTCCATCCCGGCGCGAAGCCGATTGGCCTCCGCACTCGAGAGCGAAAGGGAAACGAGCTCGGCGGCGCCGGGCACCGCCATGTCGGCAAGTGAGATCGCCGCGAGCGCTCCTTGGACCGCAAGGTTGATTCGCTGCCAGTTCGCGCGTACCTCGCAATTGGTTTCGTACTCGCAGGACGAATCGGCACTGTCATCGGAACATTCGGTGACCGCGATGGGCCCTTCGATGGCTTCGATGACCTCATGGACGCCGACCTGCGCGGGAGGGCGCGCAAGCGCGTAGCCCCCCTTGGCCCCGCGATGCGAAATCACCACACCGGCGCGAGCCAACTTTTTCAGTACCTTGCTGGCCGTCGGCTCCGGGATCTGCGTTTGCACCGCCAGGTCGCGCGCAGGGTGCGCCCCCTCGGCGGCCGCCAGGTGCGTTGCCAGGACCACGGCGTAGTCAGTCATTTTCGAAATTCGCAGCATTTCTAGGCGCTTAGATAAAGGACCTTTTTGGTCCTGTATAGGATCTAGAGTGTGGGGAAGGAGGTGTCAAGGTCGGTCGACGGCACGTTCGCGATCCTCGACGAGAGCGCCCTCGTGTATCTCGATTTCACCGGCAGCGGCGTGGAGACCATCGCGCACCTTCGGGAGAACGAGCGCATCTGCTTGATGTTTTGCGCGTTCGAAGGCTGCTGCCGCGATGGGCGAACACGCGGGGTCCCGGTGGGCTTTCGAAGTACCAGCGCGAAAACAACGGCGCCAGCATCGACGGGCTACCGAGCGGTCTCCGGGACCATTAGGACCGGCGTCAGCGAGATGCGGAGGCAGCGGGCCGCGGTGCTTCCGATCAAGAGGCGCCCGAGGATGTTCTGCTTGTGGGTACCCACGACGAGAACGTCGGCATCGATCTCCGAAGCGGCTTTGCAAAGCGCGTGTGACGGGTAGTCCGGCGACACGACCTGATGGATCTGCGCACCGGGCGCGTGCTCGTGAACGTAGTCGGCGAGCTTCTTTCCCGCCTCGATTTTGCTTTGATCTCGGAGGACTTGGCGCCAGGTGCGCTCCTCGTCCGGCTTGTCCTCGCCGCCCGCGGGAATGACCACGTTGGCCAAATGGAGCTCTCCTCCCACTCGTGCAGCCGCTCGCTTTGCCCAGCTAACCGCGGCAAGCGCAGACTCCGAAAAGTCGACGCCAACGAGCCACTTGGTGCCCTGGAGGCCATCGGGAATTGGGTCGTCGCCCGATGCGATGAAGACGGGCCGCGTCGCCGCGCGCAGCACTCTCTCCGCGGTGGAACCAATCACGGCTTCGGTCACACCCTTTCGATCGACCGTGCGTCGTCCACTCGAGCCATAGGGTCCAATCGTGATGAGAAACGAACCGCGCTGCTCGGCAAGCTCAGGAATCATTCGCCAGGGCCGGCCGCGCGCTACGAATGCATCGCACTCGATGCCCTGGGCGATCACGCGCTCTTTTTCTTGTTCGAGCTTGGCCTCGAGGGCCTGCTCGTACTTGGTCGAGTCATGCCGCGCCGCCTCGGCCGCCTCCTGAAGGTCCGGCGAATCGGGATACCAGGAATCGGCGTCATCGAGGACATGGACGAGGTCGAGTCGCACCCCAAACGCCCTGCTCGCCGCGATGGCGAGATCGACCGTCCGGGGCCCAGCGGCCGACAAATCCGTTGCACAGAGAATGCTCGCTCCAGCCATGACGTGAGCATAGACCAAGCCGTTGGAGGCGCACATGGTCGGCGCTAAAGTGCCTGGAATCTATGAGTGATGCGCCGATTTACATGGACCACCACGCGACGACTCCCGTCGACGAGCGCGTCCTGAGCGCAATGCTGCCCTATTTCACTGAGCACTACGGCAACGCCTCGAGCCGGGTCCACGCTCATGGCCGCAAGGCCCGCGAGGGCGTCGAGGCCGCGCGCGCTCAGGTCGCCGCCCTGATCGGCGCGAGCGGGGAGGAGATCATCTTCACCTCGGGCGCGACCGAGAGCGACAACCTCGCGCTCTTGGGAACGGCGTCAGGTCGCGAGCTGGATGGGAAACACGTCGTGAGCGTTTGCACGGAGCACAAAGCGGTCCTCGACTCGCTATCCGTCCTCGAGCGACGCGGATGGCGAGTCACGCGACTTCCCGTGGACTCCGACGGCATGTTGGCGATCGCCGACCTCGAAGCGGCTCTCACCGAAGACACCTCGCTGGTCAGCGTGATGTTGGCAAACAACGAAGTCGGAGTCGTGCAGGACCTCGCGGCCGTCGCTGCGCTCACCCGACCAAGGGGCATCACGCTCCATTGCGACGCGGCTCAAGGCCTAGGCTACCTGCCTCTTTCCGTTCGCGAGCTACCGATCGACTTGCTCAGTATGTCTGCGCACAAGATGTACGGACCGAAGGGAGTCGGCGCGCTGTACGTACGACGGTCGCTCCAGACGCGAGGCCTTCCTCTCCCGCAAATGCACGGCGGCGGTCATCAGGCGGGTCTCCGCTCCGGCACTCTCGACGTGCCGGGCATCGTAGGCATGGGCGCCGCTGCGGACCTCATGCGTCAGCACGGCACCGAGGAGGCGTCTCAACTCGCCGACCTGCGCGACCAGCTTCAGGCACGGCTCGTCGAAGCGCTCGACCAGGTGAGGGTCAACGGGTCGACCACGCACCGCCACCCCGGCAACCTGAATGTCTCTTTCGGCTATGTCGACGGCGCGGCTCTTCTGCTGGCCGTTTGCGAAACCGTCTCGGTATCGAGCGGCTCGGCCTGCAGCTCGGCGACGACAGAGCCTAGCTACGTACTCGAGGCGATGGGTGTCGACGGAGAATGGGCCAAGGCCTCCATTCGCTTCGGCCTCGGGCGCTCGACGACCCCCCGCGACGTCATGATTGCGGCGGACGCGGTCATCGCCGCGGTCACGAAACTTCGGGCCGAATCCCCGGCCTGGAGGGCCAGAGAAGACGGGGAAACGGTGGACTGGTAGACGGGGCCGGGGTGGCGAACCTCGAACGACGGCATTAAGTTACTTCCGATGAATCAAGCCGAAGGCATTACGCTCACCAACAAGGCCATCGAGATGGGCAAGCAAAAGGTCGCCGACGCGGGCGAGCCCGTGCATGGCCTGCGCCTTGGTATCAAGGGCGGCGGCTGCTCTGGCTACTACTACGTCTACGACTTCGCGCGGAAAGTACGCCCGAACAAGGACCTCGTGCTCGACTTCGACGGCCTCACCGTGGTGGTCGACAGTCGGAGTCTGGAGTTCCTCAAAGGCGCGACGCTCGATTGGGAGCAGGGGCTGATGAGCTACGGCTTCAAGTGGCAGAACCCAAACGCCGCGGGCGACTGCGGGTGCGGCCAGTCGTTCGACGTTGCCTAGAAGCCTTCTTCGAGCGGAACCGGAATCGGATTGGGCGTGCTGGCAAACGACTGAAGCACATCCGCCGAACACTCCGAGGGCAAGCGCGTTGGCTGATTGAGCTCCACGGTCCGGCAGCATAGGTCGAAGGCGGGCGTGCCGCCTTGTGATGCTTCGCAAGGGTCCGGAATCGGCAGTTCCATCGGCGCGAGAGTGTCGGCGATCCTCGCGCGAATGCCCTGAAAGCTGAAGGCGACGCTGCTGGCGGTGCAGGGTTCCTCCGAGGTTCCGAGCTGCGGATCGATTCGAACGTCGAGGTTGCTGGTGAGGACCGAGGTCACGGTGTCGCGGATCTGCTCGTCGCAGATGCCAAGCGGCTCGAGCGTCGCCACGAGCTCGCCGGCCGAAAATCGACCTGCGATGAGACCTTTTTCGAGCGTTTGACCGTCTTCGCTGATGTCCGCGACCAGGAAGCCATTGAGAGACAGGCCGAAGCTGCCCGGTCCGGTGAGGAAGACGAACGTCGTCGCGGTGTCTACCGGCAGGACCACTCTGCCGGCGCTGATGTATGCGTCCGTCTTCCACACCAATGGGTAGTTGATGTCACCCGCAACGAGGCTCCCAGGATCGACGAAATAGACGTCGTCTCCATCCCACGCGGGGGGCGGCGCATCGACGAGCCCGTCTGGACTGACGAGTCTGGCGCCAAGCCAAAGGAGCCCGGACACGTCGGCGAGCGAAGTACCATCGACTGCAGACACCACCGACACGTCGACCTTCGCGTCGTCCGGAGTGCCGTTCCACTCTCGAATCCGAAGAAGGACCGTGCCGCGCCCGGCGCCCTGTTGAAGTGCGATGTTGTCTTCGAGGCAGGGTAGAAGCTCGACGACCGTTGGAAGGACGAACTGCCCGAAGGCGTTGTCGATCCCCTTTTCTCCGTCGACGACCGGCTCACCATTCGCTGATAGACACTCGTGGTCCGCCTCCGACGAGGAGGTGTTCATTCCGTCGAGGTCGAGTCCGAAGCGCCGCCAACGTTCTCCGCTCTGGTCGAGCGAGACGTTTCGGAATGCGAACACTGCCTCTTCGGAGTCGTCCGGCGAGCTCGTGCTCGATGCGGGGCGGCCCGGAACCCCCGCCAGCGCTTCTTCGACCAGCGCGGGGTCGTACACGCTGCACGACGCAAGGCCCACCACTAGGCACGCGCTCGAAAGCACCCTCATCATCGCCCAATCTTCAAGCAAGGAATACCGCCTCACCATAATAAAGTAGTGAGAGGGCAATTCAACCGTGTGTGAGCCAACTCACAATCGCGCGCCCGGTCGCGCGGATCGGGGCGGTCGCTCAGGCGACGGAGTTGTCGTCGCGAACGAGAATCAGCTCGATCACGTCGAGCACGCGATGCGCCGCTCGGTCCAACATGTTGATGATAGGCATGGCAGTTACAATGATCACGAACGGTGTCTTGCATGTTTCACGTCGTGAAACTCGCGGAAACTTCGTCGGTCGGGTGGCGCGACCAAAATGCAGCCAACGCGCTCCCGAGGATGCAATGCGTGATCGCCGAGATCGCGCTTGGAATGGCGGTGAGCGGGTTGGCGAAGTGGGTCTGCGCCAGAACTGCCCCGAGTCCTGAATTCTGCATGCCTACCTCGATTGCCGTCGTGCGAGCGACATTCCCAAAGCCCGAGCGGGCCCCGGCCAAGAGGTAGCCCAAGGCGAACCCAAGCGTGTGCGTGGTGACGACGGCTGCCGTCAGCCGAAGGCCAGACTCGAACACCGCCTCGCGACGTGCGCCGAGAATGGCGGCAACGATCGCGACGATCATCAAGACGGCGGCGGCCGGAGCCGCTGGAAGCAGCCATGAAGTGAAGCGCGGCAAGTAGCGGCGCATCACGAGGCCGACGGCAACCGGTAGGAGCACGACCTTCGCCGTGCTCAGGAAGAGCCCCCAACCGTCCACGTCGACGCGGCTTCCAACGAACCAGGTCGTGAGGAGTGGGGTGAAGAGCGCCGCGAGCATGGTGGAGAACGCGGTCATCGAGACCGACAGCGCAACGTCCGCTTTGGCGAGATACGCGATGACGTTCGACGCCGTCCCACCCGGACAGCAACACACGAGCACCAGCCCGACCGCAAGCGGTGTGGGAAGCGCAAAGAGGATTCCCATCCCCCACCCGAGCAGCGGCATCACGCTGTACTGCAACAACACTCCCCAGCCGATGGCACTGGGCTGCTTCAACACCCTGGAAAAGTCGCCAAACTCGAGCGTCAGCCCCATCCCCAACATGATGATTTGGAGACCTGGCGTGATGAGGCCGAGGTCGAGGAACCAGGTGAAGGCGGGCGGGTACAGGAGCGCCCCGACACCGCCAAGGGTCACCCACAGAGGAAACAGCCGCACGAACGTTGCCACGTCGCGCCGATGTAGCACAGCGCAGCAGCCTTGCGGGACGGCATGAAACATCCGTGCTAGGAGGGCGCTGATGTTCCGGCCGCCGACAGACGACGTACGAATCGACGATATTCGTCCGCTGATTCCGCCCGCAATCCTCATGGAGGAAATCCATCCGGGCGAGAAGGCGATCGAGCGCGTTGCAGAAGCACGCCGCCAGATCAGCGACATCGTGCACGGAAAGGACGACCGCTTGGTGATCGTCGTCGGGCCCTGCTCCATCCATGATCCCGATGCGGCGCTCGACTACGCGAAACGGCTCAAGGCGCTTCACGACCAGCATCGCGACGACCTCTTCATCGTGATGCGAACGTACTTCGAGAAGCCGCGTACGACCGTCGGGTGGAAGGGCCTCATCAACGACCCGAACCTCGACGGCAGCTTCGACATCAATCACGGACTGCGGATCGCGCGCGGCCTTCTGAGCTCGCTCGCAGAGCTCGACCTTCCGACAGGCACGGAGTTCCTCGACCCGATTTCGCCGCAGTTCGTGGCCGACCTCGTTTGCTGGGGTGCTATCGGCGCCCGAACGACGGAGAGCCAGGTTCATCGCGAGCTTGCGAGCGGTCTCTCGATGCCCGTCGGCTTCAAGAACGGAACGCGCGGGACCGTCATCATCGCGGTCGAGGCGGTGCGAGCGGCGCGAAACCCGCACCATTTCCTGTCAGTGACCAAGCAAGGCCTCACCGCCATCATCGCGACGAAGGGAAATCTCGACTGCCACGTGATTCTCAGAGGAGGCACCGGAAAACCGAACTACCACCCGGAGAACATCGCGGAGACGGCCGAGATGCTCGAAGCCTCGGGCCTCGACGGACGCGTGATGGTGGACTGCAGCCACGCGAACAGCGGCAAGGATCACGAAAAGCAACCCGCAGTCGCCAACGCGCTCGCGAAGCAGGTCGCGGACGGCAGTCGCAACGTGTTCGGCCTGATGCTCGAGAGCTTCCTGGTCGGAGGCCGCCAAGACAACGGCGGCAACGCGGACCTCACGTACGGCCAGAGCATCACCGATGCATGCATGAGCTGGGACGCGACCGTTCCCGTGCTCGAGTCGCTCGCCGACGCCGTGCGAAAACGCCGCGCAGCCGGCGCTTAGTCCAGCTCGCTACGCAGTAGGCGCCATCGTTCGGATGAACATCTCGACCATCTCCCAAGGGAGATTCGATGGCAGATTCAGAATCGGTAGATCGATTCCGAACTCGCGACGGCGCGCAAGCTCCTCGATGCAGTGCTTAGGGTCCCCGGCGATCGTGAGCGCTTCGATCATGTCGTCGGTCACCGCGTCCGGCGCCTGCGAGCGCGTGGCCCTGTCCTTGTAGAGCTCTTCGACGCGCTTGCATTCGTCCGCGTAGCCAAAGCCGCTGAGCAGCTCCTTGTAATAGTCGCCCATGCCGCCGATGTAGAACGACACGATCTGGCGGGCCTCCTTGATGCCGGCGTCCCCGAGCGGAATCACCGTCGTGAAGGGCGCAGTGGTGATCTCCGAGGGGTCGCGGCCGGACTTTGCAGCGCCTTCGGCAATCCACTCGTGGCCTCGCTTGAGCTCCGTGTACGGCCAGAAGGTCGGAATCCATCCGTCGGCGAGCTCGCCGATCGACGTGATCGACTTCTGCTTGAGGGCCGCCACGTAGATGGGGAGATCCGCGCGTACCGGCGACATCGCGAGGTCGAACGGTCGGTAGTCGTGGAGCTTCGCTCCGCTCTCGTTGATCTTCTTACCGGCCAAAAGAGTTTTGGTGACTCGGATGACGTCTCGAAGCTGGGTCAGCGGCTTCTTGAACTCGCGCGCGTGGAAGCCTTCGATGACGCGCTGTCCGCTCGTGCCGAGGCCGAGGATCAGGCGACCCTCGCTGATGTCGTCGACGGTGGCAGCGTTCATGGCAAGCAGCCCGGGGGAGCGGCTGAAGCAGTTCACGATGCCGGTGCCGAGCTTGATCTGCTTCGTGTTTACGGCGATCTCGGTCAAGAGCGAGAAGATCTCGTAGCCCCAGGCCTCCGGAATCCAGAATGAGTCGTAGCCCAGCTCGTCGGCCAGGATGGCCGCCTTGAGGTAGAGCTTGCGGTCGTAGTTCTTCCAGAAGGGCAAGAGCCCGGTGCGTGCAACCATGAGTCCTCCGGCCGCTGAGGTTGACACCGCGCCACGGATCGTGCCACGAGGCCTTCGCTCATGAACGAACCACGATGCATCCCGCTCGAAGCGATTCGCGACGAGCCAGTCGGCGGCAAAGCGGAGGGCTTGGTTCGGCTGATTCGTTATGGTTTCGACGTTCCGGAAGGATTCGTGATCGTTGCAGCAAGCGAAGGGCGGGTTCCGTCCGATGTCGACGAACGGTATCGGAGCATGGGGGGCGGCAAAGTTGCAGTCCGCTCGTCGGCCATCGGGGAGGACTCGGACGATGCGTCGTTCGCCGGCCAGTACGAGACGATCCTCGATGTCGAGGGCACGGAAGCGCTACACGCCGCCATCGACGAATGCTTGAAGTCGGTGAATAACGCTCGGTCGGCTGCGTATCGCGACGACCAGCTTGGAGAGAGCGACATCACCATGAACATCGTCGTGCAGCGAATGGTCGACGCGCGCGCGGCAGGCGTCCTGTTCACGGCGAATCCGATCAACGCCCGACGGGACCAGGTCGTCATCGATGCGATTGAGGGCCTTGGCGAGGCCCTCGTCAGCGGGCAGGCCACGCCAGACCACTGGGTGTTGCGGCACGATGGGACGTTGCTCGAACGGGAAGCTCAAGCGGAGGAGCCCGTCCTCAGCGACGACGAGGTTCAGACGCTTCTTTACGGCGCGCTCCGGGCGGCGTCGCACTACGGTGAGCCGCTCGACATGGAGTGGGCGATCGGAGCCGACGGCAGGCTCAACTGGCTTCAAGCGCGTCCGATCACCACGCTGCCAGCGGACCCGAACGAGCTCGATACCACCCCGAACCCGGAGGATGTGTACACGTGGTGCAACATCGGCGAGATGATGCCAGGTGCTGTCACTCCGCTCACGTTCTCGATCACCGGGCGAGGGATCGACATCGGAATGCAGCAGGCTTACCGGCGTTCTGGAGTACGGGTCCCGGAGACGGAAGGCCTCCGGTACGTCGGCATGTACTTCGGTCACATGTTCCTGAATCTGACGATGCTCTCGGAGATATCGGCGGACGTGGCCGGGTCGACCAAGAGGCAGATGTGCATGGCGCTCTGCGGTCGTGACATCGAGGAAATCCCCGAGCCCGAGCCCGCACCAAGGCTGCAGCGCGCGATCAGCGGCTCTCGCTACTTCTTCCAGCTGCTTTCGGCGGCGCGCCATCGAAAGGACCTCGACGAGCTCATCGCGCAGCTGAGACTTCCGACGTCCGGCACCCCCGCGGAGCTCTACCACGCGATCGACAGCAACCTGGAACAGGTTTGGAAGGCCTATGAGCTCCACCTGCTTTCGTCCTCTTCGTCTGGCGCGCTGAGTCCCATTCTTCTCGGAGTCTTGGCGAAGGGTGAAGACCCTACGCAGGAGCACCATGCAGAGGTGGCCGAGATGCTGGCAGGCGCGGAGGACGTCGAGAGCGCGGACATCGCGGAAGGGGCGGAACGAGTCATCGAGGCGCTCGTCGGTGTGCCGGCAGCCCGCGAGGAGTTCGCCGAGGCCGAGGTCGACGCCGCACTCGCTTGGCTCCGCTCTTCGGAGGCCGGTGCCGCGAACCAAGAATTCGAGCGCTACCTCGCTCGCCACGGTCATCGAGCGGTGCGAGAGCTCGAGCTTCGGCAACAAGGCTGGGCTGACGATCCGGCCCCGCTCATCGCGTCGCTGCAGTCCGGCGTTCGCGCGCGACTGCAGTCCGGCGCTGCGCCACGCACGAAAGAACGCAAGCGGATCGCCACGTCGAATCCGGCCCTGAGGCGACTCCTGCCCATCGCGCACGCCGCCATCCGATGCCGTGAGCACACGAAGTCCGGGCTGGTCAAGGTGACGACCGAGTTCAAGCGTGCCTATCGAGCACTTGGATCGAGTATGGAGAAGCAGCGACTGCTGCCCGACGAAGATGCCGTATTCTTTCTGACTCATGACGAGCTCGGCGAGCTGCTTCGGGGCAACACCGGCCTCGCCGATCGTGCGGTCCAGCGTCGGGCAGTAATCGAATACCAGATGCCACTCCACTTCGAGCAGGTCTTCCGCGATCGGCCAGAGCCGCTTCGACTTCAACCCATCGAAGGCGAAGATGGAGCGCTCGTTGGCAAGCCGGTAAGTCGTGGGACGGTGACCGGGCGCGCACGCGTCGTCGAAACGCTCGAAGAGGCTGCGGCGTTGGAAGCCGGAGAGATCCTCATCGCACCGATCACCGACGTGGGGTGGACGCCGTACTTCAGCCTCATCGCTGGCCTTGCCACGGACGTCGGCAGTGCGGTGTCGCACGGCGCCGTGGTTGCTCGGGAGTACGGTCTTCCCGCGGTCGTCAATCTTCGAGTGGCGACGTCGCGGTTTCAAACCGGGGATCTGGTGACGCTCGACGGCAACCTCGGCACGCTGAAACTCGCGTGAGCGTCCGCGGCTCTTGACTTCCATGGTCAGTATGCGATTCGCAAGCTCCGAAGGAGCTCATCATGGTCGCTACCATCGGTCTTACAGGGCTGCGCCCTGACCCGAGTCGCGCTTCGGACATCGCGTCGCCCCCTTATGACGTCATCAAGCCGGGAACCCCGCTCGAACGGCTTCTTTCCGAGCAGGCGGACTCCCTCTACCACATCATTCTCGGACCCGAGCCCGCGGCGGCGCGTGACCGCATGCTAGGCGACGGTGCGCTGGTCGTTGACGACGAGCCTTCGTACTACGTCTACGAGCAAAGCTGGGACGGCGGGCAGCGAACGGGGGTGTTCGCGGCTGCGGCCGTATCGCCCTACGAAGACAAGCAGATCATTCGTCACGAGAAGACCTTCGACGACAAGGTCAAAGGGCGCATCGCCATGAGAAGGGCGACCGGACTTCACATCGGTCCCGTATTCGTGCTCACGCGAGCTCCGATCGCCGACGCGCTCGAGCAGGCAAAAACCGAATCGGCGCCCATCTACGACTTCGTGAGCGAGTTCGGCGGATTCAGCGAGCTCGAAGGCATTACGAATAAGGTGTGGAGGGTCTCCGAAAAGAGCGATGCCGGGAAGGCGATCCAGGCAGCGCTCGCGACCGAGCCGCTCTACATCGCGGACGGCCACCATCGCTACCACGCGAGCCTTCTCAACGAACAGAGCCACTTCCTCTGTTACGTCACCGAGGAGGCCGTGATTCAGGCGTACAACCGGGTCATCAATGGGGTGCGGCCCTTTTCCGAGATCGCGGGAGAGCTTCCGCTTCGTCCGGTCGACAGCTTTCACACGCCGAAGAAGCACAGCTTCTGCATCTACACGAAAGACGGATGCTGGGAGCTCGATGCCCAAGAGGTTCCGGACGACGTGGTCGGACGACTGGACTGCGCGATCCTCGAACGAGAACTTTACCCGAAGCTCGGACTCACTCACGACATGATCGTCGACCTCAACCACTTCGACTACTACTCGGAGTCGGCGCTCGACGACATGAAGGCCGCGGTCGATCGCGGTGACTACGACATGGCGGTCGCACTCCACCCGGTAAGCCTCGACGAGCTCATGGCGGTCGCAGATGCGGGACTCGAGGACCCCGAGGTGGTCATGCCCGAGAAGAGCACTTTCTTCCAACCCAAGATTCTCTCGGGGCTCTTCCTGTATCGTTACTGACGTCGATGACCACCCTCCCCCAATACCGGAAACAGCTGCATCCGACGGAAACCATGCGAGCCGTGGTGATCGATCGCTACGGTTCGCCCGAGGTGCTTCGGCTCGCGTCGGTTCGAAGACCCGTGCCGAAAAGGAACCAGGTACTGGTACGAACCCGCTTCATCGGCGTGAATCCGAAAGACGTGATCGTTCGAAAAGGGAAGTTCCAGATTGCGACCGGGAAGAAGTTTCCGCTCATCGTCGGGCACGACATCGCAGGAGAAGTGGTCGAAGCGGCCTCCGGCGCTGACCTCGAGGTCGGCACTCCCGTCTACGGGATGATCAACGACTTCGCGGGGCGAGCGTACGCCGAGTACGCGGCCGTAGACTGCGACCAAATCGCGAAGGCTCCCGAATCGATCGGACTCGACATTGCCGCCGCGGTGCCGTTGGCCGCGCAGACCGCGCTTCAGGCCCTGCGCGACGACGCGCGGGTTCTCCCTGGGCAGCGAGTCTTGGTCAACGGTGCATCCGGAGGTGTGGGGGTGTTCGCCGTGCAGATTGCAAAGATCCTCGGCGCGCATGTGACGGCGGTGTGCAGCGAACGCAACCGTGAGCTGGTAGACGGGCTCGGGGCGGACGTCGTGATCGACTACAACGCCGTCGAGCTCACCAGTATCGCCGAGCGCTTCGACATGTTCTTCGATGTGTTTGGTAACTACTCGTTCGACCGGGTGAAACACCTTCTGCTCTCGAAGGGCACCTACGTGCAGACGATTCCAAGTGGTCGAATCGTAAAAGACTTCGTTCGGACGTTGCCTAGGAGCAAACGGGCCAAGCTCGTGATTGTGAAGTCGCGTCGTTCCCAGCTCGACTGGCTTCGTCAGCAGATTGACTCCGGGAGCCTACGGGTGGTGGTGGACCGCTCGTTTGCACTTTCGGACGTCGCCGATGCGCATCGCTACATGGAGACGAAACGTGCGCGCGGCAAAGTCGTACTGAACGTCGATTAGGAGGACCGAATGCGGGCACAAAAGATGTTCGTGATGATTGCGCTGGCCTTCGCCGTTGCGACGACGGCGGCCGCGGACCAAGGATTCGAGACCTTAGACTTTCCGACCGCCAACGGCATCGAAGCGCGGGCCGACTTCTATGGGAAGAAAGACGGGACGGCGCCGCTGATCGTCTTGTTTCACCAGGCTGGGTGGAGCCGTGGCGAGTACCGCGACATTGCGCCGAAGCTCGAAAAGGCCGGGTATCGAGTACTGGCGGTAGACCAGCGGTCGGGGAGAGGCGTGAACGGTGTGGCGAACGTGACCTCGAAGCGCGCGAAGCGGAAGAAGCTGCCATCGGGCTACCTGGACGCCTACGCCGACCTGGTCGCAGCGCTCGACTATGCGAAGGCGAACCTGAACGCGCCGCAGGCGATCGTTTGGGGCAGCTCGTACTCGGCGTCGCTCGTCATTCGACTGGCCGCGGAGGAGTCTTCGCGAGTTCGAGCCGTGCTGTCCTTTTCGCCAGGCGAGTACTTCAAGAAAGCCGAAGGGCCCGACTACGTGCAGCGCCACGCGAAACAGGTGAAGCAACCTCTGTTCGTCACGTCGTCAAAGACCGAGCGCGAGCAGGTGAAGCCGCTTTTTGACGCGGCGCCGGCCGAGAAGAAGATCCTGTTCACACCGGCCTCGGCGGGACGACATGGATCTCGTGCGCTCTGGTCGAAGTCGCCAGACAACGACGTGTACTGGGCGGCCGTCAACGGCTTCCTCCAGACCTACGCACCGGCGAAATAGCTCAAAAGCTGCACGTCGTTGCGAGGTGCGCTAGAGGGGGCCGTGTGAAGCCCCACGAGCCGATGATCGACTTGGAGCGCGCGCGCCGCGCGGGTCGCGGGCTCGGGCTGGAGCTCGACCTCGAGTCGGCCCTTGCCCCCTATTCGACGTATCGTTGGCGACCTGACGACCCTGCCCACCCGACGCTGCAGCTCGACGACGTGTCTGGAATCCCGTTTCTGGCGGAGATTGCGGGCGTGGAGGAGTACCAGCACCGCGGACGTATGCGTGCCGGCGATCACGACGTCTATGTGACGGTGACGCCGGCCGCCGAGGGGTACGAGGCGTACTGCAGTGAGCGGCTTCAGATGGGGGCGCCGGAGCATGTGGTGGCCGACCCGGTGGGGCCGCCGATTGCGGTTGCGGAGGCGTGCGCAGCCGGGCGAACTCTGGCGCATCTCGCGGAAGTCGCGCGCGACGCGAATGGGATGATGGTGCACCCGTATATGGGCATCGAGGCGGTGTGGGAACTGGCCGCGAAACTCTCCGTCGAAGCGCGCTCTCCGGTGCACGTGCTGTCGCCTCCGCCCCCGGTGACGTGGATCGCCAACGACAAGGCATTGTTCGATGAACTCGTCGCTCGCGTGATCGGTCGGGAGGCGCTCGTAGACACAAGAGTGTCTCGCACTCGGGAAGGAATCGCCGCTGACCTTCGTGCGATCGCGTCTGCTCATTCCCGGGTTGGGCTCAAGCGCACACGATGTGCGTCGGCGATGGGTAACGCGGTCTTCGATGCTTCGGCGGTTCTCGAGGCGCATGACGCGCAGAAGCTGGTCGATGCGTTTCTAGAGCGGACAGAGTGGCCCCCGGGTGAAGAAGTGTTGGCGGTCGCCTGGCTCGACACCGACCTATCGCCCTCAACCCAGCTTTGGATCCCGCCTTCGGGCAGAAGTCAGCCGCGGCTCGATGGGATCTACGAGCAGATTTTGAAGGGCGAAGAGAAGGTGTTCGTGGGGAGCCGCCCATCGTCGCTACCGGAGGCCGTCCATCGGACGCTTGGCGCGCACGCGCTGATGGTGGCGGCTGCGCTTCAAGAGCTCGGCTACGTCGGTCGCTGTTCGTTCGACCATCTCGTCACCGGCGATCCAAATGGCGAGTTCCAAGTGCTGTTCACCGAGTGCAACGGTCGCTGGGGAGGGACGAGCGCGCCTATGAGTCTCGTCGACCGCCTCGTCCGCGGGCCCAGACCTGCGTATCGCGCACAGGACGTCGTCTACTCTGAATTGGTTGGTGCGCGCTTCGACGACGTCCTCGCGCTTGCCGGCGATGCGATGTTCGACACGAGCACCGGTCGCGGCCGTTTCCTCTTCTACAACGTCGGCCCGCTCGAACCTCACGGGAAGTTCGACGTGATTTCGATCGGTAGCGATCAGGCTGACGCGGAGCGCGGCATGCTCGAGATTCTTCCGGAGCTACTGCTCCGGTAGTCGGACTCTTGCGCTGATAGGTGCATCGAGAATATCGTCACGCGAATGAGCACGGCCGGCCCTTCGGAATCCCGCATTCGACTGATTCGCATGGTGTTCTTCTTCTTCGCAGCAACCTCGTTCGTGCTTGGTGCATGGATGATGTTTGACCCGGCAAACGCTTGGGCTTCGATGGGCATCGACGTGGGCCCGGACCCTTTCGCTGCGGCAATCTATGGCGGTGCAATCATGGGTGAGGGGATGATGTTTGCCCTCGGCGCGATGCGTCCCGTTCGCTACATCGTCTTTCTGCAGTACCTCATGATGTACAAGGCGTTGGCGTGCCTTGCGGGCCTGCTGGTCCTCCTCCGCATGGACCCGGCTCCCGTAGGCGGATGGTTCGTGCTCGCTGGGTGGGCATTCGCCGGAATCACGGCGACGCTGATCTTCCCTTGGAAACAGTGGGGAAGCGTAGAGGCCTGGTATGGGACGCAGTGACGGCACGCTGATCACCGACATCGGGCCCCTTCGACGGATGTTGCCGTCGCTGATGCCGCGCCGAAACGACTCGTGCGTTCTCTATGAACAACAGCTCGACCTGACGAAGACGTTACCTTGGCTTGAAGGCCGAGAGTCGCCGCTCACACTCTACGACCTGATGATCGCGGGGCTCGTACGCGTGTGGTCTGAGCGCCCGCAGCTCAACCGATTCACCGCCGGCGGAAAGCTGTATCAGCGGAACGAGATTTGCTTTTCGATTTCGGTAAAGAAGTCACTCGACGAAAACGCTCCGCTGACGTCGATCAATGCAATCTTCGACCCGGCCGATTCGATCGACGACACACGCGATCGCGTCGAGGCGCTGATCGCTCGCGGAAGAGAGCAGCGCGACACTGGATCGGAAAAGGAGATGAGGGCGGTGACAAAGCTGCCGATCTTCCTCATACGCTGGCTGATTCGGCTCCAACGAATCCTCGATTGGTACGGCGTGCTCCCGCGCTTCATGACGCGTGACGATCCGCTCTACTCGAGCGCGTACGTCGTCAACCTCGGCAGCGTCGGTCTCGACGCGGCGTACCACCACCTGTACGAGTACGGGAACATCCCCTTCTTCATCGTCATTGGGCGTGTGAAGAAAGGCCCTGTCGTGACGCCCACAGGCGAGCTCGCCGTGCATGACGTTGTCACGATACGCTACACGTTCGATGAGCGGATCACCGACGGCTACTACACGTCCACTGCCCTCGAACGCTTCCGCACCTACATCGAAAACCCCGACCTCCTAGAGAGCGCAAGCTAACCAAGGGGACACGCGGGGTACCCAGAACCCCAACAATCCTAGCCACTTGCCGATCAACCCGCGCGATTCGCAAAAAACCCCGCGTTTTCCGCCGTCCGACGACCCGCAATCGCACGATTCCCCCAGCAGCAGATCGCGCGGGTCGATCTGTAAGCGCTTGGAATGACGGAGGTTTTGGGGACCCTGCGTGTCCCCTATTCGGCGGGGATGGCGGGGGTGTCGATTTTGGAGAGGGCGGTGTCGACCTCTTCCTGGGAGAGCTCGTGGCGGTGGAGTTTGCCGGCGAAGTACGCCTCGTACGCCGACATGTCGAAGTGGCCGTGGCCGCAGAGGTTGATGAGGATGACTTTCTTGGTGCCCTCCTCTTTGGCGCGGTTCGCTTCGCGGATCGCCGAAGCGACGCCGTGGTTCGCCTCGGGTGCCGGAATGATGCCCTCGGCGCGTGCGAACAGGACGCCCGCTTCGAAGCTCTCGATCTGATCGATGGCCTCTGCCTGGATGATGTCGTCGTGCAGCAGCTGGCTGACGAGCGCGCCCGCCCCGTGGTAGCGAAGACCGCCCGCGTGGATCTTTGCCGGCACGAAGTTGTGGCCCAGGGTGTACATCGGAATGAGCGGGGTCATGCCGATCGTGTCGCCGAAGTCGTAGCGGAACACGCCGCGGGTCAGCTTGGGGCACGAGGTCGGCTCACTTGCAAGACACTTGATGTTCTTACCCTGCGTCAAGTTGAGATGAAGGAACGGAAAGCTGAGGCCCGCGAAGTTCGAGCCTCCGCCAAACGGTGCGATCACCACGTCGGGAAGCTCGCCCGCTTTTTCGAGCTGCTTGATCGCTTCTTGCCCCATCACGGTCTGATGGGTGAGCACGTGGTTCAGCACGCTCCCAAGGGAGTACTTCGTGTCGTCGTCGGTAGCTGCCCGCTCCACGGCTTCCGAAATGGCGATGCCGAGACTTCCGGGGGAGTCCGGATCATCGGCGAGAATCTTGCGGCCCGCTTCGGTCTTTTCGCTCGGCGACGCAATCACCTCCGCACCCCACGTGTTCATCATCAGCTTCCGGTACGGCTTCTGGTCGTAGCTGATGCGAACCATGTAGACCTCGCACCCCACGCCGAAGATCTGGCACGCGTAGCTGAGCGCGCTTCCCCACTGCCCCGCGCCAGTCTCGGTCGTGATGCGCTTCACGCCCTCCTGCTTGTTGTAGTACGCCTGCGCGACGGCGGTGTTCGGCTTGTGCGAGCCGGCCGGGCTCACGCCCTCGTATTTGTAGTAGATGTGGGCGGGCGTATCGAGCGCCTTCTCGAGCCCATGCGCCCGATACATCGGCGTCGGCCGCCACTGCGTGTAAATGTCGCGCACCTGGTCAGGGATCTGAATCCACCGCTCCGCACTCACCTCTTGTTCAATCAGCGCCATGGGGAATAGCGGCGCCAGCGCTTCGGGGCCGATCGGCTCGTTCGTCGCCGGATTCAGAGGCGGTAACGGCTTGTTCGGCATATCCGCAACGATGTTGTACCAGTATTCGGGGATTTCGTTCTCTTCGAGCGTGATCTTGGTCTGCTTCATCGCGAGCGGAGATTACCAGCGCTCGCCCCGCTAGACGACCCCTCTCACAGAACTCCCGCGGCGCACGATTTGCGTCGCAGCTGCCGTCCGGCGGCTACTCGCCTTCGTCGGGCGGCCGCGGTGGCAGCGACACTCGGAAGTCTGCACGCCTTAGGTCGATAAAGACTATCGCCAGGAACAACACGAATGATAGCGTTCCGATACCTTGTCCGACCGACATGGCTGCCATGACCGGGATCCATCCCTGGTCGAAGAGCGACCAACTCATCAGCGCAAGACCGATGAGGCCGAACACGCACGCGTAGACCATGAGCTTCGAGCGCGACGCCGTATCGAGGAAATGGTTGACCTTGTCTTTCGGGCTCACTGTTCTACTCCCTCTGCGCCTTCGAGGGTGCTGTGGATCTGCGCGGCCGACGGAGGTCCGTCCTGCGGCTTGCTGAAGGGGTGCGCGTACCCATGACAGCCCGCACTCACGCAGCTGGTGGTACCCGCGCGCAAATCATCGAGCAGCCCGATGTGGTCCTGCGTGTTCGTCCAGATCGCGCCCGTGGTGCTGTGGCACTGCATGCAGTTCTCGTTCTTGAACGGACGCTTGATGTGGATTTCCTCGAGGACCTGTTCACGGTCGTACCACATCCAGCCGCTCAGAAACTCGTACACGTGACCCATGCCGCCGAGCTTGGTCATCGCGTACCCGTACATCCCGTAGTCTTTGTGGCAGACGTAGCAGCTCTTGTCCCCAAACTTGGTGGTGCGCGAATGAATGGCGGCCAGGGACTCGCTGTCGGGGTCGTTGGCGTCCTCGATCCACATGTCCATCGTGTGGCAGCTCCCGCAGAAGCCCTGCGTCTCGGTGGCGTTGAAACCCTCAAGGTTGCCGACCATGGCAACGAAGATCGGAAGCACGCCGACGCCGAGCATCATCATCGACTTACCGGCGGCGTCGAGCGGCGGACGCTTCACGAGGTAGTAGATCATGATGCCCGCCGCGACGACCGCGCATGCGAGTCCAATCCAAGACAGCGGCGACACGTGCATAAGAACCTCGATGACCATGGTCCAGAACGGGCTCGCTTTGCAAGTAGGAATGTGAGACGCGCACCACGTCACAGCTTCGTCCTCGGCGCATTCCTTGCGCTGCTGGCCTCGTGCGCCTGGAACACGTCCCTCGCCCAGCCCCACAGCCTGGGTGCGGAGCTTTGGGGCCAGCTCGAGCCGAACGTGGGCCTCATCGTCATCGAGGGCTCGACCCGGAAATACCCCTACGTCGAGGCCGAGGGCCTGGTCTGGGCGGGCGCCGGCACACCGCAGCTTGGCCTGAGGGACAACGTCTTCCGCGCCGAGGCACTCATCCTCAACGTCAAGGTTCGCGATCCGAAGGGCATCAGCGATACCCGGCTTGGCCGCTTCATACTGGCGACGGGCGCGGTCCGTGCCATGCACGTGGACGGCGGTCACGCCATTCTGCGCGCGCCGTCCAAGACAAACGTCGAGCTCTTCGGCGGCGTTCCCGTCGAAGGGGACCTCCAAGGCCGCCGCTACGACTGGGTGGCCGGAGGTCGCGTGTCTCAGGGACTCGGAAACAAGGGCGTCATCGGCGCCTCGTACTACAACCGCTACAATGCGGGACAGCGCTCCGACGAAGAGGTGGGCGCCGACTTCGCGCTCCGTGCGGCACACTGGCTCGACATGGCTGCCAAGTTCTCATGGGAGCTCGTGAACCCAGGGTTGGCCGAAGTCCTGGGCTCCATCTCGTCGCAGATCAAGAGCCGGCGCTTTCGCGCGGAGGTCTTCGCGACCAAGCGCTCGCCCACGCGCCTCTTGCAGCAAACGTCTCTCTTCACCGTGCTCGGCGACCCAGGGACACTGAGAACCGGCGCAAACCTTTTTGGACGAGCGGCTCCGCGTCTCGACTTCTGGCTCGAAGGCACCGCAGCGCAAGCACAAGACCGGTGGGGGTGGATCGGCTACTTTCGAAGCGTCCTCCGCACCGACGACGAGGGCAAAGGAAGCGTCCTCGGCGAGATCCGACGTCAGGCGATCCCGAACGTCTCGAACTGGACCGGTCTTCGGATCGCAGCGTCCGTCCCCATCTTCACCGACCTCCGGCAAACGGTCGTGATCGGCCCAGAAGTCGAGGTCATCATTCCAGACGAACGGAACGCCGACACCGGGACAGTGTGGCCTTGGGGTCGGCTCGCGGTGCGCTGGCGCAACGTCAAAGGATGGACCGTCGCGGCGGCGGGAGAAGCGAGCTCGACCCAAAATGTCCGCGTCGACGTGCGTGCCCTTGCCCGCGTGGCGTATCAACATACCTGGCGCGGGGACCAATGAAGAAGTGGATCGCCATTGCAGGTCTATTCGTGCTCACCGCACTCACCGGTGCGTGCGCAAAAATGCTCGGCCTCGAGCAGGCGGAGAAGGACCATGCGTTCGAGCATCGCGCCCACGTCGTCGAGGGGATCAACTGCCTCGAATGTCATGCCGGCGTGCAGAACGCGGGGGAGACCGGCCCCCTCCACTTTCCAACGACGGCCGACTGCGTGGAGTGCCACCAAGACCCCCACGACCCGGACACCTGCTCCAACTGTCACGGTCGGGCACGCAACAGGCGCGCCGCGGCGACTGCAAAGCAGCACATGCGGTTCTCCCACGACCTCCACAACCAGGAAGGCGCCGGCGACTGCGTGCGCTGCCACGTCGACGTCACGGTCGACTCCGACTACGTGCGAACCAAGCATCCGACCTGCTTCAGCTGCCATGCGCACAAGGACCAATGGGCGTCTCGCGACTGCGGCGGTTGCCATGTCGACCTTCCCGGCGAGCTCGGCCTTCCGGAAAGCCACGTCATCCACGACGGGAACTTCCTCCGCGAACACGGGGTTCAAGCCGCAGCGCAGGGGGACCTCTGCACGACGTGTCACACGCAGCGTCAGTGCGCCGAATGCCACGGTGTCACCGTTCCGACCATCCCGTCGAGGTTCCGCTTCGATGACCCGATGCGGGACACGATGCATCGGGCGAACTTCATCAGCGTGCACGACCAACAGGCGGCCGCCGACCCCGGGCAATGCGCGATTTGCCACAGCGAGCTCTTCTGCGTCGACTGTCACACGCGACTTGGAATTGCGGGCGACAACGCCCGCATCAATCCACACCCGCCGGGATGGTCCGGCCCACCGGGCACCTCCAACCTGCACGGTCAGGAAGCGCGCGCCGATCCTCTATCCTGTGCCAGCTGTCACGGCGGCGCGGGCGAAGCGCTGTGCGTCAGCTGCCACGTCGTTGGCGGTCCCGGCGGAAACCCGCACCCGCCCGACTTCAACAGTCGGCTCAGCAAGACCAATGACCTGCCCTGCCGCCTCTGCCACATAGGTGGCCTATGAGCGGGCGGATCGCGCTCTTCGTGGCTGCGCTGTTGCTCGGTCTTCTCGCGGGGTACCTCTACTCTACGCTGACGAAGAAGGTCGTTCCCAACATCAAAGCTGGCCAGGAGGCGGTGCCCACGCGAAGCGTTCCTGCGGACTGGCGGTGGGATCGCTTTTCACCCGGCCATTCGCAACACGTGCTGAACCTGGCACTCGAATGCAACGACTGCCACGACCCCTACGTGGCCGACTTCAACGAAGTCGACATCGGCGTCTGCACGGCCTGTCACGAGGAGCAGGCGGCACACCCCCATGTCGGCGCCGACGGTGAAGTCACCGAATGCTACGTGTGCCACGCGTTCAAGTTCGACAGCGACGCCGACGGACCGTGGGACTGCGTGCGCTGCCACGGACCCTTCGACACGCCAACGCACACCGGCTTGGCGATGCACGACGACATCGCGTGTGCGAACTGCCACCACCCGCACAAACCCGTCGAGGAGACGGCCTCCGACTGCGCGTCGTGTCATTCGAGCTTTCGCGTTCGCCACGGCAACCCGGAGCTCAGCGGAACCTGCTCGGACTGCCACGGCGGTCACAAGCTCGCCTCGGAGGCCTCCGCGTGCATGAGCTGTCACTCGAACCCGCCAGCTCGCGTTCCGACCGCCGCGGTGTTCGCGGGTGGACACACGGAGTGCGTCGGCTGCCACGAGCCTCACTCCTTTTCGAGCGCGACCGCGGTGTCGTGCGAGAGCTGTCATCGAGGTCAGCCGGTGCTCGCGAAGAGCTCACGTGGCCACTCGGAGTGTGCCGGTTGTCATGAGCCGCACTCGGTGCGGAGCGCGGGCGATCGCACGTGTCAGGGCTGCCACGAAGAGGTGGCCTCTACCCACCCGGTGGGCGAGCAGGGCGACTGCTCATCCTGCCACGATCCGCACCCCGCGGACAGGGCTCAGCTCGCAATGCAGTGCTCGAGCTGCCACGAGGAAGCCGGTTCCGAGCGCGGCTACCATGCCCCGAAGACGGTCTGCACCGACTGCCATCAGCCGCACGGCTTCGATCTATCGAACATCAGCACTCAGTCGCTCTGTGTCGAATGCCACGGCACTCAAGCGCGACTCACCAAGCGCATCCCCGATCACTCGAGCTGCAGCTCCTGCCACGAGGGCACGGCACACGCGCTCGGCGATCCCGTGAGCTGCGCGAGCTGCCACGGCGACCTCCTCGCCGCCAGCCCCGAAGGCCATCGCGATTGCGCGAGCTGCCACGAGCCGCACGGGGGCGCCGTCGCTGCGGCCACCGAGTGCACCAGCTGCCACGAGTCGGCGGAGCTCCCAGGGCTTCATCGAATTCCGGGCGACGTCGACAACGCCGGCCACTCCGACTGCGCCACCTGCCACAATCCGCACAACTCCTCCGTGCGCGCGGACCGGGCGTCTTGCACCGAGTGCCACACGGACATGGCCGACCACCAGCCCGAGGCCGAGGTCTGCACGGGCTGCCACACCTTCATCAGCGGCAAG
>CBFCWN010000040.1:0-33433 GCA_965601515.1 uncultured Myxococcales bacterium | reverse complement strand
GCTTGTAGTAGAGTCCGCGGGCGATGGACAACGGTGCACACGCTTTGATTCAGACCCTGGTGAATGCAGGGGTCGACACCTGCTTCACCAATCCTGGCACGTCGGAAATGCACTTCGTGGCGGCCCTCGACGACTCTGACATGCGAGCCGTGCTTTGCCTGTTCGAAGGCGTCGCCTCAGGCGCGGCGGACGGATACGCGCGCATGGCAGGCAAGCCGGCGGCCACTCTCCTTCATCTAGGGTGCGGCTTGGGCAACGCCCTCGCGAACTTGCACAACGCCCGAAAGGCGCGCGTACCTATGGTCAACATCATCGGCGACCACGCGACCTACCACACCAAGTACGATGCCCAGCTGCAGTCGGACATCGAGACCGTGGCGAAGAACATCTCGAAATGGATCAAGACGACTCCAAAGACGAGTGAGCTCGCGTCCGACGCGGCGGAAGCCGTGGCGGTCGCAAAGGGACCGCCCGCCCAGATCTCGACGCTCATTTTGCCCGCTGACGTTTCATGGAACGAAGGTGGAAAGGCCGCGCCCGCTCCCCCACCCGCGAAGCCTCCACTCGCCTCCGATGAGACCGTGCATTCGATTGCGGGCGCGCTTCAGCAGGCAGGGAAAAAGGTTGCGCTGTTGCTCGGAAATCGCGTGCTTCTCGAGCCGGGGCTGCGAGCGGCCTCGAAAATTTCGGAAAAGACGGGGGCGAAGCTGTTCTGCGAAGTCTTCCCCACCCGGCTCGAACGCGGCGAAGGTTTGCCTGCGGTCGAGCGCATCGCGTATCTGGCAGAGCTCGCATCCGTTCAACTCGACGGGTACGACCATCTAATTTTGGTCGATGCGAAGGCGCCTGTGTCGTTCTTCGCGTACCCGGGGAAGAAAAGTTACTTGGTTCCGGACGGCTGCACGGCGCACACGCTGATCGAGCCTCATGAAGATGCGCTCGGTACGCTTCAGGCGCTCGTCGAAGCGGTGGGTGCGTCAAACACCGCGCCGAAGCTCCAGTCCGCCGGACGCCCTCAGCTGCCGAAGGGAAAGCTCAACGCCGCCAAGGCCTGCCAGGCCATCGGTGCGCTCCTTCCTGCGAATGCGATCATCTCAGATGAAGCACAGACCTCGGGTGTGAAGCTTCCGGTTTCCACGGCCGGGGCGCCGCGCCACGATCTCATCGCGCTCACCGGTGGTGCCATCGGACAAGGGTTGCCGGCTGCGGTGGGTGCCGCGGTGGCCTGTCCGAAGCGTCCCGTGCTGGCGCTCTGCGGCGATGGCTCAGCGATGTACACGATCCAGGCCCTGTGGACGATCGCGCGAGAAGGGCTCGACGTCACGACGGTGATCTTCAACAACCGCTCGTACGGGATCCTCAACATCGAGCTCGAGCGGGTGGGCGCCGAGACAATCGGACCAGAAGCGAAAGCTCAGCTCGACCTCGCGGAACCGGCGATCGACTTCGTGTCCATCGCACAGGGCATGGGAGTCCCCGCGCGGCGGGTGTCTCGAGCGGAAGAGTTCAACGCGGCCCTCAAGAACGCGTTTTCGTCGCGAGGCCCATTCCTGATCGATGCGATCGTTCCGAGCGAGTACGAGGGCTTCAAGCTCAAGGCGCTTCCTCACATGCTCAACGCGCTCAGCGCCGTTCCCTCCCCGGTGGCGAAGGCCATCAAAAAGAAAATCGCGCCTTAGGCGTATTGCACGCCCGTCACACGTCGTTCACACCTCGTCGCGGCCCGATAACGTGCGTTTTCGACTTCAACACCGACGGCATGATGAGGAGCTCGAGCCCCTCTTCAAGTCGGCCGAGGGCTACCTCCGAATGTGGGAGAAGTCGGAGACTCGAGGGGCGGCAATCAGCGGCGCGTCTGGGAACTAGTTTCGCTTTCGCCGGCTTTCGGTTCCGTTGGCCGCATCTTGTTGATCGCGGTCGTTCTCGCGCTACCCGAACGGCCCAGCGCCTCGATTTCTCGTTCCATCTGTGGAACCGCCTCGGCGAACAGCTTCTCGTTCGCGCGCTCGATCGCGCCCGTGTTGAGCAGACTTCGCAGCCAGTAGACGAGGCCGGCTGAGCCCGGAACGAAGATTCTCGCTTTTCGGTTCTCCACCCCGTCGGCGATCGTCTTGGCGCACTGTTCGAGCGGGGTGGTTGCTTTGAGCGGCCAGGGCAAGTTCGCGCGCATCTTTCGAAACGCTCCGAGGTCCTCGGCAGACTCACGCACGAGATCGGTATCGATCCAAGACGGGTGAGCAGAGCCCGCATCGACGCCTTTGAAGCCGACCTCTGCGCGTAGTCCGCGGACCAGACTCTCGACGCCCGCCTTGCTGACGGAATACGACGTCATCCCTGGTAGCGACATGAACGATGCGACGGAGGCGATCACCAAGACGTAGCCGCGGCTCTCGATGATGTGCGGCAGTGTTGTATATATGGTCCGGTAGACGCCGAACAGGTTGACGTCGATCGTTCGGAACCATGCTTCTGGGTCACCCTTTTCGACGGTCCCGTAGCTTCCGATGCCGGCGTTCGCGATCACGGCGTCGATGCGACCGTACTCGTTCATGACGTCGGCGACTGCGGCCTTGAGCGAGTCCGCGCTCGTCACGTCGACCTCGCGAGCCATGTGCCCCGTACCGAGTTCTGCCTGACGCGCCGCTAGCTCTTCAGGCTCGAGGCCCGTGAGCACGACGCGGGCGCCGCGCTCCGCAAGTTGCTTTGATACGGCCGCGCCAATACCCCGGGCGGCCCCGGTGACGAAAACGACTTTGTCTTTCATGAGGCAGGATAGGATCGGTTCGCTACGCGAAGTCAAGCAGTGATCGGGCGAGCTGCACTCAGTAGAAGCGCGCGAGGGTGAATGCGAACCAGATGGCGAGCAGGAGCGGCCAGAACGACAGCTTCAAGATGAGGTTGTCTTCCCATTGGAAGAGCTTCCAGTTCACGCCTTGGAACATCGCTGCGAGGGCCAGTGTCTGGACCGTGATGTACAGGTACATCGAGAAATAGAAGAGCTCGATGTAGGCGATTTCCGGAGTCTCGATCCGATTGCGTTCGTTCACGTGAGCGAGAATTAGAATGAACAAAAAGCCCGCAGAGCTTTGAATCACGTTCATCGTGGTGAGCCCCACGCGCGGGCGGTCTTTCGTCGAAGATACGTAAAGGACCACGAACATCATCAGCGCGACGATCAGGATCGGGATGATGTTCGCGATGAACGGGTTCAGGTAAATACGCTTGACGCCAATATGGAAGGTGAGCGTTGGGTAGCTCTTCACCCCACCGCTGTTTCCGAGAGTCGATCTGAAGGCGGTGTTGCTCAGCGTGAAGTAGGACGCGATCGTCTCAGAAGATGGGACGCTGATGCCTGGGTTCAGGCCGGGTCGTACGGAAGGATTGAGGATGTCGTAGCTCTCGAGGTCGGGTACGAGCAGGACGTTCTTGCTGAAGTCGGGGTAGAGGACGCGGAGCGCGACGTCATTCTGCTCGAACGGAAACTCTCGGTAGCTGAAGTCTTGTTCGAGCGTGACGCGAAATCGCCAGGTCACGAGGATGTAGTCGTCGTATTCCACCTCCGCCAGCTTGTGCCTGACGAGGCCTCGGGTCTCTCTGGCCGACACGTCGGGAAAGTAGAAGTCCGGTGGAACGGATTCGTAGAGGTCCTTCGGGTACTTCATCCAGATCTTCCCGATGATGCTCGCGTCGAAAGACGACAGCTCGAACGACTCGATGAATATCCCGGTAGGAACCTGGCTGTAGTGAGCGTTGATCAGCTTGTAGAGATCTTCGTCGTTTTGTTCGACGTACTTGCTGAGAATCGTTTCGTTGACGATCCGCTCCACATCGCGCTCGAAATGCGAAAAGTCGGTGGTGACGTTTAGGTACCAGATCAAGACGATGTTCCCGATGAGCACCAGGGATGTCAGCGTGGCGAGGCGCCACAACTCGGTGCGGCTAAACCCATCGATCCCTTGAAAGAGCGCGAGCAATGCGATCAGCAACAGACCGATGCCCATCCCGATCCGGATGAGCTTTCGACGTCCTTCGTCGCTGGCGCCGAGAAGGTCGTCTTCCGCAAACACGAGGACGCTCTTCCAACCGGTCGACTCCAACTCACGGAAGAAGAACCATGAATACTTGTAGGTGTACGTGCTGTCGTACGCGACGACGCCTTCGCGATCCTCGCGCAGCGACTTGAGGATCGCCTCGTCCTTGCCGTCGCGCAGCTGGAAGACGTTTTGCAGCAAAAATGCGGGGTTTGGGTGCGAGAGAATCGCACCGGTGTCGTCGTACGTGAACCCGTAGCCCGCTTCGCCGACGCTGATTTCGTCGACGATGCGGGTGAAGTCGTTGAGGGAAATGGCGTAGTCGACGATCCCGATGATCTCTCCGGCGTCGTTTCTCAGGGGCACGCCGTAGTCGACCAGCATCGTCTCGGCGGCTTCCGCGAAGAAAGGCTCCGACCATCGAGCTTCACCGGAATCGACGACGGTTGTGTACCACTTCGCCGAATCGCTCTCTCTCGACGTGTAGTCGTAGGTTTCTTCCACGAACTGAAACTCGCCGCGGGCCTTATTGTAGAACGGACTGTACAGGTCCTTGCTCGCGAAAGCGCCGGGCTCGAAGGCGACGGTGACTCCGATGATGAGCGGAAAGCGGTCGCTTTCCCTTCGGATGCTCTTCAGAAGCTCAGCTTCGGAACGAATGCTCTCGACCTCTTTCGCGTACTCCGTCGCACGCTCGGATATCTCCAAGAGCGTTTCATCCAACGCGTCGGCGACCCGATGACCCGCGTTCTTGCCCAACTCAAGGCTTTGCGCCTCGCGGTTCTCGCGAAACTGGCGGAGGTCGTGGACGGTGTATGCGGTGAGGGCCGCGGCACCGACAGTGATCACGATCAGGACGACGTTTCGCGCGTTGAGACGTAGCGACTGGCGGCGCATGTGCGCGGGAGTGTAGCCACGATGCCTACGCGCAGGTAGTCCTTATGCGACCAGCACTCGGTCTTCGAACGCGGCGAGCCCCGCCTTCGCTCCTTCGCCGATCGCGACGACGATTTGCTTGTACGGGACGTTCGTCACGTCACCGGCTGCATAGATGTTTGGTTGGCTCGTTCGGCACTTGTCATCGACGACGATTTCGCCGTAATCGTTGGTATTGACGAGGTCGGCGATGAAGCGGCTGTTCGGTAGCAGGCCGATCTGCACGAAAATGCCCGCGACCTCGAGGCGCTGGATCTCGCCAGAATCACGATCCTCGTACTCCAGCCCGACGACTTTGTCGTCGTCGCCGACCACGCGCGTCGTTCGTGCGTTGACCACGACTCGCGCATTGGGAAGTGATTGCAGCTTCTCGACGAGTACGGAGTCCGCCTTCAGCTCCGGCATGAACTCGACCACCGTCACCGACTTCACGATCCCGGCTAGGTCGATGGCGGCCTCGACGCCAGAGTTTCCGCCGCCTACCACGGCGACGTCCTTGCCCTTGTAGAAGGGGCCGTCGCAGTGCGGACAAAACGCAACGCCTCGGCCGAGGTATTCCATTTCGCCTTCGACGCCCAGCTCGCGCCACTTGGCGCCGGTTGCCACGATGAGCGAGTCGGTTTCCAGCGTCTCGCCGCTGTCGAGGGTCAGACCCACCGTCTGTCCGGGAACGACCGCGGAGACCTTCCGGTGCTCGAGGACTTCGATGTCGTAGTGGTCGAGGTGTTTGCCAAGGTCTGCCGTCAGTCGCGGGCCTTCGGTGTACGTCACCGAGATCAGATTTTCGATCCCCTTGGTGTCCTGCAGCTGTCCCCCGAGGCGGTCGCTGATGACGGCGGTCTTCAGGCCTTTTCGCGCCGTGTAGATCGCGGACGCGGCGCCCGCCGGGCCACCGCCCACGACGACGACGTCGTAGTTGCCGAGGTCGACGGCGTCGGGTTCGGTCTCGCTGCTTCCGACGGACGCCTCGAGCTTGGTCAAGAGGTCTGCGAAGTTCGAACGCCCCGAGCTCAACAGCGTTTCGTCGATCACGACGCTCGGCACCCCTTGAATCTTGAGGGCATCGACGTCGGCCTGAGCGAACGCACCGTCCACCATCTCGTGCTCGAAGTCCTCGCGGAGCGTCGCCATCAGGTTCAGTGCCTGAACCACGTCGGGGCAGTTCTCGCAGGAGAGGGAAACGTACGTTTTGACGCGTACGGGGCCCTGCAGTCGGCGGATTCTCGAGACGAGCGCATCGTCCGGGAGCTTTCCCTTTCCGTCCGCGTTGAGAATGGCGAGCACCAGCGAGGTGAACTCGTGTCCGCCTGGGATGCCTCGAAAGGCGATGCCTACGGGTTGTCCTTCGTGGGCGAGATAGAACGCAGGGACGTCCGACGGCGAGCCCTCTTCGCGCGCCTCGATCAGCGGACTCGTCTCGGCAACGCTCTGCAACATCGACGCGAGCTCGCTTTGTTTCTCGTGGTCGGATGGGCGGTAGATCAGCTCGACCTTCTTTTCGAGCCGGCCAAATACCTCTCTCAGCTGGTTGAGCAGATTCGCTTCCATCGGTCTTCCTTTCTAGTTGCGATAGAATCAGCCGACGGGCAGGCGTGCGGTTCACGCCCGCCCGAACGGCGCTTGGTCAGATCTTGCCGACCAGGTCGAGGCCCGGCTTCAGCGTCGCCTCACCTGGCTGCCACTTCGCGGGACACACCTCGTCCGGGTGCTCGGCGATGAATTGTGCCGCTTGCACTTTTCGGAAGAGCTCGTCGGCGTTTCGACCGATGCCGTTGTCGTGGACCTCGGCGAGCTTGATCTGTCCCTCGGGGTTGATCAGGAAAGTACCGCGGTATGCGAGACCTTCCTCTTCGATGTAGACACCGAAGGCACGGGCGAGGTGCCCCGTGGGATCGGCCAGCATCGGATATTGGATCTTCTTGATAGTGTCCGATGCGTCGTGCCACGCCTTGTGTGTAAAGTGCGTGTCGGTGCTTACCGAGTAGATCTCGACGCCGCGCTCCTGGAAGTCAGCGTACTTGTCGGCCATGTCGCCGAGCTCGGTCGGGCACACGAACGTGAAGTCGGCCGGGTAGAAAAAGAGGATTGACCACTTCCCCTTGAGGTCCTCCTCCGTCACCTGGACGAAGTCGTTGTTGTGATAGGCCTGAGCCTTGAACTCGGGCAGGGTCGAATTGATCAGGGTTTCCATGAAGCCTCCGTGGGGCGCTCGTTCGAGCGCGTCTTTCGTTCACGGACCAACTTGGGGGCGACTCTTCTATTTGCAAAATAGATGAAGGCCTATGCTTGATAGCGTGAAGCTATGAGCTTTCGACCCGGATCGGCACGACTTCCCCGTCGGCCGGCTCTGGCAGAAAACAGCGCGGCATCCCGGCGCTGATCTCCCCGGCCAGCGCCTCCACGATTCCTGTTTTCCAGTTCTTTCGGTGGTAAACGAGGCTGACTTCGCGGGTGGGCACCTGGCGCTCGAAGGGGCGGATCAGGTGTTGACGCGCGGAGCGGCTGAGCGTGCGGGCGTAAGTCTCGGGGATCAGCGTGTAACCGCCCGTCGCGTCGATCAGATTGCGGAGCGTCTCGAAACTCCCTGCCGCGAATCGTACGGAGTCGAGCAGCGAGCGTTCCCGTATTCCGCAAAGGTTGATGACCTGTGCGCGAAAACAGTGACCGTCTTCGAGAAGCCACAGCTTCGCTGAATCGATGTCGGTGACGTCGATCGCGTCTTTCGAGAGAAGCGGATCGTCGCGGTGTGCATAGAGATAGAAGGGGTCGTAGAAGAGAATGCGCTCTTCGATCGATGGTTCGGCAAGCGGGGTGGCGAGGATTCCTGCGTCTAGGCGGTTTGCCGCAAGTTCGTCGAGGATGTCGTCCGTGGGTCGCTCCACGATGGAGAGCTCCACGGCCGGGTACTTCTCCGCGAAGTCGTGAACGAACCACGGCAAGACGTAGGGCGCCAGCGTTGGAATGATGCCGAGCGAAAACGGACCGGAGAGCTCGTTCACCGTTCCTTGTGCGGCGGTGAGGAGTTTCTCGTGCGCGGCCACGACGTCACGCGCGAGCTCGACGAGTGCCTTCCCTTGATCGGTGACCGCGATGGGCTTCGACTGACGGTCGAACAGCGTCACGCCGAGCTCCGCTTCGACTTTCTGCACCTGACTGCTCAGCGTGGGTTGCGACACGCCGAGATCTTCCGCCGCGCGTCCGAAGTGCCCGTGCTTTTGAAGTGCCAGCACGTACTCGAGCTGTGTCACCGTCGGCATCGGTCAGGGTTCTCGGTGCTCGAACCGCCCCCGTCAAGGAGCCGCCCGTGCGCGCGACACGGTCGCTCGATGCGTGAAAACCCCGTGGGTTTTCGCAAAACACGCGGGTTGGTGGGGAAGTTGTTGGGATTGCAGGGGTTTTCGGGGGGCTGCGTGTCCCTATCATTGGGCGGTGGAGCTGGTTCTGCTGGTTGAGGTTTGGTCGGAGCTTCGGAAGACGCGGTCGCGGCTTCGGAAGGTTTCCCTGATCGCGGAGCTGCTTCAGCAGGCGGGAGCGGACGAGGGTGCGCTCGTCGTGCGCTATCTGTCGGGACAGCTCCCTCAGGGGAAGATCGGAGTGGGGTACGCTGCGCTTCAGAAGGCGACGGCTGGCGAGCTCGGACTTGGGGGGGACGGGGTGAGCCTGCGTGAGCTCGATCGGGTGTTCGACAGCATCGCCGACGAGAGTGGCCCAGGGTCCGGCGGACGACGGCAAGCCTCGCTCCGTGGACTGTTCGAGCGCGTGACGGAAGACGAGCGACGGTTTCTGGCCGGGCTGATCCTGGGCGAACTTCGACAAGGCGCATCGGAGGGCTTGATGCTCGAGGCGATCGCGGAAGCTGCCTCTGTGCCGGCAGACCTCGTGCGTCGTGCCTTCATGCTCAGCGGGGATCTCGGGCGGGTTGCGGAGGTTGCGTTCTCGGGCGGTGCCGCAGCACTCGACGAGCTCCGGATCGAGCTCTTCGTCCCTCTTCGGCCCATGCTCGCCCAGCCTGCAGATGACGTTCAGGCGGCGATCGACGCGCATGGCGAACTGCTGTTCGAGACCAAGCTCGACGGAGCGCGCGTCCAGGCGCACAAAGTGAATGGCCGCGTAAGGGTGTTCTCTCGCGCCCTCAACGAAGTGACTCACGCGGTACCCGAGGTGGTCGAAGCGGTGGCGAGCCTTCCGTGCGAGTCTGTCATCCTCGATGGCGAAGCCATCGCGCTTCGGTCTGACGGCCGCCCGCATCCGTTTCAGGTGACGATGCGCCGCTTCGGGCGTCGTCGCGACGTGGATGCCGAGCGCCAGCGTCTCCCCCTGAGTGTCTACTTCTTCGACGTGCTGTACCTCGACGGCGAAAGTCTGATCGATGCGCCTCTGTCGGCGCGAAGAGAGAGGCTCGCTTCCCTCGTTCTCCCTTCGAACCTGCCTGCGTCCGTCGTGACCGACGACCCCGACACCGCGGAGACGCTCTGGTCGGACACGATCGGGCGGGGACACGAGGGTCTGATGGCCAAGTCGCTCGGCTCCGCGTACGAAGCGGGGAATCGAGGCTCGAACTGGCTGAAGCTCAAGCCCACCCACACGCTCGACCTCGTGATCGTCGCTGCCGAATGGGGAAGCGGCCGACGACGTGGCTGGCTCAGCAATCTACATCTCGCGGCGTACGATCCCGAGTCCGACGACTTCGTCATGCTCGGCAAGACCTTCAAAGGTCTCACCGACGAGTTACTCGAGTGGCAAACGAAGGAGCTGCTTGCGCGCGAGACCCGACGCGATGACTACACCGTCTACGTACATCCGGAGCTCGTCGCAGAAATCGCGTTCAACGATGTGCAGGCGAGCCCCCGCTACGCGTGTGGTCTCGCACTTCGGTTCGCGCGCATGAAGGGGTATCGCTCCGACAAAGCCCCGACCGCGGCCGACACTCTCGCGACGGTCGTCGAGATCCACCAAAAGGGAGGAGGCGGCGCGGTCGGCACGTGAGACGCGCTACGGTTCGTCGACCACGATCGGTTTTGCCATCACGTAGTCGTCCATGATGAACCCGTCTCCAATGTCGAATATCGACGCGCTTTCCGTCTTGAACCCGGCGCGTTCGTAAAAACCGATCGAGGCGCGATTGTCCTTGTTCACCGTGAGCCAGAGCTTGTCGAGGCCCCGCGACCGACATTGCGCTTCGAGCCACTCGACGATGCGCCCGCCGAGCCCGCGTCCCCGTGCGCCCCGTCGAAGGTAGAGCTTGCTCAGCTGCATCGAACGTTCTTCCTCGAGCGGAACGATCGCAAAGTATCCGGCTCGCGAACCGGGACGCCCGACCAAAAAGTACTCGTATCGCTGCTGCCCGATCTGTCGATGGATCGCATCTACGCTCTGAAACTTCCGGAGCATGTAGTCGACCTGCGCCTGGCCGATGATCGACGGAAAGTGCTCGTTCCATATCTCCGTCGCGAGCGCGGCTACCTCTTCGATCTCATCGGCCCCTTGGACACGGTCCAGTCGGGGCTGCTGATGCGAGTCGTTCATGCTGGTGCGAACTCTTGCAATTGAGCGGCGAGGGTGCCACCACTCCGGCCTTGCCGACCGACCTGCATGCCGCGCTGGAGCGCGAGGCCAACCACGTCGCGCAGCTGTTGGCGCTGGTCGACGGGTTCCACGATGCCCACCGAGTCGAGCCTGGAGTCGTCACGACGGTGAGACACTGGCATGCGCCGGCGCGTACGTTCACGTACGATACGCATATCGCCGTGCCCGACGTCGCCCGCGACAGCCTAGACATCGTTTCGGACGCCTTCTTTCGGGCGGCCGAGCTCGACGTTCAGCCGTGGTACGAACAGTTTCGAGGCGGTGAGAGTCGATCGATCGTCGAGCCTCCGCCGAGCGGCATCGAACGGCACCAGCTGGCGATCTCGACCTTCGACGTGAGTCTAAAGAAGCCTCGCTGCTATCGGCAGCTGGTGTGTGAAGCGTCTCCACGGCCCGAGACACGCGTGGTCTCGCTCTGCTCTGTTGATGTCGACTGGCCGACCCCCGACGGGACGGTCCTCGCGCTCACGCTCGAGCCGAGCGGAGACGTCTTCGAGTGGCGCGATGGGCTGCTTCATTGGCACCACATCTGCACGACGCCCGGCGTGGGGCTTCTCCCTGGGGCGGCGGACCGGTGGTTTCTCAACTCGCTCCGCCGCGTTGGACTCGATTCTGCGGAGCGAACTACGTATCGGCAGGAGGCGGAGGGCTTTCGTGAGTGGGTCCGCAACCAGCTCTAGGCGGCGCAGGCAGAGTCACTGCAGCGGAGAAAGCCTGGTGGCTCAGAGTGTGAGTTGAACCGGATTGGGGCGCGGTTTCGAGTGCGCCTTGATCATCGTCGCGAAGTCCACCTTCCACTCGCCGCCCATCTTCACGAGCGGCACGGTCGCGTACCCGCCTCCTTCGACGAAGCTCACGAGAGCGTTGTCGCCTTCGACGAGAACGCCGGAAGCGCCGCCTTCCGCGATGACCTCAAACGATTGCTGGTCGTGCATCGACGCGATGTAGCTCAGCATTTCGGCAGTGTCCGGGGTCGACAGTCCCTTCGCCGCGTCGATGTTGCCAGCCGCCATCTGATCGTAGAAGGCCTCGGCGACCTCGGTCGGAGTGTCGCTGGGTGAGCACGCTCCCGTGAGGCTGCCGACGATCACGAGAGTGGCGAGTGAAATGGAGAAACGCCGCATGCTTGATCTCTGGTGATCGAGCCTGTCGATGGCAAGCGGCTCGTATTTCAACCTTCGGTTTCAGATCGGAGGCGCTCCCGCCGTCGTGTTTGGAGTCGCTCGACGATCTCCATGAGCTTCGGGTCGTCACGCCGCTTGTGGTCGTGGCGCAATCCCTTCTCCGCGTTGCAACGGGCGCAGGCGATTGCCAGGTTTTCGAGGTCGTCTGTGCCGCCGTGGTTCTTCGGAACGATGTGTTCCAGGGTGGCTCCGTTCAAGGGGGTACCGTCCTTGGCCAGTGCAAGCTTCCTCTGGCAGTGGATGCACTTGCCTTCGAGCACCGTCTCGCCGTCGAGCTGCTTCGTCTCGAAAGTGCGGTCGCTGGCCGCGACTCGGAGCAGCATCCGACGCTTTCGATTGGCGCCCACTCGCAGTGTCTAGCACCCACTCGTGATACACAAAGGGGTCCATGACCGATGATGCGTCTGCACCGCGACCACCCGCGGAATTCGACTCTATCGACGTCCTCTACGTCGACGACGCGATCGTCGTCGTCGACAAGCCGTCCGGGCTTTCCGTGCATCGTGGCGACGACCAGAGCTCGACGTTTGCTCTGAACCTCACTCGCGATGCCATCGGTCACTGGGTGTACCCGGTTCATCGTCTCGACCGCCCGACGAGTGGCGTGCTCGTCTTCGCCCTTTCGTCCGACCACGCCCGTACCCTGCAAACCGCCTTTGAAGAGCGTCGCATCGACAAGCGGTACCTCGCGCTCGTCAGAGGACGCCCCCCCGAGGAGGGCCTCATCGACAGCCCGATGGAGAAACGCGAGGGAGGTCCCGACGTCGAAGCCGCCACCGAGTTTCGAAGGCTTCACGTGTGTGAGAACGTTCGTCTCTCGTTGGTCGAGGCACGCCCGAGAACAGGCCGTCGTCATCAGATTCGTCGACACCTTCGCCGCATCAACCACCCCGTCGCCGGCGACGTGCGCTACGGCAAGGGTGTCGAGAACCGAAGCTACCGCGTCGACATCGGTCTCTACCGGCTCGGGCTCCACGCGGTCGAGCTCGCCTTCGACCATCCAGCGAACGGTAACCGCGTCCGCTTCACGAGCCCCGTTCCTCCGGATTTGTGGGCGCCTCTTCGGCTCGCTGGAGTTCCCGATACCGTGTTTCGCCCAGACTCGAGCGTTGTGGAGGCCCCGTGACCGAGACGCCGCGATCAGGTCGAGTGAATCGGGCCTTTGTCGCACTCATGTTGGGCGTGCAGGCGACGGTCCTTTGTTCGTGTTCGCGAAGCAAGCCGGACACCTCGCCGATTCCGTTTCTCGAGGAGACGAGTGGATCGACGTTCGCGCGGGTCGATCGGAACGGCGACGGCAAGCTTGGGTTCGAGGCGTTTCACAGCGGGCTCTCCGAGCACTACTACTTCCGGCAGGGACTCGACCTCGACGGCGACTCGATCGTGCTTCAGGTCGAGCTTGCGACCGCGCTTTTCGAGCTCTGGGACACGGACGACGACCGGCGCGTATCTCAGGACGAGTGGGCCGAAGGCATGGCGATTTGGTTTCCAGACCGCGTCGATTCGGCGCGCTTCGAGGATTGGGACACCGACCAAGATGACTCACTCGACGTCATCGAGCTTGGCGAGGGCGGCGCACGCTCCGGGGCGTTCGACGCCTACGACACCGACCAGGACGGGACGACCTCGGCGCGTGAGGTGTCCCGCTACCTTTTCGATCGGTGGGACGTGAACGGCGACGGCGTCATCGAAGCAACCGAGTGGCTCTTGCCCTAGAGTTCGCTTCCGATCGGGACCGCTTTGGGCCCCTCGACGGGAACCGGATCGCCGCCTTCGATCGGCTTCCCGCTGGGGCCCTGGATGGGAACGTCGTTCCCGCCCTCGATCGGCTTTCCGCTCGGGGCGATGGGCTGCTTCTTCGGAAGCGAGGGTACGACGTCCTTCTCGGGCGGTGGTGGCGGATTCACCTCGAAGCTGTCCACCCCGGAAGATTCGGGTGGCGTGTATTGCAGGTCGATCGTCGTCCACACGGGTTCGGACTTGGTTCCTCCAAGTGGAGCCAGCACGACGTTGCCCACCCGCTCTTCGATACAGCGTTGGTCGTTCCGCGAGAGTCCCGCGCCGCTTGCGCTCGGCTCGATCACCATCCCCGTCGAACGCACGATTCCGCTGATTTGCACCCGAATGGTTCGTGCGGAGCTCGGCCGGAAATCCTGAAGGCAGTCGATCGGACTGCCGACGGCGGACTGTAGCTCCGATGCGAGGTCGCGGGGCTGAGGGGTCGTCGTGGCGGGCGTCGCAACGGCGGGGTCGTCGGGCGCCGGCGCGGCTTGCGAGGGGGGCTCCGTAGGCGGGTCGTTTTCCGCCGCCGGTGCGTCCGAGGGAGGGGCGTCTGGGGACGGGTCCTCCGTCGGCTCGGGCGATGCTTCCGCGGTCGGTTCGGCCGTCTCGACCGCGTCTTTGTCACTCTTGCACCCGGCGACAGTGAAAGCGATCAACGAGAACAAGACGAGCGCGCGCATGCGCACATCGTAGCACGTTGCGAGGTCAGCTTCGCCCCGGAACACCGCGCGCGTCGCGCCAGAGCTCGAAGCTCAAGAGCGTCCAAAGCACCTTTCGGTGGTTGCGCTGGCTTCGACGGTGTTCGTCGATCAGACGTCGCACCGCCTGCGGTTCGAAGTAGCCGGCGTCACGCAGCCGCGATTCCCCGAGGAGCTCGTCGACCATTGGATCGAGGGGCCCCTTCAGCCACTCCGCCACCGGGATCCCAAAACCCTTTTTCGTACGCTCGATGACTTCGAGGGGGATTCGGTCACGCATGGCTCTCTTCAAGATCGCCTTGCCGTTCGATCGCTTTTCGAGCTTCTCGGTCGCCGGGAGTCGAGCCATGAACTCCACCAGCTCACGGTCGAGAAACGGCGAACGCGCCTCGAGGGACACCGCCATGCTTGCGCGGTCGACTTTGTGCAGGATGTCTTCCGCGAGATACGAGCGGCAGTACTGATACGAGACCCGTTGCAGATGCGAGCTCGTCTTCGGCACGTCGTAGAGACCGCCCACGAAGTCGAGGACTCGCTCGACGGGGCGCCCGGCGCGCAGCTCTCGGTGGAGGACGTCTTCGCTCCCACCTGGGATCACGCTTCCGAGCCAGAGCGGGTGGCGCCACTCGGGGCGAACGTCCGCGGCGCGCAGAAACGAGTTGACCTTGAAGTCGAAGCTGAAGTTCTTCGAGCTCACGGGCAGCATCTTCCCCATCGCTCGGAATCCGCCGCGCGCGCTCCGCGGGAGCTTTGAGAACGCCCCTGCGAAGGCGTCCGCGAAAAACGTGGGATAGCCGAACAGCAGCTCGTCCGGGCCGTCGCCTCCGAGCGCCACGGTCACCTGCTCGCGTGCAAAGGCGCTCAGCAGATACGTGGGAAGGAGACTCGCATCACCAAACGGTTCGTCGAGCAGCGCCACCACCTGGGGCAAGACGTCCCGCATTGCGTCCGCCGTGAAGACTCGCTCGTGATGCTCGGTGCCGAGGTGTTCCGCCACGCGGCGCGCGACGGACGATTCGTCGTAACTTTTCTCTTCGAAGCCGATCGAGAACGTCTTCACTGACGACGGCGGACGCTGACGTACGACCGACGCCGCCACGGAGCTCGAGTCCACGCCGCCCGACAGAAAGACTCCGAGCGGCACGTCCGACATCAGGCGGCGTGCGACCGCCGCGTCGAAGAGCTCGGTGAAGCGTTCGGCGGCGTTCGGTGGGGCAGGGTCGTCGCCGATCGGAAGGTCCCAGTAGCGATGCTCCTCGATGATGCCATTGCGAGCTTCGAGCCACGTTGCCGGAAGCAGCTTTCGGACCCCTCTGACCATGGAAAGGCCATTCGGCAGGTACTCGAGCGTCAGGTATGCGGCGAGCCCGTCCTCGTCGACGACGTGTTCCACGCGCGGGTGGGCAAGAAGGGCCTTGAGCTCGGAGCCGAACAGAACCGTTCCATCTGAGAGCTGAGAGTAGAACAGCGGCTTCTGACCCATTCGGTCGCGCGCAAGAATCAGCGCTCGTCGCGCGCTGTCCCAAATCCCGAACGCGAACATGCCGTTGATGCGGTCGAGGAGCTCCGCGGCTCCCCATTCCGCGTAACCGTGGACGAGCACCTCGGTGTCGCAGCGCGTCTGAAAGTCGTATCCGCGGGCCTCGAGCTCGCGCCTCAACGACTCGTGGTTGTAGATCTCTCCGTTGTACGTGACCCACACCCGTCCGTCTGGGTCGGACATGGGCTGTGCGCCGCCGGTGAGATCGATGATCTTCAGGCGCCGGTGCCCGAAGGCGATGCCCGGGCGCTCGAAGAACCCTTCGGCGTCGGGGCCGCGATGCGTGATGGCGGTTGTCATCGCCGCAATGTCGGCGTGCCCGAGATCGGGCGCGTCCGGCGTGCCTGCCGACGGATCAACGATGCCTGCAATGCCGCACATTGGCTAGCTTCCGGCGTCCTCCGGGTGGATCTCCTTCGCGAGCACGTAGGTCTTGCGGGTTCCCTGACCGTGGTAAATCCGCACGACCAATTCGGCGAGCAGGCCAATGCACACCAGCATGACGCCGTTGGTCGCGAAGAACGTGGCCAACACGACGACCGTGAGCTTGTGCGGCGACGCGTTGACCGTCAGCCATTCGATGACCGCCGTGAGAGCGAGGACCGCTCCAAGGCCGATTCCGATGAGGCCCATGCCCCCGAAGAGGTACGCCGGCTTCGTCGTGTACCCGCTCAGGAACTTCACAGTGATCAGGTCGAGCAGGACTTTGAAGGTCCGGCCGATGCCGTACTTGCTCTCCCCGAACTTCCGGGCGCGATGGTTGACGACGAGCTCGGTGATCTTTCCACCTCGCCACGAGGCGTAGATCGGAATGAAGCGATGCATCTCGCCGTAGAGTTGCTCGCCCTTGAGGGACTCCGCTCGATACGCTTTGAGCGTGCAGCCGTAGTCGTTGAGACCCACTCCCGTCCAACGGCTGATCAGCCTGTTCGCGATCATCGAGGGTACGCGTCGACTCCAGAGTCGGTCTTGCCGGTTCTTTCTCCAGCCGCTGACCACGTCGTACCCCTCTTCGATCTTTTCGAGGAGGCGTGGGATGTCCTCGGGGTCGTTCTGAAGGTCGGCATCCATCGGGATGAGCACGTCACCGGTGGCATGGTCGATGCCCGCTAGAATGGCGGCAGTCTGCCCGAAGTTCCGAGCAAACTCGACGAGACGAACACGGGGGTCTTCCTTTGCGAGCTCCGCGATGATGGCCACGCTCCGGTCCGAGCTGCCGTCGTCGACCATGATGATCTCGCCCTCCCACGGCTCGCGTTGGAAGACGGCGCGAAGCTCCCGGTAGAGCTCAGGAATGCTCTCCTCTTCGTTGAAGACCGGAATGATCACGCTGACTTTCATCGCTCCGCCGCATTAGCAGATCCCCGACACTCCGCACAACCGTGCGAGCGAATCGGCTATCCTTCGCGTCCCAGGCTCCTGCGTCGGGTCCGTTTAGGAATCCGGCAGAGCTTCGGAGCACGTATGCGTCTCTCTTGGTCGATCGTCATGCTCGCCGTTCTCCTCTTGGCCATGGGGTGCCGGTCATCGCAGGCCACTTCGAAAGACGGCCCGTGCGACCTCGGCGTGAAGCCGCTGCCTGAACGCGTACAGCGTGGCATCTCCCTTGCCCACAACTATCAACACAAGGGCAGTCGCGGCTACGGAAGCGCGACCAGCGATCGGACGCTGGCGGAGCTGTCCGATCTCGGAGCACAGTGGGTGAGCCTCACGCCGTTTGGGTTCATGCGGAGTCTCGACGAGCCTGTGGTTCACTTCATCGGCGACTATCCGGGCGGGGAAACCGATGAGCGGATGGAGCGCGTGATCGCTCAGGCGAAGGCACGCGGGCTTCAGGTGCTGCTGAAGCCGCACCTCTGGATCGCCCGAGGCGACTGGCGAGGTGAGATCGGCTTCGAAGAGGACTCGGACTGGCAACGATGGTTCGACAGCTACGAGCGCTGGATCCTCCACTATGCGGATATGGCTCAACGGCTCGGAGTGGACACGCTCGTCGTCGGGGTGGAGTTTCGTTCATCGCAGAAGTCCCATGAAGACCTGTGGCGAGCGCTCGTCGGAGAGGTTCGAAAGCGCTTCCAAGGAAAGCTCACCTACAGCGCCAACTGGGACGATGCGGCGGAGCTTCCTTGGTGGGACGCCCTCGATTACATCGGGGTTCAGTTCTATCCTCCACTTGCCTCCGGTCTCGAAGCGCGACCGCCCAAGCTGGAGTCTGCGCTCGCGTCGCAGCTCGGAGCACTCGAGGGACTGTCAAAACGCTACGACAAGCCCGTGCTCTTCACCGAGGTGGGCTATCGTGCGGCGGAAGACGGGCTTCAGCATCCACACGAGTGGCCAGAACGTTCGTACGCCAAGTCGGCCAACCCGAAGACTCAGGAGCTGGGATACCGTGCGTTCTTCGACGCGATTCGGGCGCGGCCCTGGGTGCGTGGCGTCTACTGGTGGAAGTGGTTCACCGATCCGAACACCGACGAGGAAGGACCGGCGGGGTTTTCACCCAGGGGCAAGCCCGCCGAGCGCGTGCTGCGTGCAGCCTACGGAGGATCGTGCCGGGCGCCGTGAGGCCGCTCGAGTTGATGGACAGATTTGTGTCAGATATATGACGATCGTGTGACGGACCCGGTGAACCAGTCGGCGGTGCGACTCTCCATTTCTCCGGAGACGGCCAAAAGACTCGTTAAGGCAAAGGGGTTGAGGCTGCGGCGGAAGGGCGGCGGCACTCGTTCTCACCTGACGAGTGTCTACTTCGATACGCCACGGCATGTCCTTCGGAAGTCGGGAATCTCCCTTCGTCTGCGCGACGATGGCGATCATCGCGTTCAGGCGGTGGAGGCTCCCTTCGTAGAACGTGAGCTCGTCGCCGACATCGACGGAGACCGCCCCGAGCTTCGCCGCATTCCCGATGCCGAACTCGCTCGACGGCTGAAGCGGCGCCGATGCGTCGACCGCCTTCGGTCCGTTTTCGTGACGGAGGTCGATCGCACCACCGTCCGTCTCAAAGCGCGTGGCGCCGAGGTCGCGCTCGACGTCGACCAAGGCGTCATTCGCGTCGAGAACAATGGGCACAGCCGCGTCGAGCCGATTTGCGAAGCCGAGCTGCGGCTCGTCTCCGGCGACCCTGCGCGAATGATGGAGCTGGCGCTCCAAGTCTGCGAAACGTACGACGCGACGCTCACTCACGTGAGCAAGGCGGAACGGGGTTACGCGCTCGCGCGACCCGCGCTCAAGCCACGTCCTCGCAAGGCGACGCTGGTCGCGCTCACCCCGGACCTCACGGTGGGCGAGTCGTTTCGCACCGTGGTCGACGGCGCGCTCGAACACCTTTTCGAGAACCGCGTTCCCGTTCTGCGCGGGCATCCAGGGGGCGTCCATCAGAGCCGAGTCGCAATGCGCCGGCTCCGAGCTGCATTACGCGCCTTCAAAGGAGTGCTTCCCTACGACAAGCGCAAAGCCTTCAACAGCGAGCTACGGTGGTTTCAGGGGCGGCTCGCGCCCGCGCGCGATTGGCACGTCTTCCTCGACGAGACGCTGCCTCTGATCTCAAAGGCAAATCCGGATGCCGGCGACCACATCGAAAAGCTACGACGTCTTGCCCGTGAGGAACGTCGCCGGGCCACCCACGAAGCGGTGGAGTACCTCGAGAGCAAGCGGTACGCGCGTCTGGTCTTGAAGTTTCAGACCTGGCTCGCGGAGCTCGAGGACGAAATCCCGTCGCGCGAGTTCAATCGCCCGTTGGTTCCGTTTGCGGAGGTGGTCCTCCGCAAGACCCATCGCGACCTGATTCGAGAGACTCGACCGCTTGCCAGGCTTCCGGGCGAGGACGTCCATACGCTTCGAAAGACTGGGAAGAAGGCTCGCTATGCGACCGAATTCTTCAGCCCGCTCTGGAACGGCGACGACGTACAACCCTACCTCAAGCTCATGGCGCGTCTTCAGGACAAGCTCGGATCGTCGAACGATGCGGTCGTTGCGCGTCAGATTCTTTGGAACATTCGCCCAGGACGACTCGACGCAGACACCATTCGACTCGTGCAGGATTGGTCGGACGCGCGCATTCACAACCGCATCCGGGCGGCGCAGCCTCATTGGCGACGTCTCAGACGAGCCAAGCCGTTTTGGGAATGACGGTCGACCCCGAACGAGTGTCGGCTCGGGAACCGATCGTGATGGGGTGCGTTGAAAGCGACGCGCGCGATACGGTGCAATACGTATGGCGCGCGAAGTCGGGCCTGCTGTGCTATCCATGCGATAGCGCGGAGGGTCATTCTTGAAGGTGTTGAAGTGGATCGTGGGGCTGCTTGCGGCCTTCGTCGTCGTGGTTCTTGGAATCATCGCGATCGTCTGGTTTCGTCTTCAGCCATCCCCACCTGAGCTCCAGGTCTGGTCCGGCGGGCACATCATCACGATGGATCCCGAACGGCCCGTCGCGACAGCGATTGCGCTCGAGCGCGACCGTATCGTGGCCGTGGGGGACAGCGAAGACGTGGAGCCCTGGCTCGAACAAGGGGCTCTCGAAGTCGACCTCGAAGGGAAGACCGTCGTCCCGGGCTTCATCGAGGCGCACGGGCACTTTCCGGGCGCCGGGCTCAGCGCGGTCTCTGCCGACCTGAACAGCCCCCCAATCGGTGAGATTCGGAACGTCGCCGAGGCGATTTCGGCACTTCGCGCCGTGGCAGACGATCGTCCCGGCAGCGAATGGGTGATGGGTTTCGGATACGACGACACCATGCTCGAGGAGAAGCGACATCTGACGCGTGCAGATCTCGACGCGGTGAGCACGACTCGACCCGTGCTCGCGTTTCACATCTCCGCCCACATGGTCGTTGTGAATTCGGTGGCACTCGAACGATACGGGATTGGGTCCGACACACCCGATCCTCCCGGGGGCGAGATTCGAAAGGACGCGGCCAACGGCGAGCCGACCGGCCTGCTTCTCGAAACAGCGGCGCGCCCCGTCATGCTCGATGCGCTGGCCTTCGCGCCCCTCGATCAACTGGCTGTGTTGAGAGCCGCGGTCGAGTCGTACGCCGAGCAGGGCTTCACCACGGTGCAGAACGGGTATGCGAATCGCGAGCAGCTCGAGGGGCTCAGCCTTGCGTCCAAAGGAGCTCTGATCCCGCTCCGCATCGTTGCGTGGCCCGCCGACGAGCTTGCGCTCGAGGCCATCGATCGAAATGAGACGTTCGACGACCTCGAGGGTCCGAAGATGCACGTCACGGCTGTGAAGTTCATCGGAGACGGCTCGATTCAAGGATACACCGGGTATCTAAGGGAGCCGTACTACGCGCTCGGCGACCACCCTGAAGGCTATCGAGGCTACCCGAGCATCGACCCGGCGACCCTCAACGCGCACCTGAAGAAGGTGCACTGTGCGGGCTACCCCGTTGCGGTCCACGGCAACGGCGACGCGGCGATCGATCAGTTCCTCGACGCCTGGGAAGGCGCTCTCGAGGCCTGCCCCGAAGAAGACGCGCGACCCATTCTGGTGCACGCCCAAATGGCCCAGGAGGATCAGCTCGATCGGATGGTCGAGCTCGGCGTCGCACCCACGTTCTTCAGCGCCCACGTCTACTATTGGGGAGACCGGCACCGCGACGTGTTTCTCGGTCCCGAACGCGCCGCGCGGATCAGCCCGGTCGCGTCGGCCGCCGCCAGGGGTCTCCGGTTCACCACGCACCTCGATACGCCGATCGTCCCGATCGATTCCCAGATCCAGCTCTGGACGCCCGTTTCTCGCGAAACGTCGAGCGGAGCGGTTCTTGGGCCCGATCAACGGATCGACGCCGAGCAGTCGCTCCGTGCGATGACGATAGACGCTGCGTGGCAGTCTCACCTCGAGGACGAGCTCGGTTCGATCGAGGTTGGGAAGCTCGCCGACCTCGTGGTTCTTTCCGATGATCCACTCGCCGCCGACTCGGACCTTCGAACGATCAGTGTCGAGAAGACGGTGGTTGGCGGAGTGACGGTGTTCGAGGCCGACTAGCTGTCGGAACGACCGACGACGACGATGTCCGCGGGCACTTTTGGCAAAAGCTCCCAGGAGCTCTGGTACCTCGCGACGTCGCCGCTCACGACCAGCTCGTCATCGACGCGCCATGTGCCCGTGTAGCGAATGAGCTGGAGCGATGCATCGATGAACACCCGGGCTTCCCCGGAGCCGTCATCCACCCAGAGCTTATGACCGTAGGGTGAGTCATCTTGAACGCGGGTGACGCGGCCGCGGATGCTCACCCGAGATCCGATCACCGCATCGTTCAGGTGCCCGGTCTCGATCCGCGGGGGCGATTCGATCGAAGCAGCCGTGGCTCCCCTCGAGTTTGTCTGGCAGCCGGCTCCTGCCGCGGCCAGCAGGACCACCAAACCGATTGCAACTCGCATCGCCTATCCCCTTCGTTCCAGTGCAGTGGTCCACTCCGGTCCGAGGGTCGGAATCGTCGCAGCGAGCGCTCTACGCTCCGCATCGTCTGCGCGACCGAAGCTAAGATCCCAGAGCTCGTAGACGGTGATTCCAGTCGGGCCTTCCTCGATGCGCTCGAGGGTATCGCCTGCGGCAACCGAGCCCTTCTCGACGACGCGGAAGTAGAACCCAGGGCGCCCGCTTCGGAGAAAGGTCCGGACGAACTTGGGATCGCCCATCCGGATGCCGAGCTTGAAGCAAGGAGACCTTGGCTGACTCACCTGCAACGTGGCGCTCCCAACACGGAACACATCGCCAATGCCGACATCGGTTTCGAGTAGACCTTCCGTCGTCAGGTTCTCCCCGAACTGTCCCGGTGTGAGGTCCTCTCGACCGAGCTCGTCAGACCACGTCGCGTAGTGCTCGTGCGGATACCCATACACCGCTTTATGGTCTCCACCGTGGGCTGAAAGGTCGGCCTGACCGTCTCCGTCGATGTGCTGCTGCAGCACCCGAAGGCGCTTGTCCGTGGGCACCTTGAAGATGCCGGTCATCACCGTGCCGCTTGGAGTCTCGATGGGTCGAGGAAGTCCGACGTTGAGAGAGAACAGAGTCGCCACCTGCTCGCATGTGTCGCTCCTCGGCCGTTGCCGCAAGTCGCCCCAGGGAATTCCCAGACGCAAGTCCTTGACGTCCAGCATCCCGGTCAAAAGAAAAGGAAAACCCGGGACTCGTGAGTACCAATTCATGCGCCTCAAACACACGTCCGGGAGCCTTTGATGAAGATCGCAATTGTCGGAACGGGCATCAGCGGCCTCGTCTCTGCGTGGCTTCTACAACGCGAGCACGAGGTTACCGTGTTCGAAGCACGCGACCGAGTCGGCGGCCACACCAATACGGTCGACGTGAAGGTCGGGGCGACGCGCTACGCGGTAGACACGGGCTTCATCGTCCATAACGACCGCACATATCCGAACCTCCAGCGGATCTTCCGCGAGCTCGGAGTCGAGACGAAGCCCACCGACATGAGCTTCAGCGTCCGTGAGGATGCATCCGGGTTGGAGTACTCGAGCCAGTCGATTCTTGCCCAGCGTCGCAACCTCTTGAGCCGACGCGTCCTCGGAATGACCCGTCATATCCTGCGCTTCAATCGAGACGCCGAGCGCCTTCTCGAAGCGGGCGACCACTCGACGACGCTCGGAGAGCTCCTCGAGAGCAAAGGCTACTCGCGTTCCTTCATCGACCTCTACATCGTCCCGATGGGCGCATCGATTTGGTCGACCGACCCCGATCGCATGATGGGTTTCCCGGCTCACACGTTCATTCGCTTCCTCATCAACCACGGTCTGACCAGCCTGTTCGACAGGCCTCAGTGGTACGTCGTGAAGGGCGGCTCTCGTGACTACGTCCGACGGATGACCGAACCGTTTGCGGACCGTATTCGGCTTTCCTCTCCCGTCGAGAGCATCCGTCGCGACGAGCACGGAGTCGAAGTCACCGCGCGGGGGGGCCGAGCCGAACGTTTCGACCGTGTCGTCGTTGCTGCCCACAGCGACCAGGCGCTTGGTATGCTCGCCGATCCGAGCGACGCGGAACGCGAGGTTCTCGGCGCCATGCTCTACCAAGACAACGACGCCGTTCTCCACACCGACGCCTCGCTTCTCCCGAGGACGCGCCGAGCGTGGGCAAGCTGGAACTACCTGATCCCCGAGCGTCGAGAGGATAAGGTCGTTGTCACATACGACATGAACGCGCTTCAGGGAATCGAAGGAAGCCCCGAGACCTTTTGCGTTTCGCTGAACGCCGGTGACCGGATCGACCCAGAGCGGATTCTCTACCGAACCACCTATGCACACCCGCTCTACACGGCTGCGTCCGTTGCGGCGCAGGCGCGGGTCGACGAAGTCAGTGGACCTCGGAATACCTACTACTGCGGTGCGTACTGGCGTTACGGGTTCCACGAGGACGGCGTCGTCAGCGCGCTTGCCGTTGCGAAGAAACTCGGCGTCACGTTAGATACGCTGTGGCCCATTCAAACCGAGGCGGCCGAGTGAAGAGCGCCCTCTACGAAGGTCGAGTTCGCCACCGCCGCTTCTCACCGGTGGAGCACAGTTTCGACTACCGCATCTTCTATGCGTACTTGGACCTCGATGAGCTGCCGGATGTGCTCGACCCGCTGCCAGGCTGGTCTGCGCGCCGGCCGGCGGTCGCGCGGTTCGAGCGAGCCGACCATCTCGGCGACCCCCAGGTGCCCCTCGACGAATCGGTCCGGGACGTCGTCGAGTCGCAGTGCGGATCGCGCCCTGAGGGCGCCATCCGACTTCTGAGCCTCCCCCGAACCCTAGGAGTCTCGTTCAACCCGGTGAGCTTCTTCTACTGTTTCCGGCCCGACGGGTCGCTCGGACACATCCTCGCCGAGGTCGACAACACCCCGTGGGGAGAGAGACACTCGTATGCGGTGGACGTTTCACGGGATGACTTGGGTGACGGAAACGCGATGCGCTTTCGCGTCCCGAAGTCGTTCCACGTATCGCCGTTCCACCCGATGACGCAAGAGTACGAGTGGCGCTTCACGGAGCCAGGACGCTCACTCGTCGTGCACATGGAGAACTGGGAGGGCGACCGTGTCCTTGGGGATGCGACGCTTACGCTCCGCAGGAGGGCACTCACCCGACGTAACGCTTCACTCTCGCTCGTTCGGCACCCCGCGATGGCGGTGACGGTCCTCGGGGGCATCTACGCGCAGGCAGCTCGCCTTTGGTGGAAGGGCGCGCCCTATCACCCGCATCCAAAGCGACTCGCCAGCAAGACAGGAACGTGAGCTCATGACCGAACCGACCTCTCTCTCCCTCCGGCTCGCTCCTTGGAACGAGCTCGCAGCCGCACTTCCATCGCGGATCGCCCGAAGCATGACCATGAGTCGGCTCGATGACATTTCGTTCGGGCAGCTCACCGTCGTCGATCAGGGGGTCTCACAGGTGTTTGGTCGGGACGGCTCAGGTCCCCACGCGACGGTGACGATTCACCACCCTGACGCCTGGACCGCGATCGCACTCGGCGGAAGCCTCGGTGCGGGGGAGAGCTACATGGATGGGCTCTGGTCCACCGACGACCTCGTCGCCACGGTGCGAATTCTACTTCGGACGTCGACTCGCCTGAGCAACCTCGATGGAAGCGGCCTCGGCATGGTGCGCGGGACGCTCGAGGGGCTCTACCATCGGATCCGACGGAATACGAAAGAGGGAAGCCGCCGAAACATCGCCGATCACTACGACCTTGGAAACGACTTCTATCGCCTGTGGCTCGACCCATCGATGATGTACTCGTCCGCTTTCTGGGAACGGGAAGACATGTCGCTCGAAGAGGCGCAGGAGGCGCGTCTCGACCGTATTTGCGACAAGCTCGAGTTGAGGCCGAGCGACCATCTGCTTGAAATCGGCACGGGTTGGGGCGCGATGGCCGTTCATGCCGCCGCACACTTTGGATGTCGGGTCACGACCACGACGATTTCGCAAGAGCAGTACGATCTCGCAAGAGAGCGGATTCGGGAGGCAGGTCTTTCCGATCGCGTCACGGTACTTCTCGAAGACTACCGCGACCTCGACGGCGCCTACGACAAGCTCGTCTCGATCGAGATGATCGAGGCCGTAGGCGCGGAGTTCTTCGAGGCCTATTTCTCGAAGATCGGGTCTCTTCTTCGACCGAACGGGCTCGCTCTGATCCAAGCGATTACGACGCCCGACGACCGGTTCGCAGAAAGCGTCGGCCGAATGGACTTCATCAAGCGGCACATCTTCCCAGGAGGGCAGCTCCCAAGCCTCGACGCCATGTCGACCGCGTGGCGAAAGCAAAGCGACCTACGACTCCTTCACTTCGAAGACTTCGGCGACGACTACGCGCGCACGCTCCACGAGTGGCGAGAGCGCTTTCACCGCTGCCGAGAAGACGTCGAAGCGCTCGGCTATTCCCAGCGCTTCCGGCGCATGTGGGACTTCTATCTCGCATCCTGCGAGGGCGCGTTCGCCGAACGTCACTGCGGCGTCGCGCAGCTTCTGCTCGCGCGCCCCGACGCGAGACGCGCGCCCCTTCGGCACGCGCTGTCCTGACCTCTGGACCACCCCGAGGTAAGAGCCATGAAGGTCCTCAAGCGAATCTTTCTAGCCCTGGTGCTGCTTCTTGGGCTTTTCGCGGTCACGCTCTGGTTCATGCTTGGTGGCGGGGAGCCGCACCCGGATGGCGACGTGACTGCAGCCCCACTCGATCCGTTGCTGCTCAGCCTTCGCGACCGCCAAGGAGAGGAGGGCGACACGCGAATACTTTTCGGCGACCTTCACGTGCACACGACGCTTTCCGTCGATGCGTTCCAACAGAGCCTACCACTACTCGGAGGAGAAGGGATTCATCCTCCGGCGGACGCGTGTGACTTCGCGCGCTTCTGCTCACAGCTCGATTTCTACGCGCTGACGGACCACGCAGAAGCCCTGGTTCCGCGAACGTGGGAGATGACCAAAGAGGCGGTGCGCCAGTGCAACGCGGTCGCCGACGCCGACCAGCCGGACCTCGTTGCCTTCACCGGATACGAGTGGTCACAGGTCGGGCTCACCCCCGAGACCCACTACGGGCACAAGAATGTGATCTACCGGCACACCGACGACGAGCGTCTGCCGGTACGCCCCATCGCTGCGCCCGGCCTCGTCTCGAGAAACTTCCGCAACCTGAAGACCCTTTTCATCAACATCACCCTGCCGTTTTACGCGTATCCGGACCAGCAGCCGTACAACGACGTCATCTACCATGTCCGCGAGGTCATGGGATTGTCCGAGTGTCCGCAAGGTGTTCCCTCTCGGGAGCTTCCTCCGGATTGTCGCGAGGTCGCGGAAACGCCGGGACAGCTCTTCGAGAAGCTCCGTGAGTGGAATCACGCAGCGACGGTTATCCCGCACGGCACGACGTGGGGTTTCTATACGCCGAGGGAGTACCTCTGGGACAAGCAGCTCTCGGATGCCCAGCACGACGAGGGGCTTCAGCGCCTCGTGGAAGTATTCTCCGGCCATGGGAATGCAGAGGAGTACCGGTCGTACAGCCCGGTCGCACGTGGACCTGACGGGCTTGCGTGCCCCGAACCGAGTGACGGGTTTGAACCCTGCTGTTGGCGCGCCGGGGAGATCGTTCGGAGTCGCTGCGACAGTCCGAGCTCCGCGCAGTGTGAGCAGGACGTCGCGGAAGCTCGCCTCAACTACCTTCATGCGGGCACCGCGGGGCACCAGACGCTTCCTGGGACCAAGCTAGCCGAGTGGGGCAACTGTGGGCAGTGCACCGACTGCTTCGCACCCGCGTTTTTGCACCGGCCGGGAGGCTCGGTTCAGTACATGCTTGCGCGCGGAGACTTCGAGGATCCCCAGGCACCAAAGCACGCCACGCTGGGGTTCATGGGGTCGAGCGACAATCACTCCGGACGTCCTGGTACGGGATACAAAGAGTACGAACGCCGCAAGATGACCGAGGCAAGAGGAACGACGGACGAGTCCTGGCAGCGGCGAACGTTCGGCCTTCCTGAACAAACCCAGCGCTCGGTAAAGCTGACCGCTGAGGATGTCGCGTCCATGCCTCCGTTTCAGACGATCTGGGTAGAGCGACAGGCGTCGTTTTTCCTTACAGGGGGCCTCATTGCGGTACACGCACCGAGCCGGACCCGAGACTCGATCTGGGAGAGCCTCGAGGCGAGACAGGTCTACGCGACCTCCGGCGACCGCATCATGCTCTGGTTCGACGTGGTGAACGACGGCCCGATTCCGCGACCCATGGGGAGCGAGCTCTCGATGTCTCAGAATCCGAAGTTCAGAGTGAAGGCCGCCGGCGCGTTCGAGCAGAAGCCCGGTTGTCCCGCTAGCGTCATCGAGGCGCTTGGCAGTGACCGGGTAGCGCACATCTGCGCCGGCGAGTGCTACCACCCGTCCGACACTCGAAAGACGCTCGACCGCATCGAAGTGGTGCGAATCGCAAGACAGATGAACGAGACCGAGGCGATCGAGGAGCTGATCGCAGACCCTTGGTTGACGCTTCCGTGCGAAGACGGTCAGTCCGTCTGCGAGGTCACATTCGAGGATTCGACCTTCCTCGAGACTGACCGCGAAGTGCTCTACTACGTACGCGCGATTCAGACGCCCACGCTAGCGGTCAACGCCGGCGGCCTTCGCTGCGATGACGATGGTCAGTGCGACCCCTGCTACGGCGGCTATCGGACCGATCTGAGCGACGATTGTCTATCGCCCATGGAGGAGCGCGCGTGGTCGTCCCCAATCTACATACGGAGAAACGAGCTGTGACGATCAACCGAACGCAACGCATCCTCGTCGTCGGAAGCGGCGCGGCAGGTACGGCTGCCGCGTGGTCACTCGTCCAACACCCCCGCCTTGAAGTCGAGGTCTGGGAGGCAGCGCCCCAGGCAGGTGGCGTCGCGACCAGCGAGGTCATCTCCGTCGACTCTGCATCTACGGCGTGGCTCAATGATGGCGTGCAGGGGGGCAGTCCGACGTATCGGAACACGCTTTGGCTCCACGAACAGGTCGGCATCGAGCCTCGCCCCGTGCGGTTCCGCGTGTCGTTCGGTCAAAACGAGACCGCGTGGAATAACACGAGCACCACGCCCCTCGTCGAGCGCCTGCAGCCCGACATCGAGAGGTTCGGACGCCTCCTCGAATGGATCGACCGTGCCGAGCCGCTCTCCGCGCTGCTTCCGATTGGCCTCGTGCTGAAGGCTGGACGCTTCTCGAAGGACTTCCGAGACCACATGCTTTACCCGCTGACGGCGCTGTTCTTCGGAACCGGGAACCAAACCCGCCGAGTCTCGGCCGCGATCATCGCGCGCGTCTTCAACGACGAAAAGCTCCGCCTCTTCGATTTCGATCCGAAACGGCTTCTCTCTCAGAGCCCGGACATGTTCGCGTTTGACAGACTGTCCGAGATCTACGCAGCGCTAGTGCGCTCCGTCGAGAAGACCGGACGAGGCACCTTTCATTTTGCGAGGCCCATCGAGCGAATTGAACGACGCCCCGAGGGTGTCGTCGCGACAGACGGAAGAGGCCGCACGGAGCGCTTCGATGTAGTCGTGTTCGCGTGCCCTGCAAACGTCGCACTCCGCGCGCTCGCGAATCCGACGTTTCGAGAGCGGCAAGTGCTCGGATCGGTTCAGTACTTTCACGACATCACGATCACCCACACGGATCGCGCCTACATGGAGCGCTACTATGAGCTCGACGACACGCGCGGCGATCAGTACTTCGTGCGCACGTATCCGGATTCGACTGATCGGATCGAGATGTCGTTCGATCTTTCCCACTACCAGCCGCAGCTGGAGACCTCGGTGTACCAAACCATCTTCCTCGATCGGGGCCACGACGAGCATCGATGGACGATCGATGAAATCGACCCGGACAAAGTCCTTCTTTCGAAGCCTTGGATTCAGTTCTCGCACAGCTGGCAACACTATGTGCGCGTGGTGCCCTGGATGAGGTTTCTCCAAGGTCGTAACCGGACTTACTACGCGGGCTCATGGACGTTGGCGAATACGCACGAGGTCGCGACGATCTCGGGCTTCGCCGCCGCCCATCGACTCGGCGCCCCCTATCCACTGGAGCACGACGCGCTAGCGCTGGACCAGTTCGAAACCTATCTCAGCGTCGTGCACGGCAAGAGCCTCACCGCGTCCGCGTCATCGACGGTGAGCGCCGGCTGACGGCAGACCGATGGGCGAGGGCCTATGCCCTCTTCGGTGCCTCCAGCCGATTCTGAACTCCGCGCAGTCGAATCGGCCCTTTGGCGTAGCTCGGGTCGACGACTTGGCCTCCTTGGAGGATTTCGAGTCGGCCTTTCGCCACCAGGCGACGAGCGGCCTGGCGCGTCGGCTCCATCAGAGCTCTCCAGTCGTCGCCTCCCACCTTGCGCGCGACTTCGCTCGGGCAGACCGTCGTCGACCGGTTTCGGGTCATCGTGTCGATCGCCCGCTCCAACGTACGGTCCATGGTAGTCAATCGCGCGCCGCGGCAGCGGGCGCTGCAGTAGCGCATTTGTTCCCAGTTTCGATCCCACTTGGGACGCCACGAGAAACGACGGCCGCACTTGGCGCACGTCTTGTCCTGCGTTGACCTCACAGCTTCGTTCTCTAGGAACCAGACGAGGCATCGTCGAGACTATGCACGTCGTTTGGTTCAAGCGTGACCTGAGAATCAGAGACCATCGCCCGCTCCTCGAGGCGTCGGCCCGTGGCCCTGTGCTGTGTCTCTACGTCTACGAGCCGGAGCTTATCGAGTCGAGCGAGCTCGGCGCGCTCCATTACACCTTCATCCACGAATCGTTGATTCAACTACGGAAGAACCTTCGCCAGCTCGGCGCAGATCTGACCGTTCGGGTGGGTACGATGCCCGACGTCCTCGAGCAGCTCCACCGGGAGCACCCGATCACGGCGCTGTACAGCCATCGAGAAACGGGAAACCGGATCACCTACGACCGCGACTTGCGTGTCGTGGACTGGACTTCCGCTCGCGGTGTCCCGTGGCACGAGTGGGGGCAGTACGGGGTGATCCGACGGCTGAAGACCCGCGACGGATGGGCTCGCCGCTGGGCCGGCTCGATGTCGAAGCCTCTCTTGGACGCGCCCGCGGCGATTCAGGGCGTCCGCGACGTTCCGGCCGAAGACCTGCGTTCTCCTGCCGCGCTCGGCCTGCGGAACGCGAGCCAGGTCGAAGTGCAGGCGGGCGGGGAGCAGCAGGCGCACGAGACGCTCGACTCGTTTCTCGAGGAGAGGGGCGCGGGGTATCGCTTCGAAATGTCCAGCCCCGTGGTCGCAGGAAACAGCTGCAGTCGACTCAGCCCGTATCTCGCTTGGGGCAACATTTCGATCAAGACCGTGTACCAGCGCGCGCGGGCGAGGTCCGCGGAGGTCAAGGCGCTCAAGAAAGCGAAGGAACCGATCGATCCACGTTGGCCGCAGTCGCTCAGCTCGTTTCAATCGAGGCTTCGATGGCACTGCCACTTCATGCAGAAGCTCGAAGACGAACCGGAGATCGAGTTTCACGCCATGAGTCGGGCGCTCGACGGCCTTCGCGCGAGCGAGTTTCGACAAGATTGGTTCGACGCATGGGCCAGCGGTCATACGGGCTACCCCCTCGTCGATGCCTGTATGCGGGCTCTCCATCATACCGGCTGGATCAACTTTCGAATGCGCGCGATGCTGATGTCCTTCGCGAGCTATCACCTGTGGCTGTACTGGAGGCCCACGTCGCTTCACCTTGCAAAGTGCTTCCTGGACTTCGAACCCGGCATTCACTTCAGCCAGGCGCAGATGCAGTCCGGCGTGACCGGGATCAACGCGGTGCGGATCTACTCGCCGATCAAGCAGGTCCTCGACCAAGACCCCGAGGGGGTGTTCATCAAACGCTACGTTCCGGAGCTCGAGGGCGTTCCCGCGGAGCACATCGCCGAGCCTCACAAGATGCCGAGCAATCTCCAGCGGAAGACTGGCTGTGTGATCGGCAAAGACTATCCGGCTCCCATCGTCGAACACGGGTCTGCGTACACGGCCGCGAAGCAGCGCATCTATGCCGCGCGCCGTCAGTCAGAGGCAAAGGAGGAGTCCAAGCGCGTGTATGAAAAGCATGGAAGCCGACGGAGACCGAACCGATGACGTCGCCGAAACCACGGATCGCGATCATCGGGGCCGGGCTCAGCGGTCTTACGTGTGCGCGCGAGCTCACGGAGCTTGGTCACCACGTAGCGGTGCTCGACAAGGGCAGGGGCCCGGGAGGTCGAGCATCCACCCGCCGCGTCGAGTTCGACGGCACTCCCGCCGGATTCGATCACGGGGCCCAGTACTTCACGGTTCGAGACGCGCTCATGCGGGAGCGTCTCGACCGTTGGATCGAGAGCGGCGTCGTCTCGAAATGGGACGGCCGAATCGCCGCGCTCGATGCTCACGGAGACGTCGAATCCTACAGTCAGAAGCCTCGCTTCGTAGGAAACCCGGGAATGAGCGCGCTCGCGCAGCACTTTGCTCGCGGCATCGACGTACACTGCGGCGTTCAGGTCGCTCGGATCGAACGGTCGGCGGGGGGGTCGAGACTCATCGATCGGGAGGGCAACGAGCTTGGCACTTTCACGACCGTCATCGTCACGGCGCCGCCCGTGCAGACCGTGAACCTACTCGCCGAAGTCGCTCCCGCGATCGCCAATCGCGCGTCGGCTGTCGAGATGAAGCCGTGTTGGGCTTTGATGGGGGCGTTCGACGCGCCGGTCGACGTACCCTACGACGGCGCGTTCATCAATCACGGACCGCTCAGCTGGGTGGCGCGGACGTCGAGCAAGCCCGGACGGCGCCCATCTCCCGACCGATGGGTGTTCCACGCGAGCCCAAGCTGGTCCGAGGCCAACATCGAGCTCGACCGCGACGAAGCCGCGACGAAGCTTCACGCGTTCGCTGCAGAGTCGATGAACGTCGCCCTTGCCGACCCGATCTATCTTCAGGCGCACCGTTGGCGATACGCCATCGCCGAAAACCCCCTCGACGAGGGTGCTCTTTACGATCCCGAGTTGTCCATCGGCGCATGCGGAGACTGGACCTCCGGAAACCGCGTCGAGGGTGCGATGCTCGCGGGAGTCCGCATGGCGCAACTGATCGCTGACGCGATCGATCGATGAACCCGTCTGGGCGTTTCGCCTCTACCGCCCCCTGCGATAAGCTCGATCCGAGTGAAGCCTCTCGTCATCAATGAGCGCGTGACCATCCCAGCGGGCGATCTTTCGTGGTCGGCGTCGCGGTCGTCCGGTCCAGGGGGGCAAAACGTGAACAAGGTGGCGACTCGAGTCACTCTGCGCTTCGATCTTCGGGGAACCCACTCGCTCACGGAAAGCCAAAAGAGAAGGTTGAAGAAGCTTGCCGGTCGTCGACTCGACGCGGACGGCGGCATTCTCGTGAGCGCGCAGGCCGAGCGCTCGCAGGCTCAAAACCTCGACCGTGCCCGACAGAACTTGCGTCATCTCGTCCGCAAGGCGCTCGTTGCACCAAAGCGCAGGGTTGCCACCAAACCGTCGAGGGCGCAGCGTCGACGTCGGCTGGAAGCCAAGCGTCGCGTCAGCGAAAAGAAGAAGGGCCGTCGCCCCGTGAGCGATGACTGATGTGCCTCTTGCGCTTCGAGAGGGCCGGTGCCAAAGGAGCGCCATGAAGAAGACGTTGTTGGTTGCGATGTTGCTTGCTGCGGGCTGCGGATCCTCGACAGGTTCGGGCG
>CBFCWN010000039.1:0-33965 GCA_965601515.1 uncultured Myxococcales bacterium | reverse complement strand
GAGAGTTCCCGATCTGGTTCTCGGGCGCCGCACCGGCGATCGCCACGGTCGCCTGTCTCTTCCTGTTCCTCGGATGCACCGGCAAGAGCGCCCAGATTCCGCTCTACGTCTGGCTGCCGGACGCGATGGCAGGTCCGACGCCTGTGTCCGCGCTGATTCACGCCGCGACGATGGTTACCGCGGGCGTGTACCTCTGTTGCCGTCTTTCGCCGCTGTTCATCACCTCGGACACCGCGATGGCGGTGATTGCGGTCATCGGCACGCTCACCGCGCTCCTCGCCGCAACGATCGCGTCGGTCCAGCGAGAGATGAAGAAGATCCTCGCGTACTCCACCGTGAGCCAGCTCGGCTTCATGTTCGCCGCGGTCGGTGTGGGCTTCTTCGCGGCCGGTTTCTTTCACGTCTTCACGCACGCGTTCTTCAAGGCTTGCCTGTTCCTCGGCGCGGGGTCGGTCATGCACTCGGTCGGCGAGCACAAAGACGCCGACATCTTCAAGCTCGGCGGGCTTCGGAAGTACATGCCCGTGACGCGCTGGACGTTTTTCGCATCGTGCCTCGCGATCTCCGGCTTCCCGCTCACCAGCGGCTTCTTCTCGAAAGACGAGATCATGCTGGGCGCGGCCGCCCAGATTTATCGCGAGGGCACCTCGGTGACCCAGTCGGTCGGTTGGTTCGTCCTCGTCGGGCTGACCGTCGCCGCCGTGATGACCGCGTTCTACATGTTCCGTCTCTACTTCCTCGCGTTTACCGGCGAGTACCGGAGCGCTGAAGATCAGTCGGGGGACCATCCTTACAATGCTCACCCACACGAGTCGCCATCGACCATGACGATTCCGCTGGTCGTTCTCGGCACGGGCGCGCTGGTGGTTGGGTTCCTCGGTATGCCGCACGTCGTGCCGATCACCGGCCAGCACCTGCCGAACTGGTGGAGCCACTGGATGCACAGCTCCGTGGCGGGGCAGCCGGTCCCTGAGGAGATGAACGTCGTCAACCTCGCGTCGGGCGCCGCTTTCTTCGCGATGGCGATCGGCATCACCACGGCGTTCGTGCTGTACCGCAACAAGAGCGAAGACGTGCTCGAGAAAGCGATCCCCTCGCGCGTCTACCAGTTCCTGTTCGACAAGTGGCGGGTCGACGAGCTCTACGATGCGGTCATCGTGGGTCCGCTGAAGAAGGTCGCGACCGTTGCCGGCCATGCGGACATGACGTTCGTCGACGCGCTGATGACCAAGCTCCCGAGCTTCAACTCGAAGGGGCTCGGCAACTGGTTCGTTCGTATGCAGAACGGCGTCGTGCACGTCTACGGTGCGGTGATGGCGGTCGGCCTGGTCGGCATCATCGCGTGGTATTGGATGCCCCACGCCCGTGTCGAGGCCGACTTCGCCGGAGCCAAGGTCAAGCTCAGCACGCCGGCCGGAATGGGCTACGAGTACAGGTGGGACGCGAACTCTGACGGCGAGTTCGACACCGGGTGGACCGCGTCTCCGGACACCACCTTCGAATACGGGACGGACGACGTTCGACGCGTGACCCTCGCTCTCACGAACACCACGACCGGCGCGCGGCGTGAGGTCGACCTCAACGACGATTGGCAGGTTCTGCCTCTATCCAGCGTCGTTCCGACGATGGAGCTCACTTCGAGCGAGCTGATGACGGAGTTTCGTCGCGATGGGGACGAAGTCGTATTCCGACTTCCCGGTTGGCGGACGAAGACCACGAAGCCTCGGGAGGTGCGACGTGCCTTTGGGCAGGCCGCTCGATTTGGCCGCGTGACGGTGAACACGGCCTCCGTGGTGGAGGCGACCGTCGAGGTCCGAAACGCGTTTGGAAACGTCAATCGCGACAGCTCGGAGCTCGTCATGCCCGCGGCCTTCAACGCGATGCGCCGCGCCGCGCTGCTTCCCCTGGACGAGGAGGGTCAACGATGACCGTCCACGTTCTCACCTGGATTCTGGCGTGGCCCGCGATCGCCGCCCTGATCGTTCTCGCGATTCCGAGGTCTGCCGAAAACACCATCCGAAGGTTTTCGATTCTCGCGATGCTCGTCGAGTTCGCGTTGAGCCTCCGCCTCGTCTTCGCGGACTACAGCACCGCTGCGTACCACTTCGTCGAGCAGGTCGTTTGGATCGAGTCTTTCGGCATCTCGTACAAACTCGGCGTCGATGGCATCTCGCTCTGGCTCGTGATTTTGACGACGGCGCTTTCTCCGGTCGCGCTTTATGCGTCCTGGGGAAGCATCCACGATCGCATCAAGGAGTACGCGTTTTCGTTTCTCCTGCTCGAGTTCGGGATGCTCGGCGCATTCCTCGCGCTCGACCTCTTCCTCTTCTACGTGTTCTGGGAGCTCATGCTGGTGCCGATGTACCTCATCATCGGCGTTTGGGGAGGCAAAGACCGCGTCTACGCCGCGGTGAAGTTCTTCATCTATACGATGGTCGGCAGCCTATTGATGCTCGTCGCCGTTCTCTACGTCGTCAGCAGCTACGAGCAGCTGGCCGGCCACTACACATTCGATCTCGAAGAGCTCTCGAGCCTGGTTCTCCCGGCGCTGCCCCAGTACCTGTGCTTCGCCGCGTTTGCCGTCGCGTTCGCCATCAAGGTCCCGATGTTCCCCTTCCACACCTGGTTGCCTGACGCGCACACCCAGGCACCGACCGGGGGGTCGATCATCCTGGCCGCCGTCCTTCTGAAGCTCGGCATCTACGGGTTCATCCGGTTTGCCATGCCGCTCTTCCCCGTGGCGAGTCAGGCGCTCGGCCCCGCTCTCGCGGCGCTCGGGGTCGTAGGCATCATCTACGGCGCCTATACCGCCTGGGTTCAGCGCGACCTCAAGAAACTGATCGCCTACAGCTCGGTGAGCCACATGGGTTTCATCTTGCTCGGCCTCTTCGCGATGAACCGGACCGGCATCTCGGGCGCGATCCTTCAGATGATCAACCACGGCGTGTCGACCGGCGCACTCTTCCTTCTCGTCGGCGTGATTTACGACCGGCGCCACACGCGCATGCTCGATGATTTCGGAGGTCTCGCGAAGGTGATGCCCTGGTACGCGATGTTCTTCGTGATCGTCACGATGAGCTCCATCGGGCTTCCAGGCACCAACGGATTCGTCGGTGAGTTCATGTCGCTAGCGGGAGCCTTCTTCTCCCGCTCGGAAGTCGGCTTTGGCGGCTCCTGGCTGATCCTGACGCTGCTCGCGACCACGGGCGTGATCTTTGCCTCGGTCTACATGCTTCACGCTGTGCTCCGCATGTTCTGGGGCAAGGTCACCCACGACGAGAACTCCTCGCTTCCGGACATCAACCGACGCGAGACGATCGCGGTGGTTCCGCTGATCGCGCTGGTGTTCTGGATCGGGCTGTACCCGAAGTTCTTCCTCGACAAGATGAATCCGAGCGTCGACGAGTTCGTGACCGATTTCACCGTGCGCTTTTACGAAGGACAGCGAACCACGGAGCCCCACCTGGCGGACTTCGACGCGCTGCGGAAACGCCTCGATGCGGCCGGTAAGCTCGCGCTGGTGTCGCCCGCTGACGAGGAGGCTGACCGATGACCGCTGCTTTCGGAGTTGCGCCCCTCGTCTTGCTGGTGGCAGCCGGGCTTTGCGTCATGCTGGTCGACGCCTTCGGGAAGGATCGCGGAGAGCTCGCGCTCGTATCCACCGCGTCTCTCTTCGCCGCCGCGGCGGTGGGAGGCTCGCTTCTGGCGACGGGCACGATCCCGGAGGCGCCGCCGCTGGTCACCCGATACATCGCGGTCGATCAGCTTGGCCTCTTCTTCGACGTGGTCATCTGCGTGGGCGCAGGCCTCTCCACGCTGCTAGCGGGCGGCTACCTGCGCGAGCACGGCTTCGAGCGCGGCGAGTTCTACGTCATCGTCATTTTCACGGCGTTCGGAGCAATGATTCTCGCTCGCGCGGTCGACCTGCTGAGCCTTTTTCTCGGCCTCGAGACGATGTCGCTGGGCGCCTACGCGTTGGTCGCCTACCGGCGAACGAGCGCGAGGTCTCTCGAGGGCGCCGTCAAGTACTTCCTGCTCGGTTCGTTCGCCGCCGCGATTCTGCTTTTCGGTAGCGCGCTGCTCTACGGAGCGACCGGCCACACCGACCTCGCCGGCATTCGTCAGTCGGTGTCGACGGGCGCTGCCGATCCGTCGCTCACGATCTTCGCACTCATCATGATCATCGTGGGGCTGACCTTCAAAGTGGGCGCCGTACCGTTCCACATGTGGGTACCTGACGCCTACGAGGGCGCCCCCACGCCGGCCACCACCTTCATGTCCGTCGCGGTGAAGTCGGCGGCCGTGGCGATTCTCGTAAGGGTGCTCGTTGGCGCCTTCGGCGACGACGCGAGTATCGGGATCTACACCGGATGGACACCGGTCATCATCATGCTGGCGGTCCTGTCCATGGTGTATGGCAACCTGGCAGCGCTCGCGCAGACCAGCGTGAAGCGCATGCTCGCGTATTCGTCGGTCGCGCATGCGGGCTACATTCTCGTCGGCCTCGCTGCAGCTCATCGCGTGGGCGAGTTCGCGGTGAGCGCCGTGCTCTACTACATGGCCGCATACACGGTTTCGAACGTTCTCGCGTTCGGTTCGCTCATCCTGATGGGCTCCAAGGGCAAGGAGGCTGTGAGCTATGCGGACCTTGCCGGCGCGGGGCGCCGCCACCCGGCAGCCGCGTTTCCGTTCGTCATCGGAGTGCTGTCTCTGCTAGGCATGCCACCCACAGCAGGCTTCTTCGGCAAGTACTACGTCTTCACCGCCGCGGTTCAGGCGGACCTCGTTTGGCTCGCCGTTCTCGGCGTTCTCGCAAGCGCGGTGGGTGCCTACTACTACCTCAAGGTCGTCGTATACCTGTTCATGAAGGAACCCGAAGAGGACGCGCCAATCGCAGTCCCCATGCGGTCTGGCTACGTGTTCGTCGCGCTCGTTCTTTCCGGGTACTACGTCGTCCGAATGGGCGTCGACCCGACCCGCTACCTCGAGTGGGCCGTTTCGGCTGCTCGAGAGCTCGTCGGCTAGCTCGCGCGACCGAGGCGGTCGCCCGGACGCACGAGCAGTCGTTTCGGTCGGTCGTTCGGCAGCGCGTCGAAGGCCCGCTTCCAATCCGCAAAGCGACCGCCGGCATGCACGGCGTCGAGAACCGCGCGCCCCTCCGCGCGGCCTCCCTGGGCCAGCACATACTCGATCCAGGCCCATCGAGCGCTCGTCGCCCGAACATCGACTCGACCTCTCACGCCCTTTCGCAGGCGCTTGAGCCGCGACTCGACCAGCGGCATCCCGGCGAACGGAGCTCCGTCGAGCGGCGTGTTTCGCTTCGCGACGAAGGGCGCGACACCGAGGGAAAGGGGAATGATGCGACTGAGCTCGGTACCAAACTCGACCAGCTCGTCGATGTCGTCGTCGGTCTCCGTCGGAACGCCGACCATCACGTAGAGCTTGAGCCGCTTCATTCCGTGCTTGCGCGCTAGCAACGCGGCATTTCGAAGCTGCGCCTCGCTCGTGCGTCGCTGAATGAAATCGCGCATTCGCTGACTCGTGCCATCGCTCGCGGTGGTCAGAATCCGGTGACCGCCTCGCCGCAGCGCTCCTACGAGCTCGTCCGAAAGCCGGTCCGCCCGGAGAGACGAAAGTCCGACCTCGCGTCCAGAGTCTGCGAGTGCGTTCACCACTTCAGCGATCTGAGGGTGGTCGGTCGTCGCGGCCCCAACGAGCCCGACTCGCTCGGCGTGTTCTGGAACCAGAGAAAGGATCTTGTCCTTCTCGACGATGCGCATACCGTCGTTGGTCGAGCGACGCATGACGCAGTACGTGCAACCACGATGACATCCTCGCTCCGGCTCGATGAGGAACATGTTCCGGAGCTCCGTGTGGGGCGTGATGATCTGCGAATAGGCAGGGAGCTCGGCGTCATTCGCTTTGTCGATCGGAGGCAGAATGTCTCCGTGCACGCTGGGGATGAACACGTGGGGGTGCTTGCGTAGGTGCGCGAGAGCACTCTCTCTAGATTCACTGCTGAAGACGACGTCGAGGACCGAATGAATCGACTGGTCCGCTTCGCCCATCACGATCGCGTCGACGAACGGCGCAAGCGGGAGCGGGTTGCTGAATGTGAGGGGTCCGCCGGCGAGGATGAACGGATGGCGGTCGTCGCGTTCTTCCGCGAGCGACGGGATGCCCGATAGCTCGAAGGCCTCGATCAGGCCTGCGAGCTCGGTCTCGTACGCCACAGACAGGGCGATCACCTGGTAGTCGGCGACGGGTCGAAGGGCCTCGTACGTGATCACAGGCGTTCGACTCGCTTTCGAGGCGGCGACATCGTCCGGAAGGAACGCTCGATGCGCGGCTCGTCCAGGGGTTTCGTTGATCGCGCGATAGATCGTCTGATACCCGAGCGACGACATTCCGACGTGGTAGGGGCTCGGGTAGAGCAGGGCGACGGCTTCCGGCGCTTCTTTGTCGATCGCGCCGATTTCATCTCGGCATCGCGACTCGATTTCAGCTCGGAAAGTGCTCATCGCTCGTAGGTATAGGAGTAGCGCGCCGATTAGTCGACGGAGCTACCGACGCGCGACCAGCGGATGCGCTGAAGAAGCGATTCTCGCGTGTTCTTCCATGACATGTAGATGAAGAGCGCTTTGCCCTTGATTCGCGAGTTCGGCACCGCACCAATGAGTGGGTTTCGGCTGTCGTTCGAGCTGTCGCGGTGATCGCCGAGCACGTAGACGTGACCCTCGGGAACCTCGAGCGGAAGGCGGTCCAGCGGGAAGTCGTGTTTCGAGTGGCTGATCCGATGAGAGGTCCCGTCGAGCCGTTCGCTGTACACGCGACACGTAGGGTCGATACTCCGCTGCTCGTCCTTGTCGCAGGGGCCGAGGTCCACGGTCTTGAGAGGCGCCCCGTTGCGAAGGATCTTCCCGTCGCGAATGACGATTTCGTCGCCGCCGACACCGATGACTCGCTTCACGATGTCTTCGTTGTCCGCCGGGCTATGCAAAATGATGATGTCACCCGGCTCGGGACCGCCCCAGTTGAACATCGCCTCGTGCGTGAAGGGCAGGAACAGGCCAAAGGGGTACTTCGCGACCACGACGCGGTCGCCGTCGAGCAGGGAGGGCTCCATCGAGGGCCCATCGATGGCGAAGGCCTCGAACAGCGTAATGCGGATGAACAGGGCGAGAAGGAGCGCGCCGCCAATGGTGAGGACGTTCGACTTCCAGGTGTCCTTCTTCTTCGCCCCTTTCGAAGCCGCTTTGTCTCCTTGATCGCTCATTCCAGGGGCAACACCAGCAAACGACGCAGACCCGCGCTTCGCTGGCGCGGACGCTAGTCTGCGGGTAGGGATGCGTCAAGCAAGCCCATGGCAACCCTGAGTCTCGATACAGCGACCCAACACGGAGTGGTCGTGGTAGCGCGCGAAGGCGGTCGTTCGGCGTCCTCGCGTTGGCGCTCGTCTGGTCGCCACGGCGAGAACCTGTTCGGGCACATCGAAGCCGCGATGGGGGAAGCCGGCGTTGCGCGAGGTGACCTGTCTATGATCGGGGCATGCATCGGCCCCGGCGGATTCACGAGCCTGCGCGTTGGTCTCGCGACCGCCAAAGGACTCGCGCTGGGGCTCGACCTTCCGATCGTGGGCGTGAGCTCGCTCCGCGTACTCGCCCGTTCGATCGAGGGCACCGAACACATGGTCCGCATCTCGTTGATGAACGCGTATCGCGGCGATTTGTTTGGAGCCGCGTATCGGATGACCTCGGACGACGTCGAAGTCGTGGTCGATCCTTTCTACGGTCCACCTTCGGACGTGCTTGATGTCATCGCTCGGGCCGTTGGGAGCGCGGCCGTTGGCTTTCGCGGGGAGAGCGTCGAACCCCATCGATCGCTCATCGAAGCGACCTTCGGTGTGCGGCCCCCCGATGGCGACGGGTTCGAAGGCCCGTCTCCCGAAGCGCTCCTCGAGGAGGTGCGGCTCGTATCGCGGACGGCAGGCCCCGCCGACCTTGCCACGCTCGAGCCTACGTACCTACGCCCGAGCGACGCGCAGCTTCCAGCCCGCCCGCTTCGGAAAGAGCACAGCTCCTAACCGACGTTTTCCTCAGATGCCGAGTGACGCGCCGCCGCGTCGCGATACGTACGCTCGTAAAGGCGTGTCGTGCGTTCCCACGAGTGGTCGATCCGCATGACTCGGCTTTGGACTTCGCGAAAGGCCTTCGTGTTCGCGAATGCAGCGGCCGCCCGCTGCAGCGCGGCAAGCAATGATTCCGGAGTCGGCTCGTCGTAGAGGATGCCCGAGCCCGTCTTGAGTGAGGCCTCGCAGTCGACGACCTCGTCGGCGAGCCCTCCTTCGCGGTGGACGATAGGAAGTGCGCCGTAGCGTTGCGCGCACATCTGCAGATTGTCGGTCGGCGCCTCGCGCCCCGGCACGACCACGAAATCGCTCGCCGCGACGAGGGTGTGTCGAAACCCTTCGTCATCGCCGGTCTTGATCTGAATCCGGTCGGGCCATTGGTCCCAGAGCTCTTCGTAGATGGCGACCAGCTCCCCATCCCCTGCAAGCTGAACGACCAGCTGAACGTCGTTTCGAAGAAGGTCGGGTCCGATTTTCGCGAGAAGGTCCATCCCGTCGCCTTCGACGCGCCCGATTGCAGCGAATAGAGGAACGGCGCCTCGAACGGGAAGTGCCAAGTCGTGCTGAAGCTCGGCCTTGCACTTGCTCTTTCCGTCCATATCGAACGGGTCGAACCGTGCGGGCAGGTGACCGTCGGTCGCCGGGTTCCAACGCGACGGGTCGATCCCGTGACGCACGCCGGTCAACTTGCCGCTCACCTCGCGAAACAAAGAGGCAAGCTCGTCGTCGTTGGTCTCCGCCTGAAGGCGATGGGCGTAGTTCGGAGACAGAGTCGTCACCTGGTCAGCCGCAAGGAGTCCGGCCTTGAGCGCGTTGACGTGGTCGCCCTGCCGGGCATTCTCGTCGAGACCCAGCCACGACGTATCGTCCGCGCTGAACTGGCCCTGCTTCGACGCGTTGTAGATCGTGAGCACCGACGGAAGGTCCGGGAGCGCCGCGCGGAGGTGAGCAATCACGGCCGCGCCGGCCCACCCATGCGCGTGAACGACGTCGTAGTCGTCCGCCTTCTGCTTCGCGAGCTCAGTGACCGCGGACGCAAACACGCCGACGCGAGAGGCGGCGAGCTGGTCGTCCTCGTCCTCGAGCGAATCTGCCGAGAGCAGCACCTCTTCGTTGCCGATGAAGGTGAGGTCGACTCCATCCGCGTTGCGCCCGGCGTAGAGCTCGCACGCCCAATCCCGACCACCGAGCTCGAACTGGAGCTTGGTGAGGCGCCGTGCGAGTGCGAGCTTGGCGGCGTCGACGTGGCCGTACAGCGGTGAAACGAGCTCGACGGTGTGGTCCGAGCGGCGCAGCACCTTGGCCAGCGTACTGACGTCGCGGGCCTCAGGGGCAGTCGTGAAGGCTTGGGGGGCGATGAAGAGGATTCGCAAGATGCTGGACCATAGCGACTGTAGCGCTCGGCGCCACACGTGGCCGGGTCTTGCCGGTTCGTGGCGACGGTGCAAGAAGGGTAGGGCATGGAGAGCCGCGGCAGAATCGCAATCACAGGAGCTTCTGGGCTGGTAGGGAGCGCGCTCGTCGAGACGCTCGAGCAGCGAGGCTACGAGGTCTTGCGCCTCGTGCGACGCACGCCCTCGGGCGCTGACGAAGTTCAGTGGAGCCCGGCCGATGGGACGATCGACCGAGAGGGCTTGGCCGGGATCGACGGTGCGATTCATCTCGCCGGCGAAAGCGTCGCTTCCGGGCGATGGACCGAAGCGAAGAAGGCGTCCATTCGAGACAGCCGTGTGCGCGGGACAGACCTTCTTTCGCGCGCTCTTGCGGCGCTCGACCCTCGTCCTCGGGTTCTCGTCTCGGCTTCCGCCATCGGCTACTACGGCGCGACGGGCGACGTACCGGTCGACGAGAAGAGCCCCCTCGGTGACGGTTTTCTAGCGTCTGTGTGCGAAGAATGGGAAGCAGCCGCTCAGCCTGCGCGCGACGCGGGTCTCCGTGTCGTCAACGCCCGCATCGGTATCGTGCTCGACGCGGAGGGTGGCGCGCTTGCCAAGATGAAGACACCGTTTCTCCTCGGGGTGGGCGGTCGCATCGGCGATGGCCGCCAGTACATGAGCTGGATATCGCTCGACGACGTCGTGGGCGCGTTGGTCTTCGCGTTTGAAAACGACGCGCTCGTAGGCCCGGTCAACCTGACGGCGCCCAATCCGGTCACCAACGACGAGTTCACCGACACCCTTGGCCGCGTGCTCAAGCGTCCAACCGTGCTACCGATTCCAAAGTTCGCGTTACGGCTCGGGGCGGGGACGCAGATGGCCAACGAGATGCTCATCGGAGGGTCCAAGGTCCTTCCGCGCGTGCTCGAAGACCACGGTTTCGACTTCAAATACTCGACGCTCGAGCCGGCGCTTCGCGCGGCTTTCTAGAAAGTGGCGTCGTCGCTTCGCTCTCGAGCTCGATCAGGGTGATTTCCGAGGGAGCGGCGACACGCATCGGCGGCCCCCAGTACCCGGTGCCCGAGCTCACGTAGATCTGCGAGTCGCCACGCTGGTGAAGCCCAGACACGAACGGCTGCACGAGACGGGTGAGCAAGCCGAAGGGGAAGATCTGGCCACCGTGCGTATGCCCTGAAATCTGCAGGTCGACGCCGTGTTTTCGCGCCTCGTCGAACTGAACGGGCTGATGTGCCATCAGAACGACCGGTTTGCTCGTATCGCGGCCCCGCATCGCTCGCGGCAGGTCGGCACCATGCCCGGGTCCGAACTGATGCGCCGTCCAGTCGTCGACGCCCGCGAGGTGAAGGGTCTCCCCATCCTTTTCGAGCTCGACGTGCTCGTTGCGGAGCGCTCGGATACCGATGCTTCGCAGGAACCGAAGCCATGAGTCCGCGCCGGAGTAGTACTCGTGATTGCCGGTGACGAAGTAGGTGCCGAGCGATGCCTGGATGTCGCCTAGCGGAGCCACCGCGGGCCCGAGGTCTTCCACGCTCCCGTCGATCAGATCTCCGGTGATCGCGACGATGTCTGGTTGCAAGGCATTGACCTTCTTGACGACATCCTCGATGAACTCGCGTCCGATGGTAAGGCCCACGTGGACGTCGCTCAGCTGAACGAGACGAAGCCCGTCGAGGCGCGAAGGAAGCTTCTTGAGTTTGACCGGAACGTGCTTGACCTCGACTGGACGGATCGCGGACCACACGCCGAAACCGGTCAGCGCGAATCCGAAGAGTCCCGCGCCGCCAGCTAACATTTGGGCGAGAAACTCGCGTCGGCCGGTGTCGACCGAGGCGACGTTCGCGTAGGTGAGCCAACCGAGACGTGCGAGCTCGCCGGACCACAAGAGCACGAGCAGCAGGAACATCGAGCCCATCCAGAGATAGCCGATCCATGACACCGGGATGGCAATGTCTCTCGGGAATAGACGCCAGGCCATCATCGAAATCGGAATCGAAAACGCCAGGACCACGAGGGCGAGGGTGGCGAGCTGCCGCCACGGAGATGGCAGGCCCGGGTCGCGAATGAGGCGGGCCCACAGGTAGTAGTGGGTGCCCACCGTCAGGCTCACGATGACCCCAAGAAAGATGACGATTCGGCCGACCGACATGGAAAACCTTGATGTGGTTTAGGGAAGCGCGCGGGCGCGTCAAGACGGAACTCTCATGGGCACTGCGGGCTGGGGCTGCGGGCCGCACGGTCCCACTCGATTATGCGCGGAAACATCCTTTACCCGGATCCGGAGCCGGCCTATAAAGCGGCCGTCAGATGACTGTACAGACAGGTACACTAGCGCGCAGCGTGATGGGGGCCGCTTTGCTGGCGTCCGCGCTGTTTGTTTTTCCAACCACCGACACCCACGCGCAAGACGCAGAAAGCGTGGCCGAAGACGCTTCGGGTGACGCGCAGGCCGCGGGCGAGGCTGCCGGCGCCGCCGCAGACGCCGCTACAGACCCCGTCGGGGAGGCCGCACCGGAAGGCTCGGCGCAGGAAACGCTCGAGAGCATGGTCGAGGCGCCGGGTGGCGTGCCGACCGAGCCGATGGACGCGAAGACCGCGGTCGACACGGTCAAGGCCGCGATGGCCAACATCGAAGAGCAGCAAGGCGGCATCGGTACGAGCTACACGATTCAGTTCGGCGACACGTTCGACTGGGTGCAGATGAGCTCAGGTGAGTGGATCAAGGGCAACATCGAGCGCATGCGCGAAGACACGATGGAGTTCGATAGCGACGATCTCGACCTGCTGTATCTCGACTTCGGCGACGTCGTTCTCGTGCACTCGCCTCAGGTCAACACGTACGTGTTCGACGGCCGCGTTTCGGCGACGGGTAAAGCGGTCATCACCGAAAGCACGGTCATCGTGCAGACGGAGGACCAGGGTACGGTCACGTTCCCGCGAGATCAGTTGGAAAACATCGTCGAAGGGCAGAAAGAGAGAGACTGGTGGTCGATGAGCCTCCGCTTCGGTCTCACGCTCAACCGAGGCAACACCGACCAGGTCACGTACGACGTCCAATTCAACGTCCGGCGTGAAGACCGGCTTACGTTGCTCGACCTGAACTACAACACGTCCTTCGGTCGAACCAACGGTGTGCAGAACGTCAACCGACACTTGGGCGAGTTCGGCTTCCAGGTGTTCCTCGGGAGCCGCTGGTGGGTCACCCCCGCGTTTGGTCAGCTCTTCAACGACCGCTTCCAGAACATCAAGTTTCGAGCCACGCCGGCCGCGGGTGCTGGGGTTCACATCATCGACGCGGACAAGGTCACCTGGGACTTCCAGACGGGTATTGGTTATCAGTACCTGAACTACCTCGAATTCGATCCGAACGCTCCAGAGAACCAGGGGCGAGGCAATCCTCAGAGCGACGTCTTCATCCCTCTCTACACGTACTGGGACTTCGACATCACCGGGGACATCGACCTCACGCTGAGCTGGCTCACCAACCTGGTCGTCACCACGATTGGCAACACCAACCATACCGGCAAGGCCGACCTCGCCGTCGAGCTCACGAGCGTGCTCGATTTGAACATCGCGTTCCTCTTCCTGCGCACCGAGGATCCGGCTCCGCCGCCCGATCCCGCAGCGCCGCCCATCGAGAAAAACGACTACCAGCTCATCGTGGGCATCAGCCTCGAGCTCGGCTGAGCTCAGCTCGCCTTCGAGCGGGCGAGCCGGAGCAGCTCGTCGACCGAGTGTTCCGCCTCGACGGGGTGACGCAGGGGAAGGTCCCCGTGAATCGCGTAGTGCGTTCGGCGTCCCTCGCGCTGCCGCGAAATCACCCCTCCGTCCTCGAGCTCGCCGAGAATCCGCTGCACGGCGCGCTCGGTGATCCCGACCGCCTGCGCGATCTCGCGGACTCGGATGTTCGGGTCGCGAGCGATGCACACGAGGATGTGCCCGTGATTACTGAGAAAGGTCCAGGCTGGTGCGTTGGGGTCGATGCTCATGTCGAATCTACGTTATTAGATACATAAAACATAAAACATGTATTGACAAGCGGGAAAATATAATCATGCTTTGAGAGTCGTGAATGAATCGCCCTCTACTCGGCCTTCTCCGCTAAAGCGGACCCGGCAGCTCCTCGAGCTCGACCGGCAGGACATCGCCGTGATCATCATTTACGGCGTCGCGTTGGGGCTCCTGTCGCTGGCGGTCCCGATCGCCGTGCAGTCGCTCGTCAACACGGTGGCGTTCGGCTCGCTCTTCCAGCCGCTCGTGGTTCTTACGGTGTTGCTCGCGGTTGCGCTCATCGGGTCCGCCGTTCTCAGAGCGCTTCAGGTGCGTATCGCTGAAATGCTCCAGCGACGTCTGTTCGTTCGCATCGTCGCCGAGATCAGCGGGCGGTTGCCTCGCGTCAGTGCGCCCGCCCTTCGAGCAGCAAACGGTCCTGAGCTTCTCAACCGTTTCTTCGACGTCTTCACCACGCAGAAGAGCGTCGCGTCCCTTCTGCTCGGGGGCATCGACGCGCTTCTCATCGCGTTGGTCGGACTCATCGTGCTCGCGTTCTACCACCCCGTGCTGTTGGCGTTCGACATCGTACTGATCGCCGGAGCGGTCGTCGTACTGATTCCGCTTGGCCGTGGTGGCACCAGGACCAGCGTCGCCGAATCGAAAGCCAAGTACGCCGTAGCAGGGTGGCTCGAGGAGATGGCGCGACATCCTCTGTCCTTCAAGCTTGCGGGCGGCTCCGAGTTCGCGACGCACCGCGCCCAGGTGCTGGCACGCAGCTATCTCGACAAGCGCGACCGCCACTTCCGAGTGGTCTACCGACAGCTCATGGGCGCGTTGACCATCGAGGTTGTCGCAAGCGTCGCCCTGCTCGCGCTCGGCGGCATTCTCGTCATCGAACGCCAGCTCTCGATCGGTCAGCTGGTGGCCGCGGAGCTCATCGTGACCGCCGTGGTCGCTTCCATCGCGAAGCTCGGAGGCAAGGTCGAAGTCTTCTACGATCTCGTCGCCGCCGTGGACAAGCTGGGCGACATTTTCGACCTGCCCCTCGAGCGAGCGGGCGGCGAGACCCCCCCGCGCGTTGACGGCGACAGCGGCGAGCTCAGTCTCCATGAGGTCGACCTCGACGTCGGCGATGGAGATAGCTTTGGGCCCATTTCACTGCGCGTGGCGGGAGGCGAGTCGACCTCGATCTCGGGCGCACCTGAGCACGTGACTTCCAGTCTCGTCGACGCGGTCTTCGGTCTCATTCCGCCGAGGTCGGGGACGATAGAAATCGATGGGCGCGACTCGAGGGACCTCGCGCTGACCGAGATGCGTGCGCGCATTGCCGTCGTACGACACACGGAGATTTTGCCCGGGTGCATCGTCGACAACCTGCGCGCGGGCAATCCTGACCTCACGGCCGAGCAGGCGTGGGATGCGTTGTCGCGAGTGGGGCTCAACGTCTGGGTCAAAGCGTCGCCACAAGGCCTCGAGACCGATCTGACGGCCGACGGTGCTCCGCTGACGCGCACTCAGGCGCTGGCGCTTACCATCGCGCGCGCCATCGCCGGAAGGCCTTCCGTCCTGATTCTCGACCGCACCCTCGACCAGGTGAGCCCAGACGAGCGAGTCGCGCTGTTCGACTCGATTACGTCGAAGAAAGACATGTCGGTTCTCCTCATCTCCGATGAGCCCGAGCTCGTCGAACGAACCGACCACTGCTTTGACCTGCCAGGCGAGTTTCACGTCCACGGAGAAGCCGCATGAGCTCGATCAGGCAAACGAGCCGCGAGGTATGGAGCGGGTTCGAACACGAGCAGGTGCCACGAGGACTCGAGGTTCCTTCGCCCCAGCGAGCAAGCTTCGTCGCCAAGATGCTCGTCACCGTGTTCCTTGGGTTCTTTACAGCCGCGCTCCTCGCTCCCTGGACCCAGAACATCCGGGGGAGCGGGCGAGTCATCGCCTATTCACCCGACCAGCGACAGCAAGCCATCGAAGCGACGATTTCGGGGCGAGTCTCCCAGTGGTTCGTGCAGGAAGGTTCCCGTGTGAAGAAGGGGGATCCGATCGTTGAGCTTGCGGACAACGACGAGCGCATTCTCGATCGACTCGGGGCACAGCGTTCGGCCGTCGAGCTACAGCAAACCGCTCAGGCACAGAAACTCATCACTCTGATCTCGCGCGTGGAGTCGCTTCGGCGTTCGCAGCGGGCGGAGATCAATGCGGCGGAAGCAAACGTTGCTGTCGCTCAGCAAGATGTGGCCGCCGCTCAGCAGGAGGTCTCTGCAGCCCAAGCGGAGCTCGAAACGAACCAGCTGAATTTCGATCGGCAGTCCGAGCTTCGAGACGATGGGCTTGCGTCCCAGCGAGAGTACGAGCTTGCCGAGCTTGCGACGCGACAGAGCAGGGCAGCGGTCGCCTCCGCGACGGCGAAGCTCAGGGCCGCGCGCAACAAGCTCACCCAAAGCCGGGCCGCGTTGGCCCGCGTCATCGCATCGACCGAAGCCGAGATCGAGAACGCCGAGGCCGGTCTTCGGAGCGCGGAAACCGAAGTGGCATCGGCCGATGCCAGTCTTGCCCGGCTCGAGGTCGATATCTCGCGTCAGGAGGCCCAGATCATCCGTGCGCCGATCGACGGCACGATTCATCGCGTCGTCGGGCGTCTCGGGGGCGAACAGGTCTCTCGAGGAAAGCTTCTGGCGCTGTTGGTGCCGCAAACCGATGACCGTGCGGTCGAGCTCTACGTCGACGGAAACAACGCCGCTTTGATCACGCCGGGAAGCGAGGTGCGGCTTCAGTTCGAAGGGTGGCCCGCCGTGCAGTTCTCGGGGTGGCCGTCCGTCGCCGTCGGAACCTTCGGTGGACGCGTCGCGTTCGTCGACCCCGCAGACGATGGCCGAGGCAACTTCCGCGTAGTGGTGACGCAAGATATGGAAGACGGACCGTGGCCCGCGCCGAGCTATCTCCGTCAGGGCGTACTTGCGAAGGGCTGGGTGTTGCTCAATCAGGTGCGGCTCGGATTCGAGATTTGGCGTCAGTTCAACGGTTTCCCACCGACTACCGATCCTCCACCGATGGGTGCCAACGTCGAGGGCGACGAGTGATGCGCGCGTCTTGTTGGGCGCTGCTCGTCGCATGGTTCATCCCCAACGTCGTCCAAGCAGAAGACACCCGAAAGTACGTTTTGCGCCTCGACGAGGTGCTCGAATCGGTGCGTCAGCACGATCCGCGCATTCGGAAGGCCGTCGAGGGTGTTCGGGAAGCGGAGGGCAACACGATGTCCGCGCGGGGCAACTTCGATCCGAGACTCAACGGAGACGTCGGCCTCTTGACCGGAGCCTACTACGACCTCCGTCAGGCCAACGCAGAGCTTCGGCAGCCGACGACGCTCTGGGGTTCCGAGATCTACGTCGGGTATCGAGTCGGGCTCGGACTCAATCAGCGCTTCCCCACCTATCGAGAAAACCAGACCCTCTCTGGCGGTGAGATTCGCGCCGGCGTCGCGATTCCGATTTGGCGAAACGGATTGATCGATCCGCAGCGGGCGGAGCGCGCGCGAGCCCTCGAGCTTCAAGAAGCGGCCGAGGACGGACTCTACAACACGGAGCTCGACCTCGAGCTTGCTGCGGCGGGCGCCTACTGGAAGTGGGTGAGCGCTGGTCAGCGACTTCAGGTCGCGCGGTCGCTGCTCGACCTCGCCGAGTACCGGGACGAAGGTCTGAGGCGCCGACTCGAAGCGGGCTCGATCGCAGAGTTCGACGTCACGGACAATCAGCGCATTCTCCTCGAGCGCCGCGCCATTCTCGTTCAGGCGGAGCGAGACTTCCAAGAGGCCGCATTCGAGCTATCCCTTTTTCTGAGGGACGACACGGGTCAATCTGTCGTGCCGCAGGCGATTCGCATTCCCATCGACATCGAAATCCGAGAGCCTACGCCTCTCAACGAGGCGCAGGTACTGGACCGGGTGCTTGCCTGTCACCCTGATATCGAGCGAGCGCGCGCGCAGCTTCGCGCGTCCGAGGTCGACGTTCAGCTTACTCGGAATCAGCTCGCGCCGGAGATCGAGGGGCTCTTCGAGTATTCGCGCGACCTCGGGGAGCTGACGGGCACCGAACAAGACTTCACGCTTCCGGGGAACGTGTTCAAGGCCGGCCTTCAGCTTTCCATGCCGCTGATCTTTCGAGAAGAGCGAGGAAAGGCGCAAGCCGCTCGTGCGAAGGTGGCGGCGAATCAAGCCGAGGTCCAGTTCATCGAGGATACGCTGCGCGCCCGCGTACGCGACGCGGCGTCGGGAGTGCGGGCCGCCGAGGAGCGCGTCCGTCTCACCGACGATGTCTTGGAGAAGACCGACGAGCTCGCAGAAGGAGAACGGCGGCGCTTCGACGTCGGGTCGAGCAACCTCATCTTCGTGAACCTGCGTGAGCAGCAGGCCGCTCTCGCCAAAGTGCGTTTGATCGACGCTGTCGCCGTGGCGGAGATCGAGCGAACGCGTTGGGACACGACCACCCGAGTGCAGTGCGGCGGCTCTAACCGTTGAGGTCGTACTTGTAGATCGGCTCGAGGTGGCTTGTGTCGGACATGTTGACGCCGAGGTCCCTCAGGAGCCCGTCGGAGATATCGTAGACCCAGCCATGCACGAGCGGTCCGCCGCGCTCCGCCCATTCCTCTTGGATGATCGACGTCTTGGCGAGGTTGTGGACCCCCTCGATCACGTTGAGCTCGACCAAGCGACTTTCGAGTTTCTCAGGATCGGAGTAGTTGTCGAGCTCGCTCGAGTTCAGGCGATAGACGTCCTTGATGTAACGAAGCCACTTGTTGATGAGCCCGAGATTTTGGTGCCCTAGGGCCGCCTTCACACCGCCGCAGCCGTAATGGCCGCAGACGATGACGTGATCGACTTTGAGGACGGACACCGCGTACTGCAGCACCGAGAGCATGTTGAGGTCGTCATGAACGACCACATTCGCGATGTTGCGATGGACGAAGATGTCGCCAGACCTCGTTCCGGTGATCACATTCGCAGGCACCCGACTGTCCGCGCAGCCAATCCAGAGAGAGTGGGGTTTTTGTCCGGTGGCCAGGTTGTGGAAGTACTCCGGATCTTGGGAAAGCTGTTCCGCCACCCACGTCTTGTTCTGCTGGAGAAGCTTTTTGGAGATCGGGTCCTGGTCCATGCGGCGCATCATACAACAAACGCCCCGAGATGCGCGCTCGTGCTTTCGGGCGTTCAGGCGACGCGCTGCCGGTCGTCACTCGGCGGGCTGCCTTCGAGGCGCGCGAGCAGCGTTTCCCCGGTCTTTCGCGCGACCTCAGGGTCATCGTTGAGCACGAGGATGTGGCCCATCTTGCGCCCCGGGCGAGCGTCGACCTTGTCGTAGAGGTGGAGTCGGGTTTCCGGCTGAGAGAGGACCTCGATCCAGTTCGGCGTGCCGTCGTTCCACAGGTCACCGAAAAGGTTGACCATGGCCGCAGGGCGCAGCAACGACGTGTCGCCGAGCGGCAGGCCTAGGACCGCGCGCACGTGCTGCTCGAACTGGGAAGTCGCGCAGGCTCCGAAGGTGTAGTGCCCGCTGTTGTGGGGACGCGGCGCAAGCTCGTTGACGAGCAATTTTTCACCGCCGACGAGATACATTTCGATTGCTAGCATGCCGACCAGGTCGAGCGCGTTCGCGATTCGAGTACCGATGTCGAACCCTCGGGACGCGACGTCCTCCGAGACGTTGGCGGGCGCCACCGTCGTGCGAAGAACGTGCTGGCGATGAATGTTGTGAGCCATCGGATAGAAACGGACCTCGCCGCCAGGGTTCCGCGCGAGCAGCACGGAGACCTCGCAGTCGAAGCTCACGAACTCTTCGACGATCGACGGGCCCCCAATCGTGGTCCACACGTCGTCTACGTCCGCTTCGCTCTTCACGATCCGCTGACCTTTGCCGTCGTAGCCGGCGTGGCTCCGCTTGAGAACGCACGGCACTCCCACGTCCGCGACGGCTGCGTCGAAATCCTCACGACTCCCAACGGGCCTCCAGTTCGGCTGTTCGACGTCGATGCTGTTCAGAAATTCGCGCTGGAGACGACGGTCTTGAACCGTGTGGAGGACCGACGACGAGGGTCGAACGGGTAGCTCCGGCTCGAGCTTTTCGAGCATCGAGGCGGGGACGTGCTCGGTGTCGACGGTGACGACGCTCGATGCCTCGGCCAACCGCGCGGCAGCCTCAGGGTCGTCCAAGCTGCCCTGTATCCAGGTGTCGGCGAGCGACACCGTGGGGTCGGTCGATTCTGGGGTCAGCACCGCGATGCGGTATCCCATGCGACGCGCCTCGAGCGCCATCATACGAGCGAGCTGACCGCCGCCGATGACACCAACCGTCGCTCCGGGCAGCAGCGCGCTCATAGCGTGACATCCAACACTTTCAGGGTCTGCGCGGACCGGTACTCCCGAAGGCGTTCACGAAGGGCCTCATCGCTACGCGCGAGAAACGCGGCCGCGAGCAGCGCCGCGTTGGCGGCCCCTGCTTCCCCGATCGCCAGCGTTCCCACTGGAATGCCTCGAGGCATCTGCACGATCGAGAGCAACGAATCCATGCCGCTGAGGGACTTCGACCGGATCGGAACGCCGAGCACGGGAACGATCGTTTTCGATGCGGCCATGCCGGGGAGGTGCGCCGCGCCTCCGGCGCCGGCGATGATCACCTGTAGACCACGACCCTCCGCCTCTTCGCAGTACGAGAAGAGGAGGTCGGGAGTACGGTGGGCGGAAACCACCTTCGCCTCGTACGGGATCTCGAGTTGGGCGAGGATCTCGGCCGCCTTTTCCATGGTGGGCCAGTCGCTTTGGCTTCCCATGATGACCCCCACCTTTGGAGGGGCGCCTGAGGAACTCGTGGGGTCTTTCTCCATATGATTCTCAGCTCGCGAAACCGGTGAAGGGCAGAACTATCGCCAGAGTGCTCCCGCCGCAACCCCTCCTAGGCGCCCCTTTTCCACTTTCGTCATGATTTGACTTACGAAATTGGTTTCAGGTAGTTTGCGACGCGTATGGCGAAGGCCGGTACCAAGCCATCTACCTCATCGGCTTCGTGGACGTTCCTCACGAACCACTCTCACGTGTTGCTCTGCCTCGTTCAGGATCCAGAAGCACGCATGCGAGACGTGGCCGAGCGCGTCGGGATCACCGAGCGCGCGGTGCAACGCATCGTGTCGGAGCTCGAGGCTGCAGGCTACGTGGAGCGGATCCGCGAAGGTCGCCGCAACCGCTACGAGGTGAACGGTGACTTGCCGCTTCGACATGCCGTCGAGGGCCATCGAAATCTCAACGCGCTCATCAAGCTGATTCTCGGCCCCGGGTCGCCGCAGAGCTAGCTCGATTCGTCGGGCTTTGGCGCTTCGCTCGCTTTGCCGGTGTGGTCGTCGTCCTCGTCCGCCTTGTCTTCTTCCCGCTTTGCCTTCGTGGCTTCCTTACGAGCCTGGACCTCTGCCTCGAGCTCCTCGCGCTTGACCTTGAGCTCTTCGAGTCGAGCCGCTTTCGACTCGTCGTCGGCCGTCCCGTCCTCGGTCTTGTCGAGCTGCTCCATCTCCTCGATGACCGCTTTGAGCTTCTCTTCCGCCTTGGCTTCGTGTTCTGCGACCTCCGCCTTGTCGAACATCCTCGCTTCTGGCCGGGACTCGTCCGCAGCCGGAACTTTCGGCTTGGACGTTCGACTGGTCCTCGGGATGAAGACCTGCTCGGGCTTGAGCTGTCGCTGGTTCATGAACGTCGGGGAGACGATTTCGATCTTTGCGCGGTGAAGGGAGTCGAGCATGCATGCCCGGAGCTCGGACTCGGCGCTGATGAGGTACTTGGTTTCCTCTAGGAAACCGGCGATCAGATAGGTGATCGAAAAGTCGCCTAGCTCCATCACGAACACGAACGGGTCGGTGAGCCCCGCCTCCTCGGCCGCGCGGAGAAGAGCTTTTTCGACCTTTTCGTGTTGGACGTCGTACCCGAGAGACACGGTCGATGAGATGAACGTACCCGAGGAGCGAACCACCGTGACGGGGGTGGTGACCAAGTAGAGGTTCGGAAAAGTCGTGAGGTTCCGGCGCTCGGTTTGAATCTCGGTACGGAGGAGACCGAGCTCCGACACCCGACCTCGATGCCCTTCGACCTCGATGAAGTCGCCGGGTTTGAAGTTGCGAATCGAACGGAGCATGAAGCCCGCCATCGCGTTTCCGAGGAGTGTCGTCGAGGACAGTGCAACGGCCGCGGTGACGAGAATGCCGAGAAGGCTCATCAGCTGGCCGCGAGGCGCATCGTCGATCGGAAGCTGGAGGATGAGGATGACGACGAAGATCGCGACGACCAGGCCGATCATGAGCTGCCGGCTTACGATGCTCCCCGTCGCGGGGCGCTTTTTGAGCAGCACTTGGTACAACGCACCCACGACCAAGATGGCGATGAGGAGCGTGATGAGAAACGGGATCCAGTCGCGGAGTAGTTCGACGATTAGCTTTAGGTGCTGCATCGGTCGGCGATACTCTCAGATCCTAGCCGGGTTCGACAACCGTCCTTTTGTTGTTCCCGAGGGCTCGAAACGAGAGGGCGGCGATGAGTCCAACGGCGGCAGACGACGCGAGAAAGGCGAAGAAGTGACGGTGTCCCCCGAGCCCTGGGCTTCGGTCCAGCAAAAAGCCGCCGACCAGATTGACGAAGATGTCCGGTGTGTAGCCGATCACCGACACGAAACCGACCGCGGTGCCCGTCGCCGAGAGCGGAACGGCGGCCTCCTGGAAGAGTGCGAAGTACGCGCCGCGTAGGCCGAAAACGGCAACGCACGTAATGACGACGTTGAGATAGAGTACCCACACGGTGCTCGGGGTCGGCACGTCGAGTGCGAGCCACACGTAGGAGCCGAGTAGCAACGCGAAAAGGAGCGTCGATACCAGCGACGCGCTCACACGGTCGGCGACCCAGCCTGCACCCACCGCGGCGACCGGCCGAATCCAAGCGCTCAGCGTCGAGACTTTCGCGCCCTCCACCTCGTTCATCCCGTGACCCTGGACCGCGTACAGCGAGTAGTTGTCGATGCCCTTGTAACCGATGTACGCGCACACGACGATGACCGCCTGCAGCCAGACCCGCGGCATTCGGAGCACGCTGCCAAGATGGCTGAGCAGAGTGTCGCCGCGCTCGAGGATCGGCTCGCGTTCCGGAACGAAGCGCAGGCAAAGCGCGCCGGCAACCGAGGTGACCACGATGTAGAGAATGATGATCCCACGCAGCGCTTCGGCGCGTTCTGCTGTGGTCGAGGTCGACGGGTCGGTCGGCAGCATGTGTTCGAACACCGCGACCGCCGCCGCTGCGAACGCCGCCGCGAAGAGCCCTCGACCCCCATCGAGGATGCCATACGCGAGTCCTTGTTCGTCATCTCGACCCCACTCGCGCGTCGCCCGAATCAGCGCGGCCCAGAACAACAAGATGGTCGTGATTCCCCAGAATCCGAAGAGCGAAGCAAGCCCTCGGTATGACGGAAACGTGGCGAAATAGAGGCCGCCCGCAGCGGTCGCAAAGAGCGATCCGGCGAGAAGTCGACGAGCCGGGAACCGGTCGGCCAGGAGCCCGCCGGGGAAGTAGGCCAGCATCGCGACGACGCCGTAGACCGCTTGGGCGGCTCCGAGCTCGGTGTTGGAGAGGTCGAGAACCGACAAGACAGCCGGTCGAAAAAAACGAGCGACGTGAAAGGGAAGGCTGAAGACGGCCTCGCCAGCGACGATGAGCGTCCCCATGAACGCGATCCGCTCGAGTCGGCTGTTCCCGCTCGTCATCCGTTCACGGAAAGATGCCTCGCTCCGAGTACGACGTGGCGAGGCTTTCGAGCGCGAGGCCGTACGCCGCGATGCGTGGGTTGACCCGATGCTTCTGCCCGAAGAACATCGTTCTCTGGTAGGCTCGTCGCATCATGTGCAGAAGCTTCGTGTCGACTTTTTCGATGTCCCAGTGCTCGCTGTTCCGATTCTGCACCCACTCGTAGTAGCTCACGGTGACGCCACCGGAGTTGGCGAGGACGTCGGGGATGACGGGAATGCGTCGCTCGAGCAGCACGGCCTCGCCATCTGGATTGACGGGACCGTTTGCGCCCTCGGCAACGAGACGGACCTGAAGCGCGCTTGCCTCGGCTTGCCCGATCTGGTTCTCGAGGGCCGCCGGGATGCAGATGTCCGCAGGCGTCTCGAAGAACTCGGTCCGCGAAATCCTCTCGCCTCGGGGGTACCCCTCGAGCGAGCCGTTTGCCTTGACGTATTCACTCAGCTTGTGGGCGTTGAACCCTTCCTCGTTGCGCAGGTACCCGGTGTGGTCGCCGGTGGCGACCGTGGACACGCCGAGCTTCGCAAGCAGACTCGCCGCATGAGACCCGACGTTCCCGAAGCCCTGGATGATGGCGGTGGCACCTTCGAGATTGAACCGCTCTTCCTTCGCCCACTCCTTGATGCAATGAACCACGCCCTGGCCGGTGGCGCGTTCGCGCCCTTCGGACCCTCCTGAGTTGACGGTCTTCCCGGTAACGACCGCACGTTGGTCGCTCTTCTCCATGCTGACGCCCGTGTTCATGTACGTGTCCATCATCCACACCATCGTCTTTGCACTGGTGCCGACGTCAGGAGCGGGGATGTCGTGTGCGGGGCCGATGTTGGTGCTGAGCGCGTGCGTGAAGCGACGCGTGATCCGACGAAGCTCGTCCTCACTGTGCTCGCGAGGATTGAACTTGATTCCGCCCTTGCCTCCGCCGAATGGGATCCCCATCAGCGCCGACTTCCAGGTCATCTGCGACGCGAGCGCCTTGAGCTCGTCGAGCGACACGTCCTGGTGGTAGCGAATGCCGCCCTTGAACGGCCCGAGGATGTTATTGTGTTGAATCCGGTAGCCCTTGAAGATCTTCATGGACCCGTCGTCCATCCGGACCGGGAAATGGACGATGATCTCGCTCTTTGGCTGCGAGAGAATCAGGCGAACGTGGTCCGGGAGACCGACCAGGTCCGCCGCCGTGTGCAGGTAGCCTTGGACGATCTCGAAAAACGGATAGGGCGCAGGCGGTACGGACAGCTCATGCATTGCCCGAGGATGGTAGCCGCTGTCCGATGGTTTCGGGTACGAAAAAGCCTAACTGGGGTTTCGATGTTATAAGCGCCCCGTGAAACGCGCGCTGTGGATCCTTCTTGGTGTCGTGGTCGTCCTGGTAGCGGTTTTCCTGATGTGGGGACCGACCCTTTTCGACCGAGTCGCCAATCGAGTGCTGAACGACGGCCCATATGTCGCAAGTCAGCGTGGCGAGCGCCTCTATCAAAACCTGTTTGTCGTCGACCTGCACGCCGACCCGCTCCTTTGGGATCGCGACCTCAGCAAGAAGGCGAGTCACGGCGCCGTCGACCTGCCTCGCCTCGTCGAAGGCAACGTCGCCATCCAGTCGTTCTTCATCGTGACCAAGTCGCCCTGGGGCCAGAACATCGACAGCACCTCGGCCGATTCCGATGCGATCGGCACCCTGGTCGCGGTCCAGGGCTGGCCGCGGAGAACATGGGATAGTCTGTTCGAGCGAGCCCTCTACCAGGCGTCCGTCCTGGAGCACCTCTCCGCGAGCTCCGGTGGTGCGATGGTGATCCTGAAGAGCAAGGCGGACCTCGAGGCGTTTCGCGTTTCGCGTGCGGATGGAGAGGCGCGCGTCGCTGGTATCCTCGGCCTCGAGGGCGCCCACGCGCTCGAGGCGGATGTCGCGAACCTCGACGCACTCGTGGAGGCGGGCATCCGAATCATCGCGCCCACGCACTTCTTCGACAACGCGATCGGTGGTTCTGCGCACGGCGTCAGCAAGGGTGGCCTGACGCAGCTCGGCAAGCGCCTGATCACGATGATGGAGGAGCGAAGCATCCTCCTCGATCTTGCGCACGCGTCGGCGGCCGTCATCGACGGTGCCGTGGAGATATCGACGCGGCCGGTCATCGTCTCGCACACCGGCGTCCGCGGCACCTGTGACAACAACCGTAACCTCACCGACGAGCAGATTCGAAAAATCGCCAGCACCGGCGGCGTGATTGGCATCGGCTATTGGAACACGGCGGTCTGCGGCGAGGACGCGGCGTCGGTTGCACGGGCGATCATGTACACCGCCAACCTCGTGGGCGCGCAGCACGTAGCGCTCGGGTCTGATTTCGACGGCGCGGTGCCGGTGCCCTTCGACACCACGGGTTTGCCGCTCATCGTCGACGCCTTGCTCGAACAAGGGATGAGCGAGGCCGATATTCGGCTCGTCATGGGCGAAAACGCGTTCCGCGTATTTGCTGAGACGCTTCCCTAGGCCGCTTTACCGGGCTGCTTCGGCCGTCGGCCGAAGAGCGTCGTGTCGAACTCGCTTGCAGCGATCGGGTGGTACTCGACGGGCTTCGTGATGCCGAGGTCTCGGCGCACGTCTTCGAGAGGGCGTTCGAGCCATTCATGCCAGGGCACGTCGACGAACCAGGCGCAGTTTTGCGCGATGCGCCGACCTTCGGCCACGGTGTGCTGAGCACCGAGGGCAGGGTCGGTTTCACGGCCAAGCTTGATCCACGCCACTGCGGCGACCAGCCCGACTCCCCAGTTTCCCGTTTCCGTGTGGCTGAACGCGAGGAGCGCGGACTCACCAACGACGTCGCCGCTGTACCCGAGCACGGCGTGCCACACGTCGTGCGTGTCGCGCAGCCAGTCCCTCACCCAAGACAACCCCGAGTCGTCCATCGGCGTGCGCACGAGAGACGCTTCGACGAGACCGTCGGCCGTGATGCCTTCAGCTTGTACGAAGTCGAGGTACGCACGCCCGAGCGTTCCGTCCGGAAGCGACGCAAGCCACCCTCGATCGCACAGCAAAGGAAGAAGGTCGGGTCTTTCGCGAAGAAGCTTCCGTCCCGAGTCGGTCTGTCGCAATCGGCTGTGTGTGCGCGCGAGCGAGGGCCCCTGCAGGGCCTCGATGATTCGAAAGACCTGCTTCGTGTCGTCCGGATCGGCGAAGATCGCGCGAAGCGCCCGAGCCGCTTCGATGGGTCGAATCGGGGAAAACTTCATCAAACGAAGGCATAGCACACTCAGGGGACACGCAGCCCCCCCAGAACCCCCGCAATTCCACCACCTTCCAGACCAACCCGCGCGATTTGCGAAAGACGCGGGCTTCTCACCCGCCGACTTCCCGCTAGACTCGCCGCGAACGATCGGGAGAAAGCATGAGAGCGATCCAAGTCACGGAGTTCGGCGATCCGTCTGCCATCGGCGTATCGGAAGTCGACGAGCGCGCGCCGAGCGGGCACGAAGTCAAGGTGCGCGTGCACGGCGTCGGGGTCGGCTATTTCGACGGGCTTCTCATCAAAGGTGAGTACCAGATCAAGCCGCCACTTCCGTTCACACCGGGAAGCTCGCTCTCCGGTGTGGTCGAGTCCGTCGGTGGGAAGGTCACGCACCTAGCGCCTGGCGACCACGTGGCGGGCTTCGCGCTTCTCGGCGGGCTCGCGGAGTACGCGTGCCTACCCGCCGACTCGGTGTTCAAGCTTCCAAAGTCGATTCCTCTCGACGACGCGGCGAACTTCTTCATCGCGTACGCGACGGCCGTCTACGGTCTGAAACACCTCGGTAAGCTTCGTGAGGGCGAGAGTCTGCTCGTCCTCGGCGCAGCGGGGACGACCGGGACGACGGCCATCGAAGTCGCTCGCGCGATTGGAGCCCGAGCGATCGCATGCGCTTCGACCGAGGCGAAACGCGCACACTGCATCGAGGCCGGCGCCGAGGCCGCCGTCGACTATACCCAGCCGGACTGGCGAAAAGCGGCGAAAGCAGCCGCGGGCGGGCAGGGCGTGGACGTCGTGTACGATCCGATTGGGGGCGAATTCGCGGAACCTGCGCTTCGCAGCTTGGCTCCGTATGGTCGCTACCTCGTCGTCGGTTTCGTGGCCGGCATCGCGAACGTTCCCCTGAACATCCCGCTCATCAAGCGCTGCTCGATCCACGGAGTAAACTGGGGTGGCGAGGTGTTCGCGAACCCGCCCGTGGTCCCGTCGGTCATTGAACAGATCGTCGAATGGGCAGAGGAGGGCAAGCTGCGTTCCGCGCCGGATGCGATCTATCCGCTCGAGGAAGCCGGCGATGCGTTTGCGGCTTTGTTCGGGCGGGCGTCGACGGGCAAGATCGTCATTCGCTGTTGAAACCCTCTGGCTTTGATGCAATAGCGTTGCCGATCAGAAATCGAACCGAAACTTCGGTCGGTCAGATTCAAACAGATGCCGGGCATTCACCAAGATTGGGTTACGATTCGTGATGTTCACGTCACGAAAATTGGCGGGCAGTGGGGAGTCCGCGTCGGCGAGCGCTCGCACCTCTGTCGCGCAAGCGAAGAGCGTGTCGTGTTCGAGATCGCTGCCGCTTTCATTCAGCTGCATCACGATGAAGCGGGCCTCGGCGAAGGTGCAGCGGAGTTCCTCGAGCGCGTTGGCCTAGGCTACGTGCGAGAGCGCGTCGTGAGGCACCCGGAGCTGCGGGAACGGCTGCTCGCGAGGTTCATGCGCCAGCATCGACGAGGTCGCGACATCACTCGGTCGGATGACATCGTCCTCGCTCTGATGGACAACGCGCGCGTCCGAGCTAGCTGACTGCGTGGTATCGTGAAGCGCACCCCCGCTCCCGTGCTTCCGATTCGGCTCGATGGCCTCTGAGGAAGCTTCCTCAATCGCAAAGACGAGAAGGCTCTCAAGAAGCCGTTTTGCCGCGTGTGGTTTCGAATCACGCTGACGGTCTATCCGCCAATCCCTCCAGAGGAGTTCGCGGTCGAGCAGCTCGAGCCGCTCCTCGGTCCCTGAACGACGACTAGAGTTGGCGGTCAGGCGATCAGCGCGCGCACCACGGCGGCCATGCATCCTTGCCGAGCGCCGCGAAGGGTTAGCAAAACGTGAACGGTCAGTGGCCACAACACGAGTTTTGGGCTCATCACCGTGAAGTGTAGCGCGTTCGTTCCGCTTCCCCGCCGCTACTTTACTGTTCGTCACCGCGTCTTTCGCACAGGTCAGCGCGACGCTTCGACCGCTCACCAAACTGCGCGAACCGTTCACCGACTAACGGCGCGACCCGAGATCGTCGCGTGTTAGTTCGATTTCCAACCGAAAGGGCGGGACTCGATGCAGCAGGCACAGATCAGCAAGCCAGGAGCGTTCTACACCGATACCAATACTCGCGGTCGAGTGAAGAGCACTATCAGCGAATACCTGGGCTTCTTCGACGAGGCACGAGGCGGTGGTGTCGCGGCTCGCAAAGCGCAGTACGCGCAAATGATCAACGATTACTACGACGTCGTCACCGACTTCTACGAGCACGGCTGGGGGCAATCGTTTCACTTCGCCACGCGTGCGAGGGGCGAGTCGTTCGAGTCGTCGCTTGCGCGCGCGGAGCACTACCTGGCCCTTCGACTCGGGCTTCAGCGTGGAATGAAGGTGCTCGATGTTGGATGCGGGGTCGGCGGCCCGATGCGCGCGATCGCCCGTTTCTCAGGGGCTACAGTCGAGGGTGTCAATAACAACGACTACCAGCTCGAGAAGGTTCGTGAGCACAATCAAAACGCCGGGCTGAGCTCGCTTTGCTCGGGCTTCAAGGGCGACTTCATGAACCTTCAGGTGGCGAACGAGACCTACGACGCCGCCTACCAGATCGAGGCAACCTGCCACGCCCCCGACAAGGCCGCCGCGTTCGCCGAGATTGCGCGCGTGCTGAAGCCGGGTGCGCTCTTCGCCGGCTACGAATGGTGCATGACGGACCGGTTCGACTCGCAGGACCCGCGCCATCAATGGATTAAGAACGAAATCGAAACCGGGGATAGCCTCCCCGACATCGCCAGTATCCCGGAGACGCTCGCAGCGCTCGAGACGGCTGGCTTCGAGGTCGTCGAGAGCTTCGACGCCGCGACGACGAGTGACCCCGAAACCCCCTGGTACCTCCCGTTGCTCGGCGAAACGTCCAGCTTCCTCGGCGTTCGCCGAGGGCGGCTCGGCCGACGGGTGGCGCGACGGACCATCGGTCTTCTCGAAGCGCTTCGCATTGCCCCGAAGGGCTCGAAGGAAGTCAGTCAGATGCTCGGTCGAGCCGCGGAGGCCCTCATCGCTGGAGGCCAAGCCGGCATCTTCACCCCCAGCTACTTCTTCGTCGCCCGCCGCCGCTAAGGCAGGGGACACGCGGGGCCCTCAAAACCCTTTTCAAATCGAGCCCTTGCGGATCGACCCGCGCGATTTGCGAAACACGCGGCCGTTCGGGCTCGGCGCCGCTTACATCGGAGGACTCAGGATCGGATTTTCGCCGTTGCGGATGTCTTCCATTCTCTGAAGCATCGTGTCGCGCCACGCGTCGCTCGAGAGAATGTAAAATGTCCCGCTTCGGATGGCGTCGATGACCCGGTCGGCCATGACCGAGGGGTCGAGGCCATCATCCATTCCATCGGTGATCGCCGTCATCACCATCTCGCGCGCATCGCTTTCGACCAAGTCGCCCGGCTTCGCGTACTCCGCTGGCCGGTTTCGGTCGCAGGTCGCAATGCTCGTCCGGATGAGCTCCGGGCACAAGACCGAGACCTGAACTTTGTCGGAAGTGACGGCAAGCTCATGGAACAGCGCTTCACTGAGCGCGACCGCCGCGTGCTTCGTCATGTGATAGATGCCGGCGAACGGCATCACGGTGAGCCCAGCCATCGATGCGGTGTTGACCAAGTGACACTCGGTGTCCTGCTCGAGCATGATTGGGATGAACGTTCGAATGCCGTGGATGATGCCCCACACGTTTACATCGAGCAGCCACTTGTAGTCCGCGAGGCTTTCCTCCCAGAGGTAGCCGCCGGTAAAGACACCTGCGTTGTTGCACGCGACGTCGATGCTTCCGAACTCAGCGCGCGCCTTCTCCGCGAGAGCCTGCACGTCTTCGGCTTTCGAAACATCCGTACGCACACCGATCGCCTCGGCACCGAATGCTCTCACCTTTGCGACGGCATCGTCGAGCGCACCTTCTTCAATGTCCGCCAAGACCACGCGCGCGCCTTCTCGCGCAAAGCGCTCCGAAAGCGCCAGGCCGATCCCGCTCGCGGCGCCGGTGACGACCGCGGTCTTATTCGTAAACGACTGCATCATGCTCCCTCTCTCCCCAAGGCTAGTGCGCTGGCCCCGCGTAGCCTACTCGGTGGAACGCCCCCGCACGAGTGAATCCCCGAGAAATCCCTTGCTCGGCGTCGGATAGCCGTGGCCTACTCCCGCCCGAATGGTGGACTCCTCGAGCCAGGCGTTTCCGGAGGCGACGGCGCCTCTCAAGGCGATCAACCCGCCGGACCAGGTGCTCGTCATCGGAGCGACGGGTCAGATTGGACGGGTCTTCTTAGAGCAGGGCCTGCAGCTGTTTCCGAACACGGAGTTCCGGGTGCTCCTCCGTGACCTCCGAAAGTCGAAAGACATGCCGGACCTCGTCGAATGTCATCAAGGCGATGTGCGCGACACGCAAAGCATCCGCGACGCCTGCGAAGGGTTCACAGAGAAGTCGTTGATCTTCGATTCGGTCACCCAGATCGACCTATCGCCCACCGACGCCGACGGAACGATCTCGGCGATCAACTTCGGAGGCGTAGTCAACGTCGTCGAGGTGGCGAAAGAGCTCGGGCTCACGTTGCACATGGGGCACTCCAGTGCCGGAGTCCCTTGCCCAAAGCAAGGTTTGATCACGGAGAGCCCAGCCGAGACCGACATCGACGAAGAACCGATCTACACGACACTGCCGTACCTGAAGGCGAAGAGGCAAGCGAGCCGCGTCTTGCACCGCGCGCATGAGGACGGCCTGCGAGTCATGGTCTCGTACCTCCCGACGCCGATAGGTCCCTGGAGCCGGGACGACGCGATTTTCAACGACCTCGTTCGAACTTTCGTAAAGACCCGTCGCTACTTTCATCCCGCAGGGATCGACATGGCCTACGTGGACGCTCGGGACGTGGCGAAGGCTCACTGGCTCGCCTTCATGAACCGGTTCTACGGCGACGTCATCCTTTCTCGAAATGCCTCGCGGGAAGACATCATGGGCAGCCTCGAGCAGGTCTTCGGCGTCCGGGTGAAGCCCTGGCCGCTCGAGGAGAGGACCATCCTCAGGCTCGGGAAGCTGATGGACTTCCTGAGTCGACGGGTACTCCGAGGAAAGGAGCTGCCGTTGTCCGAGGTCACAGCGACGCTCATGTTCGCCAACCAGAACTACTCGTCGGAGAAGGCCCACAACGTGCTCGGCTTCGCGCCTAGACCCGCACGACAGTCGTACAACGACCACTGCCAAGACCTCTTCAATCGTCGTCTCGTGTCCGCAAATGGGACCCCGCGCTCGGTCTCAATCTGGTAACGAGGGCCCGCTGCGGCCGAACCGCGGTTTGCCTGTCACGGTACCAACGAACGGGTTCCCGAAGCCTTCCACTCGGTGATAGGCTCTTCAGCCCACCCGAGGAGATTCCAGGAGACACCCGATGAAGTACGACGCACCGAAACTCGACAGTCGCTACCACAACTACATCGACGGGGAATGGACAGAACCCCGTACGGGCAACTACTTCGAGAACCCGAGCCCGGTCACTGGTCAGACCTATTGCGAAGTTCCGAGGTCAGGAGCCGAGGATATTGAGCTCGCCCTCGATGCGGCTCACCGCGCTGCGCCTCAGTGGGGACGCACCGCGGTTGCCGAACGCGCGAACATCCTCAACAAGATCGCCGATCGCATGGAGGAGCATCTCGAACAGCTCGCGCTCATCGAGACGTGGGACAACGGCAAGCCGGTGCGGGAGTCCCTCGCCGCCGACATGCCGCTCGCGATCGATCACTTTCGCTACTTCGCCGGCTGCATTCGCGCGCAGGAAGGCACCGTCGGTGAGATCGACGAACACACGATGGCCTACCACATCCCGGAGCCGCTCGGAGTCGTCGGTCAAATCATTCCTTGGAACTTCCCGATCCTCATGGCCGCGTGGAAGGTCGCACCGGCGCTTGCCGCCGGTAACGCGGTCGTTCTAAAGCCGGCAGAGCAGACGCCGGTGGGCATTCTCGAAGTGATGAAGCTCGTCGGTGACCTCTTGCCGCCGGGCGTGCTCAACGTGGTCAATGGTTTTGGCGTCGAAGCCGGAAAGCCTCTCGCCTCGAGTCCCCGCGTCGCCAAGGTTGCCTTTACCGGCGAAACCACGACCGGCCGCCTCATCATGCAGTACGCGTCGGAGAATCTCATCCCCGTGACGCTGGAGCTCGGCGGCAAGTCGCCGAACGTGTTCTTCGCAGACGTGTTCGACAAGGATGACGAATACCGCCAGAAAGTCCTCGAGGGTTTCGCGATGTTCGCGTTGAACCAAGGGGAGGTGTGCACCTGCCCGTCTCGCGCGCTCGTCGCCAAGGAGATCTACGGGACATTCCTCGAGCAAGCGGTCGACCGGGTTCAGCAAATCAAGATGGGAAGCCCGCTCGACGACGAGACGATGGTTGGCGCACAGGCATCCACAGACCAGCTCGAGAAGATCCTCGCGTACATCGACATCGGCAAACAGGAGGGCGCGGAAGTGCTTACCGGTGGGAAGCGCGCGGAGCTTGGTGGCGAGCTCGAGGGTGGTTACTACGTGGAGCCGACCATCCTCGCCGGCAACAACCGCATGCGGGTGTTCCAAGAAGAAATCTTCGGGCCCGTCGTGTCGGTCACCTCGTTCGACGGCTTCGATGATGCCATGCAAATCGCAAACGACACCCTGTACGGCCTAGGCGCAGGAGTGTGGTCGCGCGATACCAACACCGCGTACCGTGCCGGACGAGCGATTCAAGCCGGGCGAGTCTGGACCAACTGCTACCACCTCTATCCCGCACACGCGGCGTTCGGCGGGTACAAGCAGTCCGGGATCGGCCGAGAGACCCACAAGATGATGCTCAACCACTACCAGCAGACCAAGAACCTGCTGGTGAGCTACGACCCGAACCCGATGGGCTTCTTCTAGCGCGATGAGCGTCGAGCGCGTCAAAGCCACCGAGGCTGCCGTGGAGCTCATTCGGAAGCTCCGCGCGGTCCACGGACCGTTGCTCTTCCATCAGTCGGGCGGCTGCTGCGATGGAAGCTCACCCATGTGTTACCCGGCCGGCGAGTTCAAGATTGGGTCCCGAGACGTTTGCCTCGGCGAGATCGATGGCACCCCCGTGTACATCGGCGGCCAGCAGTTCGAGCTTTGGAAACACACCCAGCTCATCATCGACGCGGTCCCAGGGCGCGGGGCTGGCTTTTCGCTCGAGGCGCCCGAGGGCTACCGGTTCCTGACGCGCTCTCGCGTGTTCACCGACGAAGAGGCGGCCTCCTTAGACGGGTAGGGCGCTGAGTCTCAACCCGCGTGTTTTGCTCCGCCCAAGACCCCACCCAGCTGGCGCCACAATGGAAGCGCAGGCGGCTGCAGCGCCGCCGGCCG